>DATJIZ010000466.1:0-17334 GCA_035492735.1 Gemmatimonadaceae bacterium | reverse complement strand
TTCAGCGAAAAGCCGGCATGGTCCGCGCCGACCGCGACTTTCATGAATCTGTCGCCACGTGGTTTGCCATGACGTGGGCGTATACGAGGCGTGACACGTCGACGATCAGGCTGCGGGCGACTTGTTCGTCCCGAATTCCGCGGGTGAGAACGACGAGAACGTAGGGCCGGCGGCCGGCCGGGTAGACGATCGCCGCGTCGTGCAGCACGCCGGTGATCCAGCCCGTCTTGTGCGCCACCTTGGTTCCGGGGGGAAGCCCAGCCGGGATCTCGGTATTGAACTCCTGATTCAGCAGGATGTCCCGCATTCGTGTGCAGCTGCGGGCACTGGCGGCGCGCCCCGTCTCGATCGCCTCGAGCAGCACGCCGAGGTCGCGCGCCGTGGTCGTATTGTTCAGACCTGCCGCGAAAGCCTTGTCGTCCTCCACGCCCCGAAGGACGCGGATGTTGCGGGCCCCGAGCGCATGGGCCGTCGCATTGGCTTGTTGGGCGCCGACGAGCTCGATCAACGCGTTCGTCGCCAGATTGCTCGAGCGCGTGATCATGCGATCGATGAGCTCGCGGACCGGAACGCGGGACCCGACCAGCCGGTAGGCCGAGCTGTCGGAGTCGTCGCCCGGGTCGAGTGAGTATGGCGAGCCATCAACGATCGAGCCGAACTGGTTGACGAGCAGAATTCCCTGGTCCAACCCGAGCGCTCCGGCGTCGATCCGCCGGAACAGCTCGATCATGACCGGCACCTTCATCGTGCTCGCGGCGTGGAAGCTGTCGTCGGCGTTGAGAAACAGCGAGTCGTTCGTCTGCAGGTCGTGAAATGCGACCCCGATCACCGCGCCCGGGACCTGAGATGCTCGCTCGCGTATCTGCGCGTCGAGCGAGTCGGTCCGCGTTTGCCCCGGCAACCCCTCGACGGTCGGGCCGTGGCTGCCGGCAAACATCAGAGCGGCGACCATGCCCGAGAACACGAACATGTTCATGTGGCGAATATGGATGGCGGTGACAGCCGTTACAAGCATTCGCCCGTTGCGTTCGTCATGATTCACTCGTTTAAGGATCGGGGCGACGATGCCCTGTGCCACGTTGCGGGGTCGACGCTCCCACCTGTTGCCAATCATGACTGATCCGCGCCCGTCTGAAAGCAGCGCGATTTTCCCGGGCAGCTTGCGACGCGAACGCCTCAAGTTCGCGAATTTCACTTTTGCCCGAACCCCTGCCGGGCAGTGCTCCGCCGAGGTGTCGCTCGAGTGGGAGGGAGTGCTGTACGTCGGCCGGGCGATCGGGCAATCGAGTCCCCTCGGCGACTTTCGCGTCGCGGCGGAAGCCGCGCTGCATGCGCTCGCCGATTTCGGTAAAGGTGCGATCCAGTTCGAGCTCCTCGGTGTGAAGCACCTTCGCGCCTTCGACCAGAACCTGATCATCGTGTCCGTGTCGATGCGCGAAGGCGACCGGCTGACACGACTCGTCGGTTGCTATCTCGCCGAAAGCGACACCCGGCGCGGCGCCGCGATGGCGGTGCTCAATGCCACCAACCGGGTGCTCGGCAACTACATCGCGGCGCAGTGATGGGCATGGAGCGGCGACCCTCCGGAAAGCGTTCCGCGGTCGACCGCTGGATCAGTTATCTTGGCAAATCCGTGAATCGCCGCCCCGGGCGGCGATTGTCGTTCCAGGACGTGGAAGGGGAGGCTTGTCGATGAAGCTGAGAGTCGCCGTCGTATTGGCAACGTTCGTCGCCGCGTGCGCCCATCCGCCTGCGACAGCTCCCAGCCCGGCACCTGCCGCCGTCACACCGACACCGCGAGCGTCGGCTTCGGCACCTTCGAGCTCCAAACCAGCGGTCGCGCAGCAGGCAGCGCCAGCCACCGTCACCGCGGTAGCGCCCGCCGCAGGAACCGACACCAGCGCGATCACTCAACACGACGTCAGTCGCCGCGCGACTGAACTGTTCGGCGATTCCACGCCGGCGAACGTCGCGGCCGCGGCGGACTCCGGGCCCGTGTGGGACATCGACGTGCTGCCATACGAATCGACGGCTCGCGTCGACCACTACGTGCACCTGTTCGCCGGGCCGGCCAAGGAGCAGATCGAACGCTGGCTCAACGACGGTACGCGGTACGAGCCGATGATCCGTGCCAAGCTGCACGACGGCGGACTGCCCGAGGACCTGTACTATCTCGCCCTCGTCGAGAGCGGATTCGACCCGAATGCCTACTCCCGGGCCGCCGCTGTCGGCATGTGGCAGTTCATGACGTCGACCGCGCGTGACATGGGTCTGCGGGTCGATTGGTGGGTGGACGAGCGTCGCGACCCGGTCAAGTCGACTATCGCGGCGGTCCGGTTCATCAAGGATTTGAAGGAGCAATTCGGCTCGCTCTATCTTGCGGCGGCAGCGTACAATGGCGGGCCTGGTCGCATTGCCCGCGGCCTCACGCGCTACGCGGATGACCTCGAGGGCACCACCGGCGAAGATCTCTTCTTCGCCCTGGCCGACAAGGACTATCTGCGGCACGAGACGCGAGAGTACGTCCCCCAGCTCATCGCCGTTGCGCTGATCGCGAAGGAGCCTGAACGATACGGGCTCACGCTCCGGTCCGAGCAGGCGCTGGCCTACGACTCGGTCCGCGTTGGTCCGGCCACGCCGCTCGCTGCCATTGCGCTCGCGTCCGGATCGACGATCACGGAGGTGCAGGCGCTCAATCCGCATCTTCTGCGCGGGATGACGCCGCCACGCGATTCGTTTCTGGTGCGAATTCGGCTGGGCGCCGCGGACAGCTTTCCATCCGCGTTCGCCAATCTCCCGGCGAGCGAGCGCACGGGGCTCACTACGGTGCTCTCGAAGAAAGGCGAGAGTGTCGCATCGATCGCTCACAAGCACCGCATTACCACGGCGCAGCTCGCACTGTTCAATCCCAAGCTGAGGCGCCTCAAGAGCGGGAATCTTGCTCCGGGCCAATCGGTGCTCGTGCCCACCGCGAGCGTTGCGGCAGCCGCCAGCGCGGTGCCCGACCCGTCGATCGAGCGCTACTCGTCCTCCAGAAGGAGCGTGACGCACGTCGTGCGGTCGGGCGAGACACTGAGCGGCATCGCCAAGCGCTATCACACGACGACGGCGGCGCTCATGCGGGCCAACGGCCTGCGTCGCGCGATGATTTTCCCGGGCCAGACGCTCATCGTGAGCTCGCGCAAGGTCCACTCCGCCAGCGCGAGTGCCAAACACAGCACCAAGTCGAGCGCCAGGCGATCGGTCGCGAGCAAGTCAACCGGAAAGTAGGTCGCCTCAAAGCGAAGGGCGGGACGCGACTCGAGCAGCAGTCGCATCCCGCCCATTTCACCAGTGGCGTTTCAGCAGTGGCATTTCACCAACGGCGTTGCACCAACGGCATTTCACCAACGGCGCGGACTAGTCGATCGTGCCCTTGCCCTTGTAGCCCCGCAAGACGCTGCGATCGTACCCGTTGCCCGGATTGACTCCGGCGCGCACGTCGCGCCAAACCGCGTCTTCACCTCGATTGTAAGCCAGCAGCGCGAGATTGACGTTGCCCTTGTACATGTCGAGCAGCGTGCGGAGGTAGCGGAAGCCAACCCGGAGGTTCACGTCCGGCTGGAACAGCGTCTCGCGCGTGACGGTCTTGTCGAACAGGCGAGCCGTCGATGGCATGAGCTGCGTAAGCCCCAGCGCCCCGACCTTGCTGACCGCGTGCGGATTGAACTCGCTTTCCAGGCGTACGAGCCGGAAGCCCAGCTCCGGGTCGACACCTTCGCGGATCGAGCTGTCGAACACCTTCCCGGCGAGGCCCGCCGTGATCCCGTACTGGTTCGAGTACCGCATGACCCGGTCGGCGCGCTCGTACTGAGCGCGGACCAGCGTCAACTCGCCCTTGGTCGTTTCCAGCTCGGCGCGCAGCTTCCGGGCATCACCGAGCGAAAAGAGGCTCGCTCGACTGCCGGTCACCGTCGGCTCGGCGTTCGCCGGGGTCGTTCGACGCGCAGCGATGACCGTGGCGGTCACCGCTACCGAACCAGCTACGAAGAGCATACGCTGCATGCGTCTCCGTCGCCGAATCGCGTCCCCCCGGTGGACGTACGTCCCACGTAGGTTGCGCATAAGGGTATGATTGGCAACAGGTTAACAAGCCTACAGCCACTACGCCTTCTTCCTGCTGGACCCAGGATAAGTGGCAGAGCTCGTGCCATCAACCCTTGCGTAATCGCCGCCAAGTCCACCCGATTTCTCGGCTAACGATATATCGGATATCTCCATCCCTCGGTCGAGCGCCTTGGCCATGTCGTACACGGTGAGCAACGACACAGAGACCGCCGTGAGGGCCTCCATCTCGACCCCGGTCGGACCTGTCGTGCTCACCGACGCCTCCGCGCGCACGCCCGGCAGACCGTCGTCTGGCCAAAGCGAGACATCCACGTGGCTGAGCGCCAGCGGGTGGCATAACGGGATCAGATCGGCCGTCCGCTTGGCGGCCATGATTCCGGCAATCCGGGCGACGCCAAGCACATCCCCTTTCTTGACCTCGGCGCGCACGATTGCGGCGAGTGTCTCGGGACGCATCCGGATCGTACCGGTCGCGCGAGCGTGGCGCCTGGTGGCCGGTTTCGCCGAAACGTCCACCATCTTGGCCTCGCCGGCTTCGCCGACGTGCGTGAGTGACTTCTTCATCCCACGTAGCCGGCGATCTGCCGAACCAGCGACGCGGTCAGGAGCTGCGGGTTCACATTGCGCGACGCCATTTCCTTGGCCTCCTCGACTGCGTCGACCGCGCGGGCCGCGCCGCTGGCGCCCGGCTCGTCGCCGCGCTCGGCCGCGGCGCGCGCGCGGTCGTGCAGAACCACCGTCAGCGCGTCGAGCGCGTCGCTGAACTTGCCGCGCGCGCCAGCTGAACCGGCGGCCAGTGCCGCTCGCATCTGCCTGCCGCGGTCGGCCGATGTCGCGGCGTCGAGGATCCGATTCGCCTGCCGCATGGCGACGACCCACGCCTCCCGATCGATCAAGCGGCCGGGAGCCCCGCCGGCAAGGCGGATCAGCTCATCCAGCTCGTCTCCGCTCGGCAGGTCGAGTCGATCGGCGACTTGCGGATCGGCAAGGAACGCACGCGTCTCGGACTCCGATAGCGGCACTACTCGCATCGCGACCACTCGAGATCGAATCGTCGGCAGGAGTGCACCGGGCTCGCTCGATGTGAGAATGATCGACGTGTCGGGGAGCGGTTCCTCGAGAAGCTTGAGGAACGCGTTGGCTGCCTGATCCGATCCTTCCTGCGGTACCATGCGCTCAGCGTCGCCAATCACGAAGACCTTCCGCCTGCCCATCGCCGGCGACAGCGATGCCGTGTGGACGATAGCGCGTACTGTCGAGATGAATATCCCTTCGTCTCCGCCCGGCGCTTCGTAGAGACCGCCGGCTTTGAGCCGGGCAGCGATGGCGTCAGCCAGGTCTTCCCGGACCTCATCGGCCGACGCATCCGCATCCTTCAACCGTGGTCTGGGAAAGAACCAGTGGAGATCGGGATGGCCTAGCCCGGCGGCCATCCGGCACGCCTTGCATTCGCCGCAGGGTCCAGTGGCGCCAGCGCGTTCGCACAGCAGCGTCCGCGCGAGCCAGAGCGCGAGCTGCTGCTTGCCCACGCCGCGCGGTCCGAGCAGGAGAAGGCTCGAAGGGAGTGCGCCGCGTGCAGCGGCTTCGGCCAGGCGGGCTCGAATGGCGGCGTGGCCGTAAAGGGGTGCGAGGGGCACGCGTTGAAGGTATGGGCGCGTTGAAGCCGATGCCAATTCGGTTGGCGTGGGCGGAGTTGCAGCCGCGCCGGCTGGGGAGTACGGTCAAGCTCCATTAGCTGGCGAACTTTCAGATCCGCACATGACACCTCTCGTCAACGTCCTCGGCGCGACACTTCTCTCCATGACGCTCGTCACCAGCGCGCTGGGCGCGCAGCGCGTGCGCGCGCGTGAGCTCGGCGTGAAACCCGGCGTATTTCCGACCGGCCCGCTCAACGCAATCACCGACGTCGCGGGTGTTCGCGTGGGCCAATCGACCGTAGTCGAAGGCGACAGCGTGCGAACCGGCGTGACCGCGATCCTGCCGCACGGCGGCAACCTCTTTACCGATCGTGTGCCTGCGGCACTCCACGTCGGCAACGGCTTTGGCAAGATCACAGGCGTGACGCAGCTGCGAGAGCTGGGTGAGCTCGAGACTCCGATTCTGCTCACGTGCACACTATGTGTGTGGAAAGCCGCCGACGCGATGGTCGAGTGGATGCTCGCGCAGCCCGGCATGGCGAACGTACGCTCGATCAACCCCGTTGTGGCCGAGACGAACGATGGAACACTCAACGACATTCGAGCGCGGCCGATCCGGCCAGAGCACGTTCGCGCCGCGCTGACGTCTGCCTCGACGGGCCCGGTGGCCGAAGGCAGCGTCGGGGCGGGCACTGGCACGGTGGCGTTCGGGTGGAAGGGCGGGATCGGAACCTCGTCGCGCGTCGTCCCGAAATCCGCCGGCGGCTGGACGGTCGGCGTGCTGGTGCAGACCAACTTTGGCGGCATTCTCCAGGTGCTCGGCGCGCCCGTGGGCAAGGAGCTCGGGCAGTACGCGTTCAAGCGCGACGTGGAATCGCCGGGCGAGCGCGGCGACGGTTCGTGCGTCATGGTGATCGCGACAGACGCACCGCTCTCCGATCGCAATCTCGAGCGCCTGGCGGCGCGCGCCATCATGGGACTGGCGCGAACCGGATCGTCGGCGTCGAATGGGTCCGGCGACTACGTACTTGCGTTCTCGACCAACGAGAAGGTGCGCCGCGCCTACAACGCGCCCCGGCTCGCAACCGAGGAGCTGGCGAACGAGCAGATGTCGGCGTTGTTCGAGGCGTCGGTCGAAGCAACTGAAGAGGCGATCTACAACTCGCTGTTCATGGCGAGCACGACGAGCGGGAACGGGCACACGGTTGATGCCATTCCGCTCGACAAGGTTCGCGCGGTACTCACAAAGTACAATGTCGTCGGCCGGTAGAGTTCATCGGCGCGGCTTGGCCGTTCACCAGGCATGCTTCATGACCGGTATTCCGGGGAACGACTGACCGAGAGGATGTCATGGGCGGCAAACGACCTGATCAGCACAACATCGACCCTGGCGAAGCAGGGTCGAGCGACTATAAGTGGCGACGCGAAGGGCGCAGCGTCGGCGAACAGATCGCCAATGAGGACAAGCAGCAGCTCGCGTCCAACCCGCACGACCAGCCCCTGGTTCCGGAAGAGCGGGTGAACCCGGCGCTGCGTGATCTCCGGGAGCGGAAGCAGGCTGGAAGGCCGCGAGACGACAGCGCGCAGAGCGACGACGACCGCGTCGACGAAGCTTCGCGCGAGAGCTTTCCGGCCAGCGACCCGCCGGCGCAGCCCTGACCTGAGGCCCGCCGGCGCTCGCGCTGCGGTGGGAGCGCCGGCGGGCGCGGTTGCAGTTCGGATCCGACCGTAGACACCCCGAATGTGGGTCCAGAGCACGTCCCAGCTTTGCGAAGTAAAGTACTTGCCAGAATTGTGTCCGGCGCGTACTATGACTGCATGGCACCCGTGATTCCACTCCGGCCTCGGAAGAGCGAGCCGCCCGAGATGCAGGCTCGGGCGATGGACAATCTCAGCTACATCCGTGGCATGATGGAGCAGGCCGGCACCTTCACGGCCGTTTCCGGATGGGGCCAGGTCGTCATTGGCATCACGGCGATCGCGGCCGCGCTGGTCGCGGCGCGACAGGGTCTGCCTTGGGCGCGCGTTGCCACGTGGGTCGCCGAGGCGGGCATCGCCGCCGGCATCTCCGTCGCCTCGATGTCGCTCAAGGCGCACGCCTCCAACATGCCCCTGCTGTCGGGACCCGTTCGCAAGCTCGTGCTGAGCTTTTCGCCGCCGATCGTCGTCGGCGGCCTGCTCACGGCGGTGCTCGTGCACCTGGGGCTGTACGGCTTGCTGCCCGGTGTGTGGATGCTGTTGTACGGTGCCGCGGTCATCAGCGCCGGGACGTACTCGGTGCGCAGCGTGCCGGTGATGGGTGCGG
Source organism: Gemmatimonadaceae bacterium (assembly GCA_035492735.1). Lineage (GTDB taxonomy): Bacteria > Gemmatimonadota > Gemmatimonadetes > Gemmatimonadales > Gemmatimonadaceae > JAQBQB01. The sequence goes on along the minus strand of DATJIZ010000466.1, from coordinate 9,285 downwards.
GGTTCATGCTGCTCGGTGCGGTCGCGCTGGTGACGCCCGAGGTCTGGGCAACCCGCCTCATGCTTGCCGGTTTTGGCGGCTTGCACATCGTGTTCGGTTTCTGGATCGCGCGGAGGCACGGTGGCTAAGCCGCAGCGTGGCCGGCGCGCCGACCCGGCAGAAAAGGAATCGACCGTGCCGCGCGAGGCATTGCGCACGGTGCGGGGCAAGGCGCCCGCCGAGGGTCCGCTCGCGCTCGACCGCCTCATCCACGAGCGACTGCGGCTCGGGATTCTCAGCGCGCTCGCCGTCAACGAGTCATTGAGCTTTCATGATTTGAAGAAGCTCATGCAAACGACCGATGGCAATTTGAGCGTGCATGCCCGAAAGCTCGAGGAAGCCGCGTACATCAGCTGCCGCAAGTCGTTCGAGGGCCGCGTGCCCAGGACCGAGTACGCGATCACGGCCGTCGGCCGGCGCGCGCTCGAGCGGTACCTCGATCACATGGAAGCGCTCATTCGGACGACGCGCGAGCGGTGACGTCCGGCCATTCTTTCTCGTCTACTCAGCCATGAAGCGATCGACCCCCGCGGCGCCGGCCTACAACGGCATTCACGTCGGCATCATCATGGACGGCAACGGCCGATGGGCAGCCGCCCGCGGCATGCCGCGGTCCGCGGGACATCGCGCCGGTGTGCGTACCGCGCGCAAGATCGTCGAGGCGGCCACACGCGCCGGCGTCGGCACGCTCACACTCTACGCGTTCTCCTCGGACAACTGGTCACGTCCCACGCCCGAAGTCGGCGCGCTGATGCGGCTGCTGCGACGGTCGCTGCTCGTGGAGTCCAAGCGCTGTCTCGAGAACGGGGTTCGCCTCACGATCGTCGGACGCCGCGACCGGCTTCCCGCGGCGCTCGTGGTCGCGATCGACGAAGCGGAACAGATCACGGCGCATGGACGGAACCTGCACCTGCGGGTCGCGATCGATTATTCGGCGCGCGAATCGATCACCCGGGCCGCCGCGCTGGCGGGTGGCGAACCGATCACGCGCGACCGCTTCGCCAAGCTTCTCGCCCAGGCGAATCACGACCCATTCCCTGTGGCCGACGTGGACCTGCTCGTCCGCACGGGCGGGGAGCAGCGCCTGAGCGATTTTCTGCTCTGGGAATGCGCGTACGCGGAGCTCTATTTCACCCGCTGCATGTGGCCCGAGTTCACCGAAGGTGAGTTCGTAAACGCATTGAGCGCGTTCGACGCGCGCGAGCGCCGGTTCGGCGGGTTGGCCACCCAGGTCGCCAGCTAGCGCCCGAGGCTGGCAGGACCCGCGTACCGGCATGAGATTCCGCTCATGCCGCGACGCTCGCAGTCCACCGAAAGCCACGGCGCCGCTTCGAACGCCCCGCCGGCACGAACTCCCGCTCAGATCCTGGTTGGCCGGACCGCCGAGCTGCAGACCCTCTCGGCGGCGTTGGCCGATGCGGAAGCAGGCCGCGGATCGACGGTGCTGGTGGTCGGCGAGAGCGGCATCGGCAAGACGCGACTCGTCGCGGCGGTCGCCGAGCAGGCGGCGCATCGCGGATTCACCGTCGCGATGGGCCGCGCGTATCCCGTCGAAACCGGCGTTCCGTACGCCGTGTTCTCCGACGCGCTGCTGCCGGTGCTTCGCGCCCTGGAGCAACCCGTGCTCACGCTGCTCACGCGGGGCGGCACCGCCGAGCTCGCACAACTCTTTCCCGCCTTCGACGCGAGCCCGCGGGCCGCATCGGTACCGCGCGGCGATCCCGCCGAGATCAAGGCGCGTCTGCTCTGGAACTTCAGCCAGTTTCTGTCGCGCTTCAGCGCGAAGCATCCGCTGTTGATCGTGCTGGAGAATCTGCAGTGGTCCGACAGCGCCTCGCTCGAGATGCTGCACTTCGTGGCGCGACAGATCGCCGCCGATCGGCTGCTCGTCATCGGAACGCACAACGATCCGGACCATCGCAGCAGTGCCGCGCTTCGCACGACGGAGCAGTCGCTTCGCAGTCTGGGACTTGCGCATCGCATGCGGCTCGCGCCGCTCGGCATTGACGCGATCACCGAGCTGCTCGAACGCGGGTTCGGCGCCGAGCCGGATCGAACGGCGGGCCTCGCCGAACGGCTGCAACGCTGGACGGGCGGCAATCCCTTCTTCATCGCCGAGACGATCAAGGCGCTGGTCGAAACCGGCCAGCTGCGCCGCGGTCCGGCCGGGTGGACGGGATGGGACGTCGAGGATCTGCAGGTGCCGGCGTCGATTCGCGATGCGGTACTCGCGCGCGTGGCCGAGCTGTCGGATCCGGCGCGCCGCCTGGCCGACATCGCCGCGGTGCTCGGCACGCATGCGACGCACGACCAGCTCGCGGCCCTCGGCGGGCTCGCCGCGGACGAGTTGATCGGCGCGATCGACGAGCTGCGTGTCGCAGACATCATCGCCGAGCGACGGGACGGCGCCGACATCGTTTACGATTTCTCTCATCCACTCATCCAGGAGACCCTGTACAACGAGCTTGGTCTCGCGCGCACGCAGGCGATGCACGGCAGCATCGCCGAAACGCTCGAGCGCTTGTACGGTCCGGGTGCCATGGCGCACGCGAGCGAGCTCGCGGCGCATTACGCGCGCGGCGATACGCGCCGGCTTGCCGCGAAGGCGGTGCGTTACCTTCGCGCCGCCGGCAAGGATGCCTCCGTGAAGTATGCCAATCGCGAGGCCGCGGACTACCTCAGTGCCGCGCTGGCGATCGCCGACCAGGACCAGGCGTCGTCGAGCAGCGAGCTTGCCATGGAGCTGGCCCGCGTGCGTCAGCGGCTGGGCGACTATCCTGGCGCGATCGCGTTGTGGGAGCGTGTGCTCGAGACGGCGCGCGCGTCGGGCGACGTGGCGCGAGTGGCGGCGATTCACCGGAGCATGGGACTCGCACGATACTGGAGCGGCGCGTTCGACGACGCGCTGACGAACTACGACTCGGCGATCGAAGCCGCGCGGCAGGCGGGCGACCGTCAGCTCGAAGCGCGTGTGCTCATCGCGAAGGCGAGCTGCCTTCAGGCGATCGGGCGGCCCGACCATGCGCGGCGCGAGGTCGAAGCAGCGCTTGCGATCGCCACGTCGATCGGCGACGACGCGCTGCTCGCGCGCGTGCACCGCACGTTGCTGCTGCTCTATCTCTGGACGGGCCCCGCGGAGGCTGCGCGCGAGCACGGCAGTCGTGCGATCGTGCTCGCCGAAGCCGCCGGCCAGCCCGCCGTCGCGTGGTCGGCGCATTGGGCGCTCGCCGTGCTCGGCGGTCTCACGGGAAATTCCGACGAGGTGCGGCGGCAGCTGGCCGCCGCGCAACATCTGGCTGACGAGTTGCGGTCGCCGCTCTTCCGCGCGTGGACGGCGGAGGTCGAGATCGAGTACGCGGCGGGCCGGGGCGACTGGGATCAGGCCGTCGCGCTGGCGGAGCGAACGATCGCCACCGCGCGAACACTCGGGCAGCGCACGCTACTGCCACGGCTGCTCGTCTGGCTCGGGCTGTTGCACCTGGGCCGAGGCGAGATGGAGCAAGGCAAGGCGTGCGTGGACGAAGCATGGACGCTCTCGGGCGCGAGCGATTTGGCCAATCCACTGCGCGACGTGCACGCCATCGTGGTAGCGCACATCGGCCGCGCCGCGTATCACCTCTCCAACGCCCAGTACGCCGACGCGATCCGCGTCGGCGAGCACGGGCTGCGCATCGCCGACCGCTCCGGCTACGTGGTGTGGGCGATCCACCGACTCATGCCCGTGATCGCCGAGGCGTCATTGTGGGCGAGCGACATGACGCGTGCGCGCGAGCTCGGCGAACGAATGCGCCGTGAATCGACCGCGCTCGGCCAGCGTCTTGGCCTGGCCTGGGCCGACGGCTGCGACGCGCTCGTCGAGCTGCTCAAAGGCGACGCCTCGCGTTCGGTCGCGCTGTTGCGCGGCGCCGCGGAAGCGCTGGAGGCGATTCCTTTCGTGCCCGACGCCGCGCGGGTGCGGCGTCAGCTGGCGCGTGCGCTCGCCGAGACGGGCGATCGCGATGGCGCGATGCGTGAGCTCCGGCGCGCGCACGAGGTGTTCGCGCACCTCGGCGCGCAGCGCGAGCTGGATGGCACGCGCGAGCAGCTTCGCGAGCTCGGCGCGCGTCCGCCGAGTCGTACGCTCACGCAGGGGATCGCCGGGCTGACCGGTCGCGAGCTGGAGATCGTGCGGCTCGTCGCCGCGCGTCGATCGAACAAGGAGATCGGCGCCGCGCTCGGGATCTCGGCGCGCACGGCCAGCACGCATCTCTCGAACATCTTCACCAAGCTCGGCGTGGAGTCGCGCGGCGAGCTGGCCGACCGCGCACGCGAAGCGGGCCTGTTGGAGACGACGGCCTGACGCGCGCCGCGCGTCAGTGCACGTTCTCGATCGCCCAGGTCCAGTACACCGCGTCTTCGGCGCTCATGTTGCCGCGCGGCGAGAGCCGCGCGTCCTCGTAGCCGTAGCGGCCGATGTCGAGCAGATACTGACCGCGCGACATGAGCGTTCCGCGGCACACTCGATCGTCGCTCGGCGGTCCCTCGAGCTCGCGGTGGAGTCGGCCGAGCAGCTCGTTCATCACGCGCGACGGAATGCGATGGCGCTCCGACGGGTAGATGAATCCAAAGAGCACGAGGTGCGAGAGCAGGAGTTGCCAGTGTGAATCGAATCGGCGCAACACGCGATCCCAATCGAGCTGTTCGGCGCACGTGCGCAGAATGTGGGCGACGTCGGCGCCGTCGTAGCGCTCGCGCTCCATGACGTATGCCTTTTGCCAGAGCAGCTCCTCGACCGGCGCGATTTTCACGGGCATGCCGAGCACATCGGCCTCCGTCGCGTACTCGAACCAGTCGTCGTCCACGCGGCAGACACCGTTGCCGGAACTGAAGACGAGATCGACGACGTCGGATCCGTGCTGCGCCTTGGCGAGCCAGTGCGGGAAGGAGATCTCGGTGTGATATCCGGCCTGCCGCAACGCCTCGAGCGCGGGCTCGATGTCCGCCTGTCGAACGAACAGATCGAAGTCCTTGGTCTCGCGGACGATCCCCGTGTAATTGAGCAGGGCGTGCGAGCCGCCCACCAGGAACGCAACGCGCGCGTCGCTCAGCACGTGCAGGGTCCGCCGATAAAAGGCGTTCGTGTCGGGTCCTGGATGATCCAGCGTCGATTGGTAGGCCATGCGCCCGCACGGTTGAGGCTTCTACGGCGGGGCAAGTGCAAGTCCGAGGCTAGCGCGCTGCCGGGCACGCTCGGCGCACCAGTGCGCTGGCCCGAAATCTTCGGTAGAAGGTCATGATCTCTCGTCACGACGAATCCATGCCCATGCCCTCGAACGACAACATCGTGCGCCTCGCGGCGGTCGGTGACATCCACTACGGCAAGACGTCACAAGGCAGCTACGCCTCGCTCTTCGGTCAGATCGCCGAGAGCGCGGATGTGCTCGTTTTGTGCGGCGATCTCACGGACTACGGCATGGTCGAAGAGGCCCGCGTGTTGGCGCGGGATCTCGCGCCGATCAAGATCCCCGTGGTCGCCGTGCTGGGGAACCACGACTTCGAGGCGGCGCAGGAGAAGGACATCGCGCAGGCGCTGGCCGATGTCGGCGTGCATGTGCTGGACGGCGACACGTGGGAGTACCACGGAGTCGGGTTCGCGGGCGTTCGCGGCTTTTGCGGCGGCTTTGGGCGGGGGGCGCTCGGCCCATGGGGTGAGAAGATCATCAAGGACTTCGTACACGAGGCCGTGCAGGAAGCGCTCAAGCTCGAGTCGGCGCTGGCCAGGCTCACGACCGATCACCGGATCGTCGTGATGCACTACGCGCCGATCCGCGCGACGGTCGAAGGCGAGTCGCCGGAGATCTTTCCATTTCTCGGATCGAGCCGCCTCGAGGATCCGATCGGCCGCTTCGACGTGACGGCCGTGTTCCACGGTCATGCGCACAGGGGACAGCCGGAGGGCAAGACGCAGTCGGGCATTCCGGTCTACAACGTCGCCCACGCGGTGTTGCTGGCGAACTATCCCGACCGCCCGCCGTTCCGGCTCTTCGAGGTGCGCACCCAGGCTCCGGCCGATCGAAGCGTGACGCCAATCGCCGATCGTCGCAGCTGGGGCCGGCGCGCAACCGACCGGCCTCCGCCGGATCGCCAGAGCGCGGGGCCGACGACGCCGACGTGATCGTTGGGGCGGCCGTTCGCCAAGGCGTGGTCGCGCCGCGCACGGCGCGTGTCACTCGACCGGCTGCGGAGAGGGGAGTGCGCCGCTCGCCGACGTCGGCGACAGCGATTCGATGTACGTGCGAGTGTGCTCGAGCGCCATGTGCATGCGCCGCGCGGGGCGCCGCGACAGCAGCGCGCGAATCGCGTCGCTCAGCTCGGTCTGCAGCGCGCGATACGTGACGTCGACCGCGAGCCGCGTGCGATCGGGCGCGAGTGGGACGAAGCGCAGCGTGATCGAGACCTCGACCGGGCCGCCCGGCACGCTCTCGAAGGCGATGACGGATCGCGGCACGTACTTCGTCGTGACGGCGTCCCACTCCAGCGCCACACCGCGCTCCGAGCGCACGATCCAGTGCGAGCGTCCGTCCTGTGAGTCGTGCACGGCCGTCACGGCGCGGACCGCGTGCGGCAGATTCTCCAGGTCTTTAAAGAAGTCGAATACGTCGGCAACGGGCCGCGCGATCTCGACGGACGACCGCACGTCGAGCCGCCGCTTCCGGTCGCCATTGAGTCGCACACTCGCCTCGAGCAGGGGCCACGACGCAAGCGCGAGACATGCGGCGCCGAGTGCTCTCGCCAATCCGGTGGCGCGCTCGTCGCGCGCGCGCCACGAGAGCAGCGCGGCGCTGCCGGCAACCGCGGCAAGCCTGCCGAGCGGCGACGCGTTTTCGGGTTCGGGAGCGCGTGAAGTCACATCAAGGCGCCGGAGCAAGCACGGTGCCGCCGCGCGGGCGAAATTAGCGGCGCGCGAGGAAGGCCTCGAGGCGGGCGAGCGCCTGCGGCATGTCGGCGCGTCCGTAGCCGAGCCGGAAATGGTTTCCGGCGTAGCCGAACTGCGACGCAGGCAGGAGCAGCACACCTTCCTCCGCCACCAGGTCGGCCGCAAACTGGTCGATTCCGCCGGTGGTGAGACGCGGAAAGCAGACACTTCCCGCCCGCGGCCTGACCCACTCGAACGCGTCTTCGTGCCGCGCCATGAAGGCATCGAGAAGCGCCAGGTTGGCGCGGACGATCGCCAGCGCGCGCGCCACCACCTGGTCGCGGGCGCGCAGGCCGATCAGCGCCAGCACCTCGCTCGGCGCCGCATTGCAGATCGTGGTGTAGTCCTTTAGGGAAACGAGCCGACGGTACAGCTCATGATCCCGCGTGGCGATCCAGCCGATCCGGACGCCGGCCAGCCCGAACGCCTTGGACATTACGCCCAGGCTCGCGGCGCGCGGCGACCGATCGGCGGCTGGCCCGAGCGGCGGCGCGGAGTGCTCGAGGAACCGATAGACCTCGTCGGAGAACAGTGTGGCGCCGTGCAGCTCGGCGATCGACACGAGCCGCTCGAGCTGGGCGGCCTGGAGCTGCGAGCCCGTTGGACTATGCGGCGAGTTCACGACGATCATCCGCGTGTTCGGGCGCATCGCCGCCGCGACCGCATCGACGTCGAGGGTCCACGTCGCCGGATCGAGCGGAACCAGCGTGATCTGGGCGCCGATCGATCGGGCCACTTCGTGCAGAGATTGATATGCCGGCCACTCGACGACGACGTGGTCGCCCGGCGACAGGGAGGCATGCATGGCGAGGAAGACGCCTTCCTGGGCCCCGGCAAAGGTGATCACGTCGTCGCGCTCGAGCGTCGTGTACAACGCGGCGATCTCGTCGCGGAGCGCGGGCAGGCCGAGCGACTCGGTATAGCCAAGGCGAAGCTCGCTCCAGAGCCGGCGCGAGTCCTCGTCGGCGAGCGCGAGCAGCTCGGTCAACCGATGGGGCTCCACGTCGGACGCGCAGAGCACATGTCGAACCGCGAACTCCCAGCGCGCGAAGTAGCGCTCGAGCGCGAAGTCGGCGATCAACACGTCAGCGGGCGACGATCACGCCGCAGGCGGCGCGTGCGCCGGCGTTGCCGGCTGGATCGGTATGGTAATCGTCGGCGCTCGCGTGAATCACGATGGCGGCGCCGTCGGCATCGAGCAGGGCGTTCGTTCCCTTGAGCGTGACGCCGGGAACCAGATACTCGAACGTGAGCGAGCCGGCGGGCGGCGTGGTCAGATTCGGCAAGTCGCCGAGGTGCGGGCCTCTGGGATTGAGGTAGCCGTGCTGCCGGCCCTGCGGATTGAAATGGCCGCCGGCGCTCGTGAACGGGGCTTCACACTTTCCTACTGCGTGAATGTGAATGGCATGCGCCCCGAGACCCAGATCGGAGACGGTGCCGCGCATCATGACGCCGGCGTACGAGTCGGCCAGCGTAACGGTGCCCACGCGCCGGCCACTCGCATCGCGCAGCGTCGCCGTCGCCGTCATGAACGTCGTCGGCAGCGCGGGGCCGGCAGCGACCGGCGCCCTCGGTGATGGGCTCGGTGGCACATACACCGCGGGCTGTGGCCCGCAAGCCAGCGCCGCACCGATGCCGACGGCGATGGCGAGTGAGTGTGTGCGATGGAACACGCGAACCTCTCAGTGTGATGCGGCGGTGAGTGCGGCCGCGGCGTCGCGAACGCGAGCGAGGGCCTCGTCAGCCGTGTCGCCGACTGCCGACAGATGACCCATCTTGCGGCCGGGACGCGCTCCCGGCTTCCCGTAAAGATGCAGGCGCACGCCCGGCTGTGAGAGTGCGGCCTCGAAGCGAGGTGGACCGTCGGCCCGCAACCATAGGTCGCCGAAAAGATTGTAGATCGCCCCCGGGCGTAGCACGCGCGTGTCGCCCAGCGGCAGATCGCACACGGCGCGCACGAGCTGCTCGAATTGGCTGGTCGAGCAGGCCACTTCCGTTTCGTGGAAGGAATTGTGCGGCCGCGGCGCGAGCTCGTTCACGAGCAGCGTGTCGTCGTCGAGCAGGAACAGCTCGACGGCGAGAATGCCCTCGAGTGCAAAGGCATCGGCGATGCCGCGAGCGATCGCCTCCGCGCGGCTCGCGACGTCATCGGGCAGCGGCGCGGGGATCACCGACCAGGCGAGAATCTGGCGCTCGTGAAAGTTGAGCGCCGGCGGATACACGCGAGTCTCGCCGCTTGGACGGCGTGCCACCATGACTGACAGCTCCGCGGCGAGGTGGAGCGCCTGCTC
>DATJIZ010000465.1:0-8535 GCA_035492735.1 Gemmatimonadaceae bacterium | reverse complement strand
ATCATCGAGCGCCATCGTCCGGCGATTCGTGAATCCGAGCTGGGCGCGGTCATCGACGTGCTCGTCGATCGGTTCGACCGATACACGCGTCGGCTACTCGATGACCTGCCGCGCGCGATCGTGCATGGTGACATGAACGATTACAACGTGCTCGTGGGCGACGGTGACGATCTCGAGAGCCGGGGCCAGCGCGTGACCGGAATCGTGGATTTTGGCGACATGGTGTACAGCTACCGGACTGCCGATCTGGCGATCGCGATGGCCTACGCGATGCTCGACGCGACGGATCCGCTCGGTGTCGCCGCGCAGGTCGTCCGCGGCTTCGCCAGGACGGTCGCGCCGGAAGACGTGGAGCTGGCCGCGCTGTTCGGTCTGGCGACGATCCGGCTGTGCGCCAGCGCGTGCATCGCCGCCGTGCAGTCGCGACAGCGGCCCGACAACGCCTATCTGGACGTGAGCCAATCGTCCATCCGCCGCACGCTGCCCACGTTGTGCGGAATTCCGTTCGGTCTGGCGGAAGTGACACTGCGCGAGGCCGCGGGCATGGTGCCTTCGCCTACCGCGGAACTGGTCGGCGCGTTTCTGCGTCGGCAGCAGCAGCTCGCGCCCGTGCTCGGGATCGATCCGGCTCGTGAACCGGTGGTGGTGCTCGATCTCAGTGTGTCGAGCCCACTGCTCGATGGCGATGTCACGCGTAACGACGAGCCGTCGCTCACGCCGAAGATCGAGTCCGTCATGCGCGCGGCCGGCGCGCATGTGGCGATCGGACGCTATGACGAGCCGAGGCTCCTGTATGTCGCGCCAGCGTTCGCGCTGGGGAGCAAAGCTACCGATCCGCATCGCACGATCCACATCGGGCTCGATCTCTTTGCGCCAGCGGGCACGCCCGTGTTCGCGCCGCTCGACGGCGTCGTTCACGCGTTCGCCGACAACGGGGCACCGCAGGACTACGGACCCGTCGTCATCCTGCGGCACGTCACCGACGACGGGACATCGTTCTTTACGCTCTACGGTCATCTCAGCCGCGCGTCGACTGCCGAATGGCACGTTGGCGCATCGGTGCGGGCCGGCCAGCAGATTGCCACGTTGGGCGAGTCTCGGGAGAACGGTGGTTGGACGCCCCATCTGCACCTGCAGATCATTACCGATCTGCTGGAGCTCGGGACCGACTTTCCTGGCGTTGCCTGGGCAGCGCACCGCCGCGCCTGGACCGCGATCTGTCCCGATCCGAACGCGATCGTCGGGATTCCCGAACACCTGCGTCCCAACCAGCGTGGCGAAAGTCACGACCCGCTGGCCGTGCGAGCATCGCACCTCGGCCGCAATCTGAGCCTCTCGTATCGCGTTCCGGTGCGAGCCGTGCGCGGCTGGATGCAGCACCTCTACGACGCGGATGGCCGGCGCTACATCGACGCGTACAACAATGTGCCGCATGTGGGTCACTGCCATCCACGAGTCGTCGATGCCGGCGCGCGGCAGATGCGCGTGCTCAATACCAACACGCGGTATCTGAACGATCTTCTCACCGAATACGCATCGCGCCTGCTCGCCACGCTTCCGCGCGAGCTCGAGGTCTGCTACTTCGTCAATTCGGCCAGCGAGGCGAACGAGCTGGCGCTGCGCCTGGCGCGCGCCGCCACGGACCGACGCGACGTGATCGTGCTCGAGGCGGCGTATCACGGCAACACGACCTCGTTGATCGACATCAGTCCATACAAGCACGCCGGCCGGGGCGGACATGGGGCGCCGGACTGGGTACACGTCGCACCGATCCCCGACGTCTATCGCGGCGCGTACAGGCGAGCGGACCCGGAGGCTGCCGTCCGGTACGCGATGCACGTCGCCGACATCGTGCGTCGGCTGGAGGCAGCCGGCCGCGGCGTTTCGGCGTTCATCGCCGAGACCTGTCCGAGCGTCGGCGGTCAGATCGTCTTTCCCGCCGGCTATTTAGAGAACGTGTATCGGTACGTTCACGCGGCGGGCGGGATCTGCATCGCCGACGAGGTGCAGACGGGGCTCGGCCGAATGGGCACCAGCTTCTGGGCGTTCGAAGACCAGCGAGTCGTGCCCGACATCGTGGTGATGGGCAAGCCGCTCGGCAATGGCCATCCGATCGGTGCCGTCGCCACCACGCGGCCGATCGCGGATGCCTTCGATGACGGAATGGAGTTCTTCAGCACCTTTGGCGGCAACACCGTTTCCTGCGCGATCGGGCTGGCGGTCCTCGACGTGCTGCGCGATGAGGGACTGCAGGCGCACGCGCGCGACGTGGGCGAACACATGCTGGCCGGTCTGGGCATGCTGGCCGATCGGCACCACGTCGTGGGGGACGTGCGTGGCTCAGGGCTGTTTCTCGGTGTCGAGCTCGTACGCGATCGCGAGACGCTCGAGCCGGCCGGCGACGAAGCGACGTTCGTGGCGGAACGCATGCGCGAACGCGGCGTCCTGCTCGGCACCGACGGACCGTATCACAACGTGGTGAAGATCCGCCCGCCGATGCCGTTCACGCGCGCCGACGCCGATCTGCTCGTCGACGCGCTGGACGCGTCGCTCGGTGAGCTGCCGAACCTGGTTCGACCCGGCGAGTCGGATCGTTAGGGGTTAGCATATCATCATGTCCAATCCCACGTCATCGCCGTCACCAGCGCCCGAGCAGGAACCGGACAAAGTCGACGAAGCCTCGGGCGAGAGCTTTCCGGCGAGCGACCCACCGAGCTGGGAGCCGCTCCACTCCGGTCCGCCCAACGCGCATCCCGCGCGCGACGTCAGCGAGCGCGCGGACGAGCACCGCTGAGCGTCCGCCTCAATCCGAGGAATGCCGTCGCCGGTTTGCCTCGGCCCACACGCTCGCGCACGCCGCGGCCAGATCGCCGGCGGTCTGGAAGCGCTGCTCGCGGTCGGGCGTCATCGCGCGGACGATGACGGCGGCGGCGTTGCGCGACACGCGCGTCGTCAACAGCGATGCGTCCGGCAAGGTCAAAGTCCGCGCGCGCGCCACGACTTCGCTCGCCGTCGCGCGGGCGTGCGGGCGCTGCCCTGTCACCATCTCGTACAACACGCAGCCCAACGAGTAGACGTCGCTGCGGCCGTCGATGTCCGACGCGCCGAGCGCCTGCTCCGGACTCATGTATGACGGAGTACCAAGGAGCGGCGCGGAATCGCGGGCCGATCCGTCGCTGGCGTCGCACATGGCGCGCGCGATACCGAAGTCGGCAATGATCGCGTGGCCGTCCTGGAGCAGAATGTTCTCCGGCTTGACGTCGAGGTGCACCACGCCCTGCCGATGTGCGTAGTCGAGCGCGAGCGCAATCTCGCGTCCGAGCCGCAAGATGTCTTCCGCCGACAGCCGGCCTTCACGCTGGAGCCGGCTTCGCAAGGATTCCCCGCTGACGAACGGTGACACCGAATAGAGGAACGCTGGCTCGTCCTCGCCGCGGTCGCGAACTTCTCCCGAGTCGTGGAGCGGAAGGATGTGCGGATGCGAGAGCCGGGCGGCGATGGCGATCTCGCGCAGAAAGCGCTCGCCTCCAATGATGCGGGCGACGTCGGCGTGCAGCACTTTCACAGCGACCTGACGGCGGTGCTTGGGATCGTCGGCGAGGTAGACCGTGGCCATACCGCCACGACCGATCTCGCGCACGATGTGGTAGCGGCCGCCGAGCAGCCGCGGAAGCTGCGGGGCGTCGTGGAGCAGCAGCGGCTCGAACACGATCGCTGCCGGACGGTCGAGCAATCCGTCGGTACGCTCGCAGGCGGCGAGCAGCGCCAGCGCGTCGGCGCGAAGGATCGCGTCCTGCTCGCAGGCGGCGCGCAGGAACTCCGGTCGCTCGCCCGGAGCAAGGTCGAGCGCGGCATCGAGCAGCGGTTCCAGCACGCGCCAGCGATCACGCGAGAAGGAGCGCAGCATCGACGTTCGCGGATCAGGCGCTGACGCGGAGCGCTGCGCGTTGACCGCCGCGTTCGCCCGCGTCCGTGAGGGCTTGATGCAGCAAACCACGGGCTTTGACCCAATCGCGCCGCACCGTGCGCTCGGTGATGCTGAGCGCGGCCGCCGTTTCCTGCTCGGTCATCCCGCCGAAGAATCGGCATTCCACGACCCGCGCGAGGCGCTCGTCGAGACTCGCCAATGCGTCGAGTGCATCGTGCAACTCGAGCAGCGACTCGGCTTGTTCGTCGACGGCCGTCAGGCTGTCGTCGAGCGTCACCGTGCGTTGCGCGCCGCCGCGCTTCTCGGCGGTTCGCCGCCGGGCACGATCGACGAGAATGTGTCGCATCGCCACGGCGGCTGCACGCAGAAAGTGCGCGCGGTCGCGCCACTCGGCACGCGGCGAGCGCGAGAACTTCAGATACAGCTCGTGCACGAGTGCCGTGGTGAACATGGTGTCGCTCGGACGCGCCGCGAGCTCGCGGCGCGCCGTCCGGCGGAGCTCGTGGTACACGAGCGGGACGATTCTGTCGAACGCCTCACGCCGACCTGATCGCAAGTCGTCGAGAAGCTCCGTGATGCTGAGGGTCGGATCGTCCGCGCGCCGGACGGACTCGAGCCCGGGTTGCGCATTCGTGATTGCTGGCATGCAGTCAACTGTCGCTGTGGAGGTCCTGCTGGCGAATGAGAGCTGTTTTCGTCGTCGACAAATACGTGTCGGCGTCGCGCCGTTCGTCCAGGTCGATGACCCCACCAACGTTCGAGAATCGTCATATGGCCGCGGCTACTGACGTTTGTCAGCCCGCGGCACCCACACGCTGCTTCGTCACGCGCCACGCGGTGGTCGTCACCATCCGACCGGCCACCCGATCCTAAAGGCGCGACCCCGAGCGCATCGGGATCACCCGCACGGGCCCTCGAGAGTTGCACGGTCATTCCTCGTCCACCGCCCGGGCCATTTCGCACCAGGCCACGATGGCTGCGCCAGTCTCCGGCACGGTGATCAATTGTATTGCGCCGCACGATCCCCACGGTTCATGTGGTGGTGCGGCTTTGCTCCTCGAACTCGCGACCCAAGAAACAAGAAGCCGCCGGAGCGATGTTCCACTCCGGCGGCGGTCGATGGACGGTGATCCGAGTGGTCGCGATCAGTACCGATAGTGCTCTGCCTTGTACGGACCCGCGACCGGCACACCGATGTATGCCGCCTGTTCCTTGCTGAGCGTCGTGAGCTTTGCGCCGAGCTTTCCGAGATGCAGGCGCGCAACCTTCTCGTCGAGCCACTTGGGCAGGATGTACACCTTCTTCTCGTATTTCGCCGGGTTCGTGAACAGCTCGATCTGCGCCATGACCTGATTCGTGAAGCTCGACGACATGACGAAACTCGGATGACCGGTCGCGCAGCCGAGATTCATCAAGCGGCCTTCGGCCAGAATCATCACGGCGTGCCCGTCGGGAAAGACCCATTCGTCGTACTGCGGTTTGATGTTGACGCGCTTGATGCCTGTGACCTTCTTGAGGCCGGCCATGTCGATCTCGTTGTCGAAGTGGCCGATGTTACCGACGATCGCCTTGTCCTTCATGCGGGCCATGTGATCGGCGGTGATGATGTTGAAGTTGCCGGTCGCGGTGATGAAGATGTCGGCCGTCGACACGACGTCCTCGAGCGTGACGACCTGCAGGCCCGCCATGCAGGCTTGCAGTGCGCAGATCGGATCGATCTCGGTGACGACGACGCGCGCGCCCTGGCCACGCAGCGCTTCCACGCACCCCTTGCCGACTTCACCGTAGCCGCAGACGACCGCGAGCTTCCCGGCGATCATCACGTCGGTGGCGCGATTGAGTCCGTCGATCACCGAATGCCGACAACCGTAGATGTTGTCGAACTTCGATTTGGTCACGGAGTCGTTGACGTTGATCGCCGGGAACAGCAGGGTCCCAGCTTTCATCATCTCGTACAGGCGATGCACGCCGGTGGTCGTTTCCTCGGTCACCCCCTTGATCGCCGCCGCAACCTTGGTCCAGCGGCCGGGACGTTCCCGCTGCTCGGTGCGCAGCAGCTCGAGAATCACGCCCCACTCCTCGGGGTCATTGCTCGCATCGAAGTCCGGTACGCGGCCGGCCTTCTCGAATTCAGCGCCCTTGTGCACGAGCAGCGTCGCGTCGCCGCCGTCGTCGAGCAGCATGTTCGGCCCGCCACCGTCCGGCCAGGCGAGGGCCTGCTCGGTGCACCACCAGTATTCCTCGAGCGTCTCGCCCTTCCAGGCGAACACGGGCACGCCCTTCGGCCGCTCCGGCGTTCCGCTCCGCCCGACCACGGCGGCCGCCGCGGCATGGTCCTGCGTCGAGAAGATGTTGCACGACACCCATCGCACGTCCGCGCCGAGGTCGACGAGCGTCTCGATGAGCACGGCGGTTTGCACCGTCATGTGCAGCGAGCCCATGATGCGAGCGCCGGCGAGCGGCTGCTTCCCCTTGTACTCCTCGCGAATCGCCATGAGGCCCGGCATCTCCTGCTCCGCCAGGCGAATCTCCTTGCGCCCGAACTCGGCCAGGGAAAGGTCGGCTACCTTGAACGGCGGACGGTGAGTCTCTTGCTGCTGCTCGATCAATTCGGCGACACCCATGCGAGAATCCTCGAGAAACGGGGAAAGGGAAGAAGGAGAGTGACCATCATGGCTTTCGGGCCGACGCCGCGAAGAGGGTCGGGCCGGTGGCGTCGGGATCAGCGGGGATGGGTCGGTAGCGACAGGCGGTGAAGCCAGCGCGGGCGAGCCACTCCTTGACCTGCTCGCCGTCGAAGCCCTGCCAGACGTGCCCGAGTTGCAGCACGTACTCCACGCGATCGTGCGACATGAGGTCGACGATCAGCAGGCGACCGCCGGGCTTGAGCACGCGCAGGAGCTCGGCCATCACGCGCGACGGATCCGTGATGAAATGCGCGACGAGGAACAGCACCGCGGCATCGAGCAGGTCATTGTCGATCGGCAGCGATTCGATCGTGCCCACGCGGAGCTCGACGTTCCCGTGCGAGGCGAGCCGCTGTCGCGCGACGTCGAGCATCGGGCCGGACTCGTCGACGGCGATGACCTGCTTGACGCATGGCGCGAGCGCATCGGTGATGTGGCCGGCGCCGCACCCCAGATCGCCGATGACCCAGCGCTCATCCAGCAGATCGAGCAGCGCGAGGAGATCGGCGCGCGCGCCGATCATGTCCGTGCGCATCTTGTCCCAGAAGCCGGGCGTATCGTGGAAGAGCGCGAGGGCCTTGTCGCGTCGTTTGGCCAGCACACTTTCGGCGCGCCGCTCGTCCTGCGCCGCGCCCGCGCCGCTGGAGACCTGCGCGCGGACCACGGACCAGAGCGCGTTCGCCGGCTCATCCAGGCGACTCCGGACCATCCTATAGAAGCGGCTCGTCCCTTCACCGCGCGCCACGACCCAATTGTCGTCGGCCAGCAGCTTGAGATGCCGGCTGACGGTGGACTGCGGCAGCCGCAGAATCGTGCAGATCTCGCCCACGGTGAGCTCGTGTCGATCCAGCAGGAGCAGGATTCGGCTCCGGGTGGAGTCAGCGAGAACGCTGAGTCGGTCGAGAATCGTGGGTGCGCTCATTCTATCCGTATATCCGGATGAATGGTAGCAACGATTGCCGCCGGCGTCAACATGCGACAGGTGCCACGCGAGCGTTCGTGCGAGCGTTCGCGCCAATGTTCGCGCGAGTGCCCGTGCATACACATCCCGAACAGCGTCCGTGCACGACGCTGGTTGCACGCGCGTCGACGCAGGAACCAGTATGCATGGCATTCAGATCCCGGATTGCAGGACCAGCCAAACGGTCGCGGCCATCTACCCACAACGATTCCAATGACGAGCAGGCGCCAATTTCTCAGAGAGACCGGCGCCGCGGCAGCGCTGGCTGCCGCGGGTTCGGTGCTCGGCCCCGGGCTCGCCGGCGCACTCACGGCGCCGCCGCGGTACCCGAGAGGCGTCGAGTCGTTCGAGGAGCTGCCGGTTCGCGAGCTGCTGACCGCGGCCATCGAAACCGCGAAATCGGCGGGTGCCACTTGGGCCGACGCTCGGATCGGACGATACCGCCAGAATTTCGTTGGCACGCGTGAAAAGCAGATCGTGCAAGTCGGCGATACCGATTCGATCGGCATCGGCGTTCGCGCGCTCGTCAACGGCGCGTGGGGCTTCGCCGCGTCGCAGACCCTCACCAGGGACGGCGTTGCCGCGACGGCCCGCGAGGCGGCCACAATCGCTCGCGCCAACGCGATCCCCGGCGCGGTACCCATCGTGCTGGCTGCCGCACCCACGTACGCCGACGCGACCTGGAAAAGCTCCTACGAAATCGATCCCTTCACCATTCCGGTGGAGCAGAAAGCGCAACTGCTGATCGACGCGAACACCGAGGCGATGAAGGTTTCGAACGTCAAGTTCGTGAACAGCTTTCTGTTTTTCATTCGCGAGGACCGCAACTACGCGAACACCGACGGCTCATTCATCACGCAGACGGTGATTCGGAGCTGGGTGCCGTTCACCGCGACCGCGGTGTCGCCCGACTACAGCGATTTCCAATCGCGCGGCAACACCGTCCAACCGGCCGGACG
>DATJIZ010000464.1:0-3594 GCA_035492735.1 Gemmatimonadaceae bacterium | reverse complement strand
GTGTGGCGTCTCCGGATTCCGGCCGACCTTCGGTCGTGTTCCGCGGACCGGAGCGATGGCGTTGTCGTGGACCACCGACAAGCTGGGCCCGATTTGCCGCACCGCCGAGGACTGCGCCATCGTGTTCGACGCCATCCAGGGCCCGGACGGGATCGACTACTCGGTCAGGCAATACCCGTTCAACTGGAACGCGCAGGCGAAGTTGTCGTCACTGAGGATCGCGTACATCAAGGCGAACTTCGATCGGCGCATGGCCGACGGCACGACGCAGCCGAACCCCGAAGCCATGAACTTTTTGAAGGTCCTGGAATCCAAAGGCGCCAAGCTCGATCCGATCGAGGCGCCGGCGCCGGATTACGGGTATCTCGATTCGCTCATTCTGAACTCCGAATGCGGCGCCGCGTTTCAGGTGGACACGCTGAACGGCAAGATCAAGGAGCTCGAGTCGTACAGCTCGTGGCCCAATACCTTCCGGACCGCGCAGTTTCTCCCGGCGGTGGACTACGTGAACGCGAATCGAGTGCGGGTTCGCGCGATGGAGCAGATGTGGGATCTGTTCTCCAGGTACGACGTGGTGCTCACGCCGCAGGAGAACACGTCGCTCACGAACATCGTCGGCACGCCTTCGATCGTGGTGCCCACCGGCTTCGCGATCCCACAGCCGTTCGGCCGAGGCGGTCGTGGTGGCGGCGGCGGGCGCGGCCGTGGCGGCGACACGTCGCGGGCTGCCGCGCCGCCGCCGCCCGCGCCAACGATTCCGCTGCCGACCGCGATGTACGTGATGGGACCGATTTTCCAGGACGAGAAGAACCTGCTCGTTGCACACGCGTTCCAGCAGGCGACGGACTTTCACAAGAAGCATCCGCCGCAGTTCGCGTGACGGCACACCGGATGCATTGACCGCCCGCGGCCGGCGATGAGGGGTGCGATGGCACCCCGGCCGTCCATCTCACGAACCCTCCGGACCGCCGCTGGTCCGGAGGGTTCGTTTGTCCGGTAGGGCCAGGTCGGCACGTTTACAAGAGTTGTACAGCCTTCCGGGAGCCGTTTGCGGCCGTGTGGTGTCTAACGGGTGAGCCCCGGGACGAAACCCGCTGTGCGGCGGGCTGGTAGTGTATCACAACAGTTCGGGCCGCGGCCCCGTACCCCCGTTGGACCCTCTCCCACATGTCAGAGACCGCTTCGCCACCCATTTCCGTGACACGCGCACCGGCGTCGCCCCCGCCGCCTCAGCCGGTGCCACGCGTCACGTCGACGGATCTGGCGAGAACGAGCGAGTACAGCATTCTCGGCCTGTCGCGCGGTCTCGACCAGTCGATCATTCGCGAGCGACGGCGCGGGTTCACGGTGATGGTCTTCGCGATCGCGACCGTGATCGCGGCCCTCTACACCATCGAACAGTATCTCTACCGCCGAGTGGTGGGCGAGCCGGTGGCACTCGCGCGGCTCGTGCCGGCACAGCTGATCTTCACTTACGCATGGGCGCTGCTCACGCCGCTCGTCATGTACGGCGCCAAGCGCTTTCCCGTGTGGGGCGCCGCTCGCCGCATCAACTGGCTCGTCCAGTTCGGCGCCATGGTGGGCTTCGTCGTCGTCCACGTCACGCTGTTCTGCATCGCGACGGTGGCCATCGATCAACAGCTCCATCTGACCGACCTGCCGGGAACGATCGGCCGCGCGCTCCTCGCGTGGAGCGTCTTCGACGCGATCGTGTTCTGCGCGCTCGTCACGGTGCACCAGGCCGCCGTCTACTACCGCGTCTCCAAGGACCGCACGGTCCGCGCGTCGCAACTCGAAGCAAGGCTGGCCCAAGCGCAGCTCCAGATGCTGCGCATGCAGCTCCAGCCGCATTTCCTCTTCAACACCTTGCACTCGATCTCGGCGCTCATGCACAAGGACGTGCGGCGCGCCGATTCGATGATCGCGGCGTTGAGTGATCTCTTGCGGATGTCGCTGCAGAACATCGGCGCGCAGGAGGTGCCGCTGCAATCGGAGCTCGACTTTCTGCAGCGCTACGTCGAGATCATGCAGCTCCGGTTCGGCGACCGTCTCAACGTGACGATGGACGTCGAGCCCGAGGTCCGCGACGCCCGCGTGCCCAACCTGTTCCTGCAGCCGCTCGTCGAGAACTCGTTCCGGCACGGGTTCGGCGACCTCGGCCAGGGATCGATCGCGATCGCCGTCCGCCGTGAAGGCGACATGCTCCACTGCGAGGTCATCGACAACGGGCGCGGCCTGCGGCCCGGTCACAAGGAAGGCGTCGGCTTCTCGAGCGCGCGCCAGCGGCTCGCCCACCTCTACGGCGATCGACACACCTTCTCCGTTCATGGCGCGCCCGGCGAGGGCGTACGCGTCACGATGGCGATCCCTTTCAACCCCACACAACGCATGGCGGCGGACTGATGACTGACACCACGAAGATTCGTACGGTGATCGTCGACGACGAGGACCTGGCCCGCGAGCGCATCCAGTCGCTCCTCGAGCAGCAGCCCGACATCGAGATCGTCGGCCTGTGCTCCGACGGCGCGAGCGCGATCGAGACGATCGACCGGGAGCGCCCCGATCTCGTGTTCCTCGACGTGCAGATGCCGGGAATGGACGGATTCGACGTCGTCGAGAACATCGAGCCCGAACACGTGCCGGCGATCGTGTTCGTGACGGCACACGACGGCCACGCCCTGCGCGCATTCGAGATCAATGCCCTCGACTTCCTGCTCAAGCCGTTCGACCAGCCGCGGTTCGAGAAGGCGCTGGAGCGCGCGCGGGCGCAAGTGAATCGCGATCGCAGCTCGCTGTTCGACGCGCGGCTCGTGTCGCTGCTCGAGGGGCTGCACGACGAGCGCAAGTATCCTGAGCGACTGATCGTGAAGTCGGGCGGGCGCGTGTTCTTCGTCCGGACCGAGGACATCGACTGGGTCGAGGCGTCGGGCAACTACGTGAAGGTCCACGCCAAGGGCGAAGCCCACCTGATCCGGGAGAGCATGAAGAACATGGAGACGAAGCTCGACGCCAAGACCTTCGTCCGCATTCATCGCTCGGCGATCGTGAACATCGATCGCATCAAGGAGCTGGAGCCGTGGTTCCACGGCGAGTACGTGGTGATCATGCGCGACGGGACCCGGCTGACGGCGAGCCGCGTGTTCAGCGAGCGACTCAGTACGGCAATCGCCTAACGGCGGGCGGCGGGCGGCGGGCGGCGGCGAGCACATCGCACACGCTCTGCGAACGATGAGCTCAGAGCGTGCTCCGAGCGTTCTCTCGAAGCGACCAGCTGGCGTACTGCCCACGCGCGCCGCCATTCGCAGTTTGCCCCCGCTTGTCGATTCCGCTCCAAGTCCGCGCAATTCGACTCGCGCAATTTGCCTCGCGTCGTTCGCCGTTCGCCGTTCGCCGTTCGTCGCCCGTCGCCCGCCGCCCGTCGCCGCCCGCCGGCCCTACCGTCCAGCCGTCCCACGTGCCATTGTGTACACTGCGCCGACACTCACGCGACCTCCCCACAACAACCGCCTCACGCCCATGCAGCTTCCATCCGATGCCGCCTCGGTGACCGCACGCAACGCGCTGTTCATCGCCCTCGGCGTGGTGACTGCCGGC
>DATJIZ010000463.1:0-9562 GCA_035492735.1 Gemmatimonadaceae bacterium | reverse complement strand
GGACGCTGCTGAACACTGCGGCGTTCTTCATCACGAAGCCTTCCACGGGCACGGCATGCCCTATAATCCGAACAACTGACAGCAATCTATCGCGGTCAACGGCGACCGAAGTGCTCTAATCAGTCGAGTTCGTTGTCCATGGACAACATTGCCCGCGTCACCCGCCATGCCGCGCGCCAGCTCTGGCGCGCACCGCTCGTTTCGGCCGCAAGTATCCTCACGCTCGCGATCGGCATCGGCGCCTGCGCGCTGATGATGAGTATCATCTCGACGGTACTCCTCAAGCCCCTGCCATACGGCGACCCCGATCGCCTTGTCATGAGCTGGGGGTGGTATCCAAACGCCAACCTCGGATTCCCGGAGCAGCCCACGCATGGCGCGGTGTTCAGCATCATGCGCGACAACACGCAGGCGTTCGCGGCGCTCGCGGCGTTTCGAGCTGCCTCTTTCAACCTGGGAGACAGCACCAGCGCCGAACGTCTCGACGGAATTCAGGCGACGGGGGATTTCTTCGCGGTACTCGGGGTCCCGCCGCAGATCGGCCATTTCTTCGAGCGCGCCAACGAGACGCCCGGCGTCGATCGCGTCGCGGTATTGAGCGACGCCGTGTGGCGGCGGCGGTTCGGCGCCGATCCGCACATCCTTGGCCGCACGCTCACGCTGAACGCCGAGCCTTACACCGTCATCGGCGTCGCGAGGGCGGGCTTCGCCTTTCCACGTGGGCCGGAAATGCCGGCCGACTTTCAGTTCGCGACGACTCCCGACCTCTGGGTGCCGCTCGAGCCGCCGAAGGGCGGCGTCGCCGACCTGGCGATCGTCGGCCGGCTGCGGCCTGGTGTCTCGATGCCTGCGGCACGCGAGGACATGGATCGCGTGATGGCCGTCGTGCAACGTTCGATTCCTGTCATCAAGAGTTCCCGTCCGGGAGAGCTGCTCGTTTCACTGCGACAGCAGGTCGTCGGCGACGTGCAGACGATGCTGGCCAGCTTGCTCGCTGCTGTACTGCTCGTCCTGATGATCGCGTGCGTGAACACCGCTCAACTCGTGCTCGCGCAGCGGCACGGGCGCCGTCGGGATCTGGCCATCCGCGCGGCACTCGGAAGTTCGACAGGCCGCCTTGCTGGCGACGTACTGGCAGAGATCGCGCTGCTGGTCTCCGCCGGCGGCGTGGCCGGGATGGCCGCGGGCATCGCTGGGCTGAAGCTCCTGCGCGCCTACGGCTCGACGCGCCTGCCGCGCGCGCCGGAACTGAGCTTCGATGCTCGCTCCGCGTTCGCCGCGCTCGGCGCGATCGCGCTCGCCGCGATTCTCGTCAGCGTGATTCCGCTGCTCGTCGATCGCCGCCGCCCGCTCGTGGAACTGCTGCGCGCCGGCGGGCGCGGTGTGGCGCGAGGGGGGCTTCACCTGCGAGTTCGCCGGGCGCTCATCGTCGGCGAGCTCGCCGGGTCGCTCATCCTGGTCACGTGCGCCGGCCTGCTGGTGCGCAGCCTGTCGCTCCAACTGGAGGCGAGACGGGGGTTCGACGCCGTGCGCGGCCTGACCTTCGAGGTCTCGCTGCCTCCCGGCACGTATCCCGAGCGGCCGTTCGCCACCGGCATGGACCACGCCGCGGCTGTCCGGTTCCTCGAGGCCTCGCTCGACAACATTCGCGCGCTCCCGGGCGTGTCCGCTGCAGGAATCGGGAAGCCGCTTCCACTCAGTGGCGCGCAGCAGGCGACGGTGTTCACGCCGGAAGGGAAGCTCCCCGCACTCCTGCCTGGCGCACTCTCACCGATTGCGCAATTCACGGTCGCAAGCCCGCACATGCTTGGTGCGCTCGGGGCGACCGTCCTCGCCGGCCGCGATTTCTCCGCCGCCGACCGCGCCGAGAGCCTGCCTGTCGTCATCGTCAATGAGGCCATGGCGAACTGGATCTGGCCGGGGACGTCAGCGCTGGGGAAACGCATCCGGGTCGGTCGGCCGGACGATCGCAGGATTTGGCCGTGGATGACGGTCGTCGGCGTCGTATCGAACATGAAGCGCTACACCCTCACCGAATCGCCGCGACCCGAGATGATCGTGCCCTACACGCAGAATCCTTACTTGACGTTCGGGACGATGCAATTCGTCGTCCGGTCGAACCTCGAAACGTCGGCCGCGATACGGGCGATTCAGCGCGCGATCGCATCGGTGGATCCCGGCATTCCCATCGCGCGCGTCCGCACGATTGACGACCTCGTAGCGACCAGCGCGTCTAACGCGCGGTTCGCCACGTTCTTCATGGCGAGCTTCGGCATCGTCGCGCTCGTGCTGACGATCGTCGGCGTCTACGGCATCATCGGGTACGGCGTCGTGCAGCGGCGGCAGGAATTCGGCGTGCGGCGGGCGCTCGGCGCTCGGCCGCGCGACGTCCTCTGGCTCATCGTACATGAGGGCGTCAACCTCGGCGCCGCGGGCGTGGCGGCAGGACTCGCGCTGACCGCGGCTGCCGCTTTCGGGCTCCGCCACTTGCTGTTCGGCATTTCACCGTTCGATCCGGTCACGCTGGTCACATCGATCGCCGTCGTCGTGGCGGTGACAGCGGCCGCCAGCATCATTCCGGCGGCTGCGGCGGCGCGGATCGAACCCCGCGCGGCGCTGGAGGAGTGAGGGCGTCAGGGACCGGGTCGGCACGTCGTGGGGCTTCGGTGGCGCGGTGTCGGTGCCGGGGTGACCTCGCGGACGGCACGACACGAGCCGCCGGAGGCCCTGTGTCACCTCGACGTCATCGATTGTTGGCCGCTGAAGGGCGGCTACTTCCGCTCGAAGACCAGCACATTCGGCTTGCTGCGACCGGCAATGTGCACGGTGGTAGTCAACGTGTTGAGATCGGCGGAGAGCTCAATCTCCTCGGTATCTGTCACCTTTCCATCGGCCTTGTCGGTGATGATTAACGAGCGCTCGTCCACGCGCCGGACGGAAGAGGACGCGCCGCGGCCCGCGTTCGCCCCCTCGTCGGGATAGTCCTTGCCGTCGAACTTCACGTTCTTCGTGATCTGTTCCAGTGGAATGACAAAGGAGAGGCCGTCGCCCTCGAACTCCTTCACCTGCATCACAAAGGGGGAGTTCATCGTCTCCTTGATGCTCTGCCAGTCTGCGGCAAAGCCCGATCCTCCACCAGTGCGCTGGTAGACGTAATCCATGCTGATCGTCGAACCGTCGGACCGGAACCCGCGGTAATAGTCCGTGAGCGTCCGCCCATCCTTCGAGAGCTTCCACGTCGCCCTCAGCAGCAGTCGGCCGTCTTTCTTGCGCTCGACGATCCACGTGTCGGGCGCTTCGGGCTTCACCGACAGCAGCGTCGCGCCGTAGCCACCCGGCTGGTCGCGCCCATCCACCACGATTGTCTCGGTCACCCCGCCAAAATCAAACGCATACGTGTTGCCGCCTTTGCTCTGGACCTTCATCTCGTCAGGCATTCTGCTCTTCGACGGATCGAGCTTCCATTCGCCGATGAAGGGGCTTTGCGCAGCCCATGTCATCCCCGTCGTCAGGCACACCACGGAGAGGACCTCGAGAACTCGATTGAACACACACGCCTCCTCAGCAGCAGATACGTAGATCGGCATCCGCGACGCCCGCGCTGCCGTCATCATCCCGACGCGTAGTTCATTTGACACTACCTTCCGACGCTACGCGGGTCCGTGCACTTGCACGACGCGCCTCATGAATCAGAAGACGGAGCTCAATTCGCGTTGGATCCGGCCGCCAATCCGGCCAGACGCCCTGATGCCCATGCCCACGCGAAGTTGAAGCCGCCAATCGGACCGAACGCGTCGAGCATCTCCCCGCACATGTACAGGCCGGGCGACAGCCGGCTCTCCAGCGTGCTCACGTTCACGTCCGTCAGTGCAACGCCGCCGCCAGTGACTTCTGCCTTCTTGTAGCCCTCATCGCCGGTCCACGGCAGGGGGTAAGCGGTCAAGTGCTCGAGGAGCGCCAGACGCTCCGATCGACGCAGTTCGGACACGGTCCGCTCGAGCGGAATGCCGGCGCTCGTCAACAGCGCTTCCGCCAGGCGCTCCGGCATGCGAGACGCGACGACGTTGACGACAGCGCCCGTGGCGTTCGCGATCGTCTGTTGCCAACGGCCTTGATCGTAGTCGCCCCACTGAACGCGCAGCGAGGCACGTTCGCCTCCGGCCAGGCGGCTTCGCACGGCAACGTGAGAGAGATCGAGGACGGCTGGTCCGCTGTAGCCACGGTGCGTGAAGAGGAAGCCGCCGCGTGTCTCGACGGTCCGTGCGTGTGCGCGCGCCCGCAGCCTGACGTCGAGGGAGATGCCTGAGAGGCCGGCATGGATCGGCGGGTCGGCCACGAGCGGCGTGAGCGCCGGATACGTCTCATGCACGTCGTGACCGAGGCTCGCGGCGAGCCGGAGCCCGGCGCCGTCACTCCCGGTCGACGGCACCGACAGTCCGCCTGTCGCCAGGATGACGCGCTCCGTGTCGATGTCGCCTCGCGACGTCGTGACTCGCCAACCGCCCGCGATCGCCGTCAAGTCAATCAAGTCAGATCCAAAATGGAATTCCACGCCCTCGCGGCGCGCCAGCGCCACGAGCCCGTCCCGCACGTCGCGCGCGCGATGGGAGGCGGGAAACCATTTGCGTGTCCCGGCTTCGAGTACGAGCGGCGTACCGACGTCGCGGTCGAAAAACGCGCGCTGACGATCAAGCGGCCAGGAGCGCAGCACACGCCGTACGAGATGCGCCGGCGATGCGCTGACGAATCGCTCCGGTTCGAGCGCGGCCGGCAGGATATTGCAGCGTCCGCCACCGCTGATCAGGATCTTGCGGCCTCCGTCCGGCGTTTTCTCGCAGACCACGACGGGTCGGCCGGCCCGTCGCGCGAAAATGCCGGCGATCAGACCCGCGGCGCCGGCCCCGACCACAACCACGCGCATGCTGACCGGCATCAGCGCGATTGCTTGATCTTCACCGCCCAGACCGGGCCGGCTTCGTAGCCGGCATCCACCGCAATGCCGAAGTACTCGTGGGATGACTCGGGCTTCCATCGACCCTGCGCGTCGGCGCCAGCGACGACAACTTTGAAGACGCCCGGCACGCTCGTCGATTCCTTCTTTATCTCGACGGCTTTCCAGTCCGCCGCGGTGGCGGTGCTCGGCCGGTCCGGCGAGGCATTGCCGCCGAGCCGATACCCATGCCACTCGATGCCTTTCAGCGTCGCCGTGGCCAGTTCGGGAAGGTTCAGATAAATCGGACTGACCATGTCCACGGCCGGAATGTTGTACTCGGGCAGTTCCGGGTACAACCGAGGCCCGTACGTGTTCCCGAGCATCCCCAGTTTTTGTATTTCCACGAGATAGCCGTCGACCTCGATGAAGACGCCCGGCTTCTTGAGGTCCGGCACGCCCCCGGATCTGCAGCCACCCGTCACCAGCAGGAGAGCCAGCACCAAAGGCAGAGAGCGAACGCGCGACATGCGTCATATCGTAGTCCCTGCACACCTCCGGCTTCACGCCGCGAGCGTGCGCTCAGGGACGGACGGATTGGCTTCACATTTCTCGAGTGTCCCGGCACCGGACGCGCCCGCGGGGCGCGGTGCCAGACAGTAGCCGACGTCTTTCTCGACCATGTGCTCCCGGGTCATATGACGCGGTAGCCGGCGCCACCGATCTTCGCCGTCGGCCGCACGAACCGATACACAGGGATGGCCAGGGCGACGAGGCCGATCCCGAGCACCGCCTGGAACGGGTTGCTCGCCAGGAGCAGCGCCAGCAGCATGACGCCCATCGCGACGAACGCCGACGGCGTCAACGGATAGCCGGGCACGTGGAATGCCGGATCGCGGCGGCGCAGGACGAAAACCGAAGCCACCGTCGCCGTGAGGAACACCACCGCGACGAACACGAAGTAAGCGACGATGGTTTCAAAGGTGCCGACTGCGACCATGATCGAGGCGAGCGCCGCTTGCGTGGCGATCGCGCGCATCGGTGTGCCGAACCTCGGGTCGATCACGGCGATGGCCGACGGCAGCGCGCCATCGCGCGCCATCGCGAAGTACGTGCGCGGCGCCATCATCTGCAGCGCCGCCATGCTTCCGAGCACGCAGACGATGACGACCAGCGCGACCATCGTCCCGCCGCCTCGGCCCATGATGGCCTGCCCGATCTGCGTCGCGAACGCTTGCCCCTCGCTCACTCGCTCGATCGGCACGAGATACAGGAACGCGATCGTCAACGTCGTGTAGACGACCGTGACAATCAGCAGGCCGAAGAGCAGCGCCCGCGGGACGTTACGCGACGGCTGGCGCACCTCGCCCGCGATACGGGTCACCTCCCACCATCCGCCGAACGAGAAGAAGGCGGCCACGAACCCGCCCGCCGCGGCGCCGCCGAGCGGCATCGCTCCGTCACGCCTCGCGACCAACGGCTCGAAATGCGACCAGGATCCCTCGGTGCTGGCAAGGGCGCCCACCATCAACGCGGCAACGAGTGCGACTTTGAGGAACGAGACGCCGTTCAAGACACGCGCGCCGATCCTGACGCCGCCGATGTGGACGATCGCGAACGTGCCGATCGCGGCGATGGCCACGAGCCGCAGGCTCAGATCGCCAAGCGGCACCAGCGCGTCCACGTACTTGGCGAAGCCGGTGGCGAGCGCCGCCGTAATGCCAGGGTCCATGATCAACAGGCACTGCCAGCCGTAGAGAAATGCGACAGACGGCCCGTAGACCTCTCGGAGGTACACGTAACCGCCCCCGGCTTCCGGATACCGCGCGGCCAGCGCGCCGTAGCACAGCGCGCCGCAGATCGCGAGCGCACCCATCGCCGACCAGAGCAGCATGACGCCGAGCGGCGATGCGATGGTCCGGATGATCGCCCCGGGCGTCAGGAAGATGCCGACCGCGATGACGTGACCGACGACGAGCGCGGTCGCTCCAACGACGCCAACCTCGCGCCTCAAGTCTGTTGACGGCATCAGAACACGACGCGCACGCCGAACTGGAACGCGCGCGGTCCACCGGAACCGAACACGCCTCCGGCGGTCGTGACGGGCTGGCCGAAGCTCGACGAGCGGAGGTAGCCCGGGTCGGACGGGTTCGGGCTGTCGCGCACCAGCACGTTCGCGAAGCCGGAGTAGTTCTTCACGCTGACGCCGAGAATGTTCGTGACGTTGAACAGGTTGAAGACTTCGACCATCGGTTCGACTCGCACCCGGTCGAACGCGAACGGACGCGACAGGCGGAGATCGAGCGAGGCGAACGGGTCGCCGAATCTGACGTCGTCGCGTACGAGCGGCAATAGCTCGCCATTCACGCCGCCGCTGGCGTTGAGAGCCGTGAGCTCGCGATTGAGGTCGGCGCCGGTCTTGAACGCGCGCCCGCCGGCGTTGCGCTGGAAGGCGGGAACGCGCGACGAACCGTCGGGCAGCAGAATGTCCATGGGCACCGCGGAGGCGAGCGTGAGCAGCGGCGCAACGAGCACGCCGCCCGGCACGCGTCCCCACCCCGCGAACGTGAAACGGTGACGCTGATCGTTGGGGGTGGGACCGAATTCCAGACGGAGATTGTTGGGATCGATCGGGCCGTTGGCAAACGGGATCTGATCGTCGTTGGCGTAGTTCAGCGCCTTGCTCAGCGTGTACGAGGCGCGGAAACCGGCACGCGCGCTGTGGCGCTCCGCGCTGACGAGCATGGCATCGTAGTGATGGTTGACGCTCGATTCGAGGTTGACGACGCGATCCGGCCCGCCGACGACCGGATTGAAGACCTCGCCGATCGGCCGGCCGATGATGAAATGCGTGCCCAGGTCGTGAATGCCATCGACGCGGAGCACGATGTCCTTCGGCAGGAGCCGCTGGAACCCGAGGTTGAACTGCTGGACCGAGGGGTTCTGCAGCCGGTTGTCGATGATGTTGATGCCCGACGCGCCCGCGCCCGGGAGAATGAAGCCGGTGAACGGGCTGGCCACCGACGGCGCGAACGGCGGGAACATGCCGGTCGCCGGATCGAGGAAGAAGGTATTCCCGGCACGCACTTCGATCGGCAGCGACCGCCCGTCGAGGCCCCGTTCAAGCGATCCGATTTCCAGCGTGACCCGGTCGTAGTAGATCCCGTACCCGGCGTGGACGCTGGTGTGGCCGTCAGGCCGTGCCCAGTTGAAGCCGATGCGCGGTCCCCAGTTATTGCGATCCGCGTGCCGCGTACCATGCAGGAATGGCTGGACGATCGGGTTGATCTCGTTCACGCGGCTGACGTTCTTGACGTCGGTGTCCACTTCGTAACGGAGCCCGACGTTCAGCGTCAGGTCCGGGCGTACGCGCCAGTCGTCCTGGAGGAACCCCGCCACATAGTTGTTGTCGGCGTCGGGAAGCACGAGCGATTGATCCGGTTTCCCACTCCGCAGCGTCACGGCAAACAGCAGGTCGCCATCGTCCACGCGGCCGTCGCCGTTGCGATCCGCGCTGGCGAAGTCTTCGACGAGCTCGATGCGGCCGTCGCGGAACACTCCGAGATCGAACAGCGCGTCCACCTTCTGCCACTCGCCGCCGCCGCGGATGCTGTGAGCGCCGCGCACGAGACTGAACGCATCGACCAGCTGCAGCCGCTTCTGCGTCGTCGCTTGCGGCACGCGAAACGACGAGCCGTCCTGGATGCTCGGGAAGGTGAGCTGCGGACCCGCCGCGACCGGCGTGATCGCGTTGTCGAACGAGCTGAACGACACCGTCGCCGCGTTGACGAACGTGGCTCCGACGACATTCGTCCAGGTGCCGACGACCGAGTGGTAGGTGTTGCGGCTGGTCTGACGCTGTGACGCGGAGCCGATCGCGCGATCGAGGCTGCTGGCGCCGGTGTCGGTCGCATGCTCGCCGGCGTAGCGCACCATCAGCGCATTGGCGGCGCTCGGACGCCAGTCCACACGCGCGGATCCCAGAACGTCGTCCAGCGGCGCATCCGCGAAGGTCCGGTGGATCGTTCGTGTGGACACGTCGCGGACGCCGACCAGGACCGCACCGTCCTGGTTGCGATCCTCCATCGCGCCAAACCAGAACGTGCGCGGCGCCAGCCGGCCGCCCGCGGAGCCCGCAATCTGCTCGCGGTCGAACGGGAGCGCGGTGCCGGTCGACTGGTCGAACGTCGCCGGCAGACTTTGCCACGCGCTGTTGCGGGCGAAGAACGACGCCGACCCGTGAAACTGATCGGTCCCGGATTTGGTCACGACGTTGATCACCGACGACGCGGAGCGGCCGGATTCGGCGGTGAACCGGTTGGTCGCGATCTGGTATTCCTGCACCGACTCCTGCGGGACGTTCTGCAGCGGCCCCCCGACCACGTCGTCGTTGTTGTCGCCCCCGTCAATCATGACGTTGCCGCCGCGACCGAGCTGTCCCGCAGACGAAATGAGGACCGTATTGCTCTTGGTCGGATCGAAGTTCGGAGCCGGCGCGTTGCCGGGCACGAGCAACGCCAGCTCGAGGAAGTTGCGGCCGTTGAGCGGAAGCGTGTCGATCGCGGCTGAACCGATGACCGCGTCGACGACGGAACGCGTCGTGTCGACCCTGCCGGCGTTCGCGCCAACGTC
>DATJIZ010000462.1:0-8475 GCA_035492735.1 Gemmatimonadaceae bacterium | reverse complement strand
AATACTCCTGCGCTTGCGGACACGGTCTACACCGCAGGCACACAGCTTCGGCGGGACGCTGCCGGGGCACTGTGGATCGGCTGTTCGACGCCGCTTCACCGGTCACGAGGTCGCTGGACGTGACTGTCGCTTTGAAGAATTCCAGAGCACCGAGTGGGACCGATACCATTCGGATAAGGGAAGTCGATCGGACCACGCACGTTGTGGTGTCGAACCGATTGATCGAATCCCGCCAGCGAAGATGAACCCCTCAGGCCGCGGCGTGCCGCACCTGAGGGGTTTGTTATTTTTGCGCACATCGTTGCCGGCGATCTGACTCCGCCGTTTCCTCTCCCGCCGATCCGCATGACATCCCGAATGGCCAGTGCGGCACGCGCCGTTTGCATCGTTTGCATCGTTTGCATCACGTGCGTCGTGCTCGCGCCAAACGCACGCGCGCAAGATTCCATTCCAGCCGACGCGCGCTTCGCGCCAGTCGCACAGGCGCTCACCGCGCTCATGGAACACGAACGGGCGCAGAAGGGGATTCCCGCAATCTCCGTCGCGCTCGTGGACGGCGGACGTATCGTCTGGGCCGCCGGCAGCGGCTGGGCGGACTCGGCGCGCGCGCGGCCCGCAACCGCAAGCACCGTCTATCGCGTCGGCTCGGTCTCGAAGCTGTTCACCGATGTCGCCGTGATGCAGCTCGTCGAACGAGGAACGCTGCGACTCGACGCACCGATCCAGCGATACCTGCCCGACTTTCATCCGCGGAATCCATTCGGCGGCGAGATCACGATTCGCGAGATCACGTCGCATCGCGCCGGGCTCACGCGCGAGCCGCCGGTCGGAAACTACTTCGACGATACCTCGCCCTCTCTCGGCGCGACGGTGGCGAGTCTGAATAGCACCGCACTCGAATACGAGCCCGGTACGCACACCAAGTACTCGAACGCGGGCGTCGCCGTGCTCGGCTACGTCCTCGAGCGAACGCAGCACGAGCGCTTCGAGAGTTACCTCGAAAAGACGCTGCTCGTACCGATGGGGCTCGAGGCGAGCGCGTTCGCGCCGGTGACCAGGCTCGAGCCGAAGATGGCGACGGGCACGATGTGGACGCTCGATGGCCGCCGCTTCGCAGCCCCGACGTTCCAGCTCGGGATGGCACCCGCGGGCAGCATGTACAGCACCGTGCTCGATCTCGGCCGCTTCGTCGAGATGCTTCTCGCCGGCGGCGTTGCCCCGAACGGCCGGCGCGTCCTGGCGCGCGCGACGCTCGACTCGATGTGGACGCCGCAATTCGCGGCGCCGGGCGAGCGCACGGGTTACGGGATCGGCTTTAACATCGGGAGCGTCGACGGCCATCGCACGGTCGGACATGACGGCGCTATCTACGGCTTCGCGACGTCGCTGCTGGCGATGCCCGATGACTCGCTCGGCGCCGTGGTGATCGCGTCGCTGGACGTGGCAAACGGCGTGACCGATCACATCGCGCAGACTGCGCTGCGCCTCATGCTCGATGCAGTGCACGGACGGCCGCTCGCCGCGATCGACACGACCGTGCCGCTCCCGGCCGGCCGTGCACTCGCGCTGATGGGACGCTACGGTGGCCCCAAAGACACCTTCGATCTGCACGAGTACGAAGGTCATCTCTTTCTCTCACCGACGCGGGGCGGATCACGCACCGAGCTGCGGAATTCCGCGACCGCACCGGCGAATGTGCTCGTCGTGGACGATCCACTCGCGTTCGGCAAGCGCATCGCGGTGCTCGATGATGGCCGCATCGTCGCGGGGTCGGACACGCTGCGCCGCATGCGCGTGCAGCCGTCGCCACGCGGAATCATCCCGAGGCCGCCGCCTCGCCAAGCGTCCAGCGAGCTCGCGCCATTCATCGGCGAGTACGGCTGGGATCACGACGTGCTGTACATCCGCGAGAAGGACGGACGGCTGAACGCGCTCATCGAATGGGCGTTCGACTACCCGCTCGAGCGCGTCTCGGCCGGCGTGTACCGCTTCCCCTCGTGGGGATTGTACGACGGACAGGAGATCGTTTTTCATCGCGGGGCCAGTGGCACGGCTGACCGGGCGACCGTTGCGACGGTCGAGTTCAAGCGACGCCCGCTGCCGGCCGACGACGATCACACGAACGCGCAAATCACCCCCGTGCGCCCGCCGAGCGAGCTTCGGGCGATTGCGCTCGCCGCCACGCCACCGCCGCAACCGCCTGGCTTGCGCGCGCCGGACCTCGTCGAGCTGCGGAGCCTCGACTCGTCGATTCACTACGACATCCGCTACGCGACGTCGAACAACTTCATGGGCACGCCGTTCTACACGTCGGCGCATGCGTTCATGCAACGGCCGGCGGCCGAAGCGGTCGTGCGCGCCGCCGCCGAGCTGCGAACGCTGGGCTACGGGCTGATCATCCACGATTCGTATCGTCCGTGGTACGTGACGAAGATGTTCTGGGACGGCACGCCGCCCGACAAGCACGTGTTCGTGGCCGATCCATCACAGGGCTCGCGGCACAACCGGGGCTGTGCGGTGGATCTCACGTTGTACGACTTGACCACCGGTGCTCCAATCCGAATGACCGGCGGCTACGACGAGATGACCGACCGGTCGTATCCGCTGTACCCGGGTGGCACGTCGCTCCAGCGCTGGCACCGCGATCTGCTCCGCCACGCGATGGAAGCGCAGGGCTTCACCGTCTACGAAGCGGAGTGGTGGCACTTCGACTACAACGATTGGCGGAGCTACCCGGTCGGCAATCGTACGTTCGAGCAACTAGCCAAAGGCAGCTGATCCGCGCCCTACGCGCGCAGGAGCGTTTCGATCCGTTCGGCGATGCGCTCGACAGTCGGCAGCACTGCGTCGAGCAGGATGGGGTGATACGGCATCGGGATGTCGCCCACCGCGAGCCGCTCCACGGGCGCGTCGAGCATCCAGAACGCATGCTGCGCGACCGTCGCCGCCACTTCGGCGCCAAAGCCTGCCGTGAGCGCGTCCTCGTGAACGATGAGACAGCGTCCGGTCTTCTCCACCGATCCCAGGACGCATGCACGATCCCACGGCGCGATCGTCCGCAGGTCGATCACCTCGACCCGATCGCCGAAGCGCGTCGCGGCTTCCAGACAGCGATGCACGAGCGCGCTCCACGTCACGAGCGTGATGTCGCTGCCGTCGCGAAGGACCCTGGCCTTGCCGAACGGCACCACGTAGTCGTCGCCCGGGTAGCGCGCGCTGCCATCGCTCGTCATGAGCAGCGAGCGGTGCTCGAAGAAGATCGTCGGATTGGGACTGCGCATCGCGGCGCGCAAAAGGCCTACCGCATCGGCCGCGTTGGACGGTATCGCCACTTGCCATCCGTACGCGTGCGCGAATCGCACCTCATCGCTGAGGCTGTGCCACGGATCGCCCACGTCCTTGCCGAAGCCGCCGGGCATGCGCACCACGATCGGCGCCGCGAACTGGTTCGCCGTGCGCCAGCGCAGGGTTCCGCAGTTGTTGAGCTGCTCCGTCGCCGGGTCGGCGTACTTCCGGAACTGAATTTCGGCGACCGGCATGAGACCGGAGATCGCCATCCCGACGGCACGGCCGATGATGCCTTCCTCCGAGAGACTCGTATCGAACACCCGAGCGGCCCCGAACTGCTTCTGCAGCCCTTCCGTCACGAGATGGACGCCACCCTTGCGTCCCACGTCCTCGCCGAACACCAGGCACTTCGGATTGACGGCGAGCTCGCGCCGCAGCGTCCGACGGACCGCGTCCGCGAACCGGATCATCTCGCCGTCCGCGGCGGCCGTTTCCGTGCCGCCGAGCGCTGCCCGCTCGGCGCGCGAGAGGCCGCCGAGCGCCTCGGGCGTATCGCCGGAATCATCGGCGTAGACCCAACGCGCAACGATCGAGGGGTCGGGAGCCGGGCGCGCGCGAGCGGCGCGCAAGCCGATGTCCACGTCCCGTGCCGCGTCGGCCTCGAGCGCCGCCCACTCCTCATGTGAGAGTACCGCCGGAACGAGGTGCGCTCTGAGCCGCGGTAGTGGATCGCGCTCCAGGTCGCGCGCGATCTCGGCATCGGTCCGGTAGCCGCGCTGATTGTCGGGTCCCGAGTGACTGCAGAGCCGCGGCACGGTGAGCCGAACGAGCGCCGGGCCGTTCCCCGCGCGGACGTGCCCGACGCATTCGGCCAGCAGCGCGGCTGCCTGGCCCGGATCGGTACCGTCGCCGTCGCGAACGAACAGGTTGCCGAACGACTGCAGGTTCCGCGCGATGTCGCCGCCCGGCGTTTGCATCTCGCCAGGCACCGAGATGCCGAGCCCGTTGTCCTCGATGTAGAAGAGCATCGGCAGCGACAGCGTCGTCGCGATGGTGAGCGCCGACCAGAAGCCGTTCGTCGCCACCGACCCTTCGCCGCCCAGCACGACGGCGATCGCCCCGCTCCAACGTTCGTCGCGAAGCACGTCGCGATGATAGCCGATCGCCTGCGCCCAACCGGCGCACGGCGTGTACTGCGAGCCCACGTCGCCCGACATGGGCAGCACGATCGGCCCGTCGCGATTGGGCAGATTGCACACCACGCCAATGTCGCGGCCGTCGCTGAATCCGCCCGAGCGGCCGAGCGGGCTCGCCAGCGCGTCCTCGATGCTCAACCCGAGCGACAACAGCAGCGGTCGGGAACGGTAGTACGCGCTCGCCGCGTCGCGCGGATGATCGAGCAGTGAACCGAGAATCACCTGCGGCACGTCGTGTCCGCGCGCCGAAAACTGGTAGAGCACCACGTGATCGCGGGGCACCGTCGACCGATTCCGGTTCGTCGCTTCCTCGACGTCGTCGAGCGCGCGCGAGACGAGCGCATGGTACGCGATGCGGCGCCAGTCGAAGCGGGGATCCGGAGCGCGCGACGCACCGGTCGTGGCGTTCTTCGGTTGCTGCGGCCGCGAGCCGCGGGGAGCCGGGACGGTAGTCACGTGAAGTAATTTGTCCGGGCGCAGTCGGCGAAGCCAGCGGCGCGCCCTGCCAACCGGTACACCGGGTGGACTATCTTGGGTCGGAGAGGCAACGCTGCATCGAAACGCGCGACGATCGCGAGGCACGAATGTCCGACATCCTGTTCGACGCCAGCGAGGGCGTTGCAACGATCACGCTCAACAGGCCCGACGTGCTGAACAGCTTTCGGCGGGCCATGGCGGCGGCCCTGGTGGCGGCCCTCGAGCGCGTCCGCGAAGACGATGCGCTTCGCGCCGTCGTGATCACCGGCGCGGGGCGGGGCTTTTGCGCTGGCCAGGATCTGGCCGAGGCGGTGCCCAGGGAAGGTGAGATGCCCGA
Organism: Gemmatimonadaceae bacterium; assembly: GCA_035492735.1. GTDB lineage: Bacteria > Gemmatimonadota > Gemmatimonadetes > Gemmatimonadales > Gemmatimonadaceae > JAQBQB01. The sequence goes on along the minus strand of DATJIZ010000462.1, from coordinate 3,177 downwards.
TCTCGGCGACATCGTGCGCGACAGCTACAACCCGGTCATCAAGATGATCCGGAAGCTGGAGAAACCGGTCATCGCGGCGGTGAACGGCGTCGCGGCGGGAGCCGGCGCGAACCTGGCCTTCGCGTGCGACATCGTGTTCGCGTCGTCGAACGCGACGTTCATTCAGTCGTTCGCAAAAATCGGCGTCATTCCCGACAGCGGCGGGACATTCATCCTGCCGCGCATCGTCGGGTTGCAGCGCGCCGCGGCCCTGACGATGCTCGCCGAGAAGCTCTCGGCGCAGCAGGCGCGCGACTGGGGACTCGTGTACATGGTGACGGAACCGGAATCGCTGCTCGAGACGGCGGTGGGAACAGCGCGGCATCTGGCAACGCAGCCGACGCGAGGTCTCGGTCTCACCAAACGCGGGTTCAATCGATCGCTCGGCATCGATCTCGACGATCAGCTCGACTACGAGGAAAAGCTGCAGCGCGAGGCAGGGCTGACGGCCGACTACGCGGAAGGCGTTCGCGCGTTCCTCGAGAAGCGACCGCCCGTATTCACGGGCCGCTGACCATGGAGCTCGATCGCGAGAGCCGCGTCGGCGTGATCGGCGCCGGCGCGATGGGAACCGGCATCGCCCGGGTCGCCGCCGCCGCAGGCCACCGGGTCGTGCTCGGTGACGCCGCCGAGGGCGCGACGCAGCGCGCGCAGGCCAACGTCGCGCGCGACATGGAGCGCGAAGTTCAGAAGGGTCGGATGTCGCGCGATGCCGCGGACGAGCTGATGTCGCGAATCGACTTCCAGTGGGAACCGCTGCGCGGCCTGGGAGCGTACCGCGACTGCGGCCTCGTGATCGAGGCGGTGGTCGAGGACCTCGCCGTGAAGCGCTCGTTGGTGAAGAGTCTCGAGGAGGCGGTGGGACGCGAGCCCGTGCTCGCGACGAACACGTCGTCACTTTCGATCGCGTCGATCGCGGCGGCGTGCGACGCACCACAGCGGATCATCGGGCTCCACTTCTTCAATCCGGCGCCCGTGATGCCGCTCGTCGAAGTCGTGCCCTGGATCGGCGGCGATCCGGTCGTCGCGAGCGCATCGTTCGCGCTGATGTCGCGCTGGGGCAAGACGCCGGTGCTCGCCACGGATACGCCGGGCTTCATCGTAAATCGCGTCGCCCGTCCGTTTTATGGTGAAGCTCTGCGTCTCCTCGACGAAGGCGTGGCCGACTGCGCGACCGTCGACTGGGCGATGAAGGAGCTCGGCGGTTTCCGCATGGGCCCGTTCGAGCTGATGGACTTCATCGGCAACGACGTCAATTTCGCCGTCACGACGTCGGTGTATCACGGAATGTTCAACGATCCGCGATACAAGCCGTCGCTCACCCAGCAGCGGATGGTCGACGCGGGATTCCTCGGCAGGAAAACGGGACGCGGATACTACGACTATCGCTCCGACGCCGTCGCTCCCGAACCTACCAAGGAACCGAACACCGGGCTGCTGATCTTCGAGCGCGTGCTGGCCATGTTGATCAACGAAGCCGTCGATGCCGTGCTGATGCGCGTCGCGTCGCCGGAGGCGATCGATCTCGCCATGACCAAGGGGGTAAATTATCCCAAGGGTCTGCTCGCCTGGGCCAACGAGCTTGGTCTCGCTCGCGTGCTGGGCTGCCTCGAGCGGCTGCAGGCCGAATATGGCGAGGACCGCTATCGCCCGAGCCCGCTGCTGCGGCGCATGGTGCGCGACGACCGCCGGTTCTTCCAATGAGCGCGACGGAGGAGCAGGCGCTCGCCGAACGTGTGGTGTCGTCGATGATGGCGTCGGACACGTTCAGCCAGGCGCTGGGTATGGAGATCGTGGAGGTGCGGCCGCACGCGGCGACGGTGCGCATGACGGTTCGCGACGACATGCGCAATGGCTTTGGCGTGTGCCACGGCGGCGTGCCGTTCGCGTTGGCCGACAGCGCGCTCGCGTTCGCATCGAACACGCACGGCAACATCACGGTGAGCATCGAGAACAGCATCACGTATCCGAGACCGATCATGCCTGGTGACGTGCTGACGGCCGTCGCCGAGCAGGAGAGCGAGACGAATCGCCTGGCGTTCTTTCGCGTGACGGTTCGGCGAGACAGCGAGGTCGTGGCCCTCTTTCGCGGCACCGTGTACAAGACGAATCGTTCCTTCTTTTCCGAATCCACATGACGAGCGCGTTCATCGTCGACGGTGTGCGCACCGCGATCGGGAGTCTTGGCGGCGGGCTGAGTGAGGTGCGGGCCGATGACCTCGCGGCGCACGTGATCGCGACACTCGTCGCCCGCGCGCCGACGCTGGAGCCGGCTCGCGTCAGCGACGTGATCCTCGGGTGCGCCAATCAGGCTGGCGAAGACAACCGCAACGTGGCGCGCATGGCGTCGTTGCTGGCCGGGCTTCCCGTGAGCGTCCCGGGCGAGACGGTCAATCGGTTGTGCGCATCGGGGATGAGCGCGGTCGTCCATGCCGCCCGCGCCGTCGCGCACGGCGACGGTGACATCTACGTGGCCGGCGGCGTGGAGAGCATGACGCGTGCGCCGTATGTCCTCTCCAAGGGCGCCAAGCCGTTCTCCAGAGACATCGAGCTGTTCGACACGAGCCTCGGTTGGCGGTTCGTGAACCCGAAGATGAAGGCGAAATACGGCACCGATTCGATGGGCCAGACCGCGGAGAACGTCGCCGAGCAGTACGGCGTGTCACGAGAGGATCAGGACGCGTTCGCCGTGCGCTCGCAGCGAACGGCCGCCGCCGCGCGCGCGAATGGCCGCTTCGCGCGGGAGATCGTTCCCGTGCAGATCCCGCAGCGAAAGGGCGATCCGAGATGCTTCGACCAGGACGAGTTCATCCGGCCGGACACCACGATGGAAGTGCTGAGCAAGCTCAAGCCGGCGTTCCGGTCGCCCGGCGGATCGGTGACGGCCGGCAACGCGTCCGGCTTGAACGATGGTGCGGCGGCGCTGCTCATCACGTCGGACACCGGCGCGCGCGAGCTCGGCGTCGAGCCGCTGGCGCGGATCGTCGCCAGCGCCGTCGCCGGCGTCGAGCCCCGCATCATGGGTATGGGCCCGGTGCCGTCGAGCCGAATGGCGCTCGACCGCGCCAAGCTCTCGCTCGACCAGATGGACGTGATCGAGCTGAACGAAGCGTTCGCCGCGCAATCCCTGGCGTGCCT
>DATJIZ010000461.1:0-15826 GCA_035492735.1 Gemmatimonadaceae bacterium | reverse complement strand
CCTACGTTCAGCCGTCCATTCGTTGAGCCGGCGGCCGTGACGAGTACTCGAGTTGGCGAAACTCCGACCGTTCCGACGGCGCTGCGAAGCGCGCTCGCCGAGCGGTATCGGATCGAGCGAGAGCTTGGGCACGGCGGGATGGCCATCGTCTATCTCGCGCGCGACCTGAAGCACGAGCGGCCCGTTGCGGTCAAGGTCCTCCGCGCAGAGCTGGCGAGTAGCGTCGGCTCGGAGCGCTTCCTGCGCGAGATCGCCATCGCCGCACAGCTCCAGCACCCGAACATCCTCACGCTGATCGATTCGGGCGAAGGCGTCGATCCGGTCACGCGCGAGCGGTTCGTCTACTATGTGATGCCGTACGTGCAGGGCGAATCGCTCCGCGATCGCCTGGCGCGCGTGGGGCCAATGGCGCCCGCCGAGGCGATTCCGCTGCTGCGCGACGTCGTCGACGCGGTGGCCAGCGCGCATCGGCACGGCGTCGTGCACCGCGACATCAAGCCCGACAACATCCTGCTCGCCGAGCATCACGCGCTCGTCGTCGACTTCGGTGTGGCCAAGGCGATGAGCGACGCGCGGCAGGAGACGCGGCTCACGGCCACCGGCACGTCGCTCGGCACGCCGGCGTACATGGCACCCGAGCAGGCGGCCGGCGATCCGAAGGTCGACCATCGTGCCGATGTGTACGCGATCGGCATCGTCGCCTACGAGATGCTCGCTGGGCGTCCGCCGTTCACCGGTACGCTGCAGGCGATTCTCACCGCCCAGATGACGGCCGCGCCAAAGCCGTTGCCCGTCCGCGATCGCGCGATTCCGCCGGAGCTGGAGCGGATCGTCATGCGGTGCCTCGAGAAGGATCCGGACGCGCGCTGCCAGAGCGCGGCCGAATTGCTCGCGTCGCTCGACGCCATCGGCTCGCTCGCCCGGCCGAACCGGCGCGCCCTTGTCGCCACGGTGGTCGCGGCAATCGCCGTGATCGCGGTGTTCGTCGGAGTCGGAGCCCGCGCGCGCCGGGCGGCGTGGGTCCGCGGCACGGCGATCCCGACGATCGACCGGCTCGTCGAAAAAGGAGATTACGACAGCGCGTTCGCCATCGCCGAGCAAGCAGCAGCTGTCTCGCCGCGAGACTCGATCCTCGCGTCTCGCTGGTCGCGATTCAGTCGCACGCTGTCGTTCGTCACCGATCCGCCCGGCGCGACGGTGTACCGCACGCGCTTCGACGATACCACGCGGTGGGAAGCTCTCGGTCAGACGCCGCTCGACAGCGCGCGCGTGCCATACACGGTCGATCGATACCGCATCGTCAAAGCCGGATTTCGACCAGTCCTTTTGCTCACCGGCGGCGTCGACTTCGTGGTGTCTCCCCCACTCCCTCCCCGGTTCACGCTGGATTCCGTGACGGCGCCCGACTCCGACATGGCACGCGTGCCCGGCGGTACGGTGGCCGGCGAACTCTCCGGTTTGGGTGCGGTCCCGCCGGTCGCTCTCGGTGATTTTCACATCGGCCGTCACGAAGTGACCAACCGGGAGTACAAGCGGTTCGTCGACGCCGGCGCGTACACGAAGCCAGACCTGTGGCGCGATGAGGATTTTATAAAGGACGGCCGGCATCTGGCCTGGTCGGACGCGATCGCGCTGTTTGTCGACAGGACGGGGCGCCCCGGTCCCGCGACCTGGGAAGCCGGCGACATTCCGCGCGGTCAGGAAGATCTGCCGGTCGGAGGCCTGAGCTGGTACGAGGCGGACGCCTACGCGCGGTTCGTTGGCAAGTCACTGCCCACGCTCTACCACTGGGTGCGCGCGGCCGGCCCGAGCGCCGCCGCGTACGTTGGGCCCGGCAGCAACTTCGACCCCGGCGGCCCGGTGCGAGGCAACACCTTTCGCGCCATGAGCCCGTTCGGCGTATTCGACGTCGCGGGCAACGTTCGCGAGTGGTGCTTCAATGCCGACGCCGAGGGCAAGCACTACATCCTGGGCGGCGGCTGGAGCGATCCGTCGTACGTGTTCACCGACTCGTACGCGGACTTCCCGTTCGATCGCTCTCCGACCAACGGCGTTCGCCTTGCCAGCTATGCTGCCAACGAGCCCAGGCTGGCGGCGGCGCGAGCGCCCATCGCACGCTACGTGCGCGACTACAAGAAGGAGAAGCCGGTCGGCGACGCGATCTTCGCGACGTACCTGCACATGTACGACTACGATCGCACGCCACTGAACGCGCGCATCGATGCGCGCGACACGACCGCTGACGACTGGATCCGTGAGCGGGTGAGCTTTGACGCCGCATACGGCAACGAGCGCGAGTCGCTCGTCTTGTACCTGCCGCGGCACGGCAAGCCGCCGTACCAGACGGTGGTGGTGTTCCCCCCGGGTGACGCAACGCATCTGAAGAAGTTCAACGACATGTACGCGCAGTTGCAGGACTTCATCATCAGGAGCGGCCGCGCGTTCGCCGTGCCGATCTACAAAAGCACGTTCGAGCGGAGCGACGAGCGCACGGACAACACGCCCGACAGCACGAGCTCGTATCGCGACCACGTGCTGATGTGGGGCAAAGACCTGCGTCGTGCCGTCGACTATCTAACGACCCGGCCAGACATCGACTCGACGAGGCTCGCCTACGACGGAACGAGCTGGGGCGGGCGGATGGGAGGCATCATGCTCGCCATCGAGCCGCGGTTCAAGGCGGCGGTCCTGAACAACGCCGGGCTCAAGATGGCACCGTCCCGACCCGAGGTCGATCCGCTGCACTTTCTCCCGCACATCAAGACGCCGGTATTGTTGCTCGGAGGCAAGTACGACCACCTCTTTCCGGTGGAAACGGCGCAGAAACCGTTCTTCTCGCTGCTCGGCACGCCCGAGGACCAGAAGAAGTACTTGCTGTTCGAGGGCGGGCATTTCGTACCGCGCACGGAGCTGATCGCCGAGTCGCTCGCGTGGTTCGACAAATACCTTGGCCCGACGTCGCGCTGAGGCCTGGGGCGCAACACGGTCCGACGCTATCGCTCGTCCGCCGACAGGAACCTCTCGACCGCTGGCCACACCACATCCCGTCGCTCCGCGTAGGTGAAGTGCGCAGCTCTCGGCACTTTCAACAGCGTCGCCATGCCGGCCGGCATCGACGTGACCCACTCCTCCACCAGATCCATCGGGATCGTTTCCTGTTCGCCGTGGATCACCAGGAGCGGCACACGCAGCGAATGGAGCCGCTCGCGCAAATCCCAGTCGCCGTACGAGCTCATGATCACCCGATTGCCGATGCGGTTGCCGTAGCGAATGCCGCGCACGTCGGTCGCGCAGAGGTCCGACTTGACGGCATCCAGCTGTTCAGGATCGGCGAGCCGCGGTCGAAGGCCGAGCTTCCAGTAATCCCGGCACGCGGCGCGCGTATCGGCGTCGGACAGCGACGTGTCGACCATTCGACGCGAGTCGACTGACATTCGCGCCCGCTGCGCGCTGTCGAGCCGCGCGTTCAGATTGCGGCCATAGCGCATGAAAAAGTCGCCGCGCCGCGGCGGCACAGGGCCAAAGAAGATCATTCGCTTCACGTTCGCCGGATGCGCGAGCGCGTAGCTCGCCGCGAGCAGCGGTCCGTACGAGTGCGCGACCAGCGTCAGCTTCTCCAGCCCGAAATGGCGGCGGAGCTCGTCGAGATCCTGGATCTGTCGCGACGCGAAGAGCCGCGTCGTGTCGGCTGGGAGCTCCGATTTCCCGCCGCCACGCTGGTCGTAGAAGATCACCACGTGCGTCGGGCTGAGCATGGCGGCGAAGTCGTTGTAGATGCTCTCCATGTCGAGCCCCGGCCCGCCATGTACCGTGATGATCGTGTCGACTCCAGGTCCGGGCTCCCCAGCGATGCGATAGTAGAGTCGTGCCGAATCCGAAGTCAGCACGTATCCGTCGCGCACCTGTCGACCCGTTCGACCGAGCACCCCATTGAAGAACGACACCGCCTCGGCGGCCCAGTTGCGCATCCCGATCGCACCGCCGAAACAATGCGCCTGCTGAGCCTCGGGCATCGTCGGCGGATACACCTTGGCCGTGAACGATCGCCTGCCTGCCTTCTTCGCCGCCTCGCCGAGCACACGCGCCGGCTCGAGGCTCGCATCCTTGGGCGGCTGGATGAGCAGCACCGGCATGTCGATCTTGCGCACCGCGTCGATCAATCGATGCTGAAGCACGGTGTGGCCCTGCCAACTCAGCGCGGCGGGCGAGATCGAGAACGCCGCCTTGAGCCCGGCGCCGCGCTCGGCGGCGAGCAGCGTCTCGATGCCGCCGTACGAGCACCCGGCGACGACCACGCGATTCGCGTCGACGAAGGGCAACGTTCTGGCGTAGGCGAGTCCGGCAAGCTGGTCGTCGAGCTGCTCGGTGCCCATGAGGCGGACCATGAGCCGTTCCGCGGCGGGCATGCCCTGACGACTGACCGTGGCGTGGATCGTGTCCTGGATCCACTGCCCCTGCGAGTCGCTGTGCCCGCGACGCATCGGCGCGAACACGGCGTATCCCGCCGGAACGAAAATGGCCGCCACTGAATCGAACTGCGGTCCACGCCCGGGATCATGCTCGCTGCCGTGGTTCCAGATCACCGTCGGAAATGGACCACGACCGTCGGGATGGTAGACGTATCCGACGAGCGTGAGCGGGCCGTTCGTGTAGGTCACGCGCTGCTTGTTGAAGATGCGACTTTGCGCGGCAGCGCTTTGCGCGGCGCCGACCGTGGCCAGCGCGAACACGAGAAGGACTCTGGACATGCCGTGGAACGAACGATCGCCGTCAAGCGCCGTCAAGAGTGCGCGCGACGTAATGGTCGATTTGCTCTCCCCGTAGGACGGTCCGGATCGTACATTCTGCCGCGTGACCGACCTCCAGTCCCAACTGCAAGCCACGTTGAGCGGCTCCTACACCCTCGAGCGAGAGCTCGGCGGCGGCGGCATGGCGCGCGTCTTCGTGGCCGACGAAGTGCGGCTTGGACGCAAAGTCGTCGTCAAGGTGCTGTCGCCCGAGCTCGCCGCGGGCATCAGTGGCGAGCGCTTCGAGCGCGAGATTCGAACGGCGGCGTCGCTGCAGCAGGCGAACATCGTCCCCGTGCTCGCGACCGGTGAGACGAACGGCTTGCCGTACTACACGATGCCGTACGTGGAAGGCGAGTCGCTTCGGCACCGGATGGCGAAGCAGCCGCCGCTCACCATTTCCGACGTGCTGCGCATTCTCGGCGACGTCGCGCGGGCCCTCCAGTACGCGCACGAGCACGGGATCGTCCATCGCGACATCAAGCCCGACAACGTGCTGCTGTCGGGTGGCACGGCGGTCGTCACCGATTTCGGCATCGCCAAGGCGCTGAGCGATTCGCGCACCGGTCCGGGTGCCGCGACCCTGACGCAGCTCGGCACGTCGATCGGCACGCCGGCGTACATGGCGCCCGAGCAAGCCGCTGGCGATCCCAACATCGACCATCGCGCCGACGTCTACGCCTTCGGCTGCATGGCGTACGAGATCCTCGCCGGCCGTCCACCGTTCCATGGCCGGACCCCCGCGCGCATTCTCGGCGCGCACATGGGCGAAACGCCCAGGTCGATCGCCGAGCTGCGGCCTGACGCGCCGGCGACGCTCTGTGATCTGGTGATGCGCTGCCTCGCCAAGGACGTCGACGACCGCCCGCAGAGCGCGGCCGAAGTGATCACGGCGCTCAACAGCGTAACGAGCGGCACCGGGATGCCAGCGCTTCCGCCGGTGCTGCTGCACGGGCCGCACGCGTTCCGTCGCGCGCTTGGCCTCTATGTGCTCGCCGTCATCGCCGTCGCTGGCATCGCCAAGGCGGCCACCGTCACGATCGGATTACCGGGGTGGGTGCTGCCCGGCGCGCTCGTCCTCATGGCGCTCGGCCTGCCCGTGATTCTCTTCACCGGCTACGTCCAGTCCGTCGCGCGACGCGCCCTCACGGCGACGCCGGTCCTCACGCCTGGCGGCGGTCAGGCTCCGCAAGGCACGATGGCGACGATCGCGCTCAAGGCGAGTCCACACGTGTCGTGGAAGCGTACGACGCGCGGCGGCGTGTACGCCCTCGGCGGCTTCGTCGCGTTGATCATTGCATTCATGGTGATGCGGGCCTTCGGCATCGGCCCGGTGGGCTCGTTGTTCGCGGCTGGCAAGCTCAATCAGCGCGACGTGGTGCTCGTATCGGACTTCAATGTGAGTCGCGCCGATTCGAGCGTGGCGAGCGTCGTGGCCGAGGGCGTTCGCGCCAATCTCGCCGAGTCGCCGTCGATCAAGCTGTTCAGCCCGACGAGCGTGGCCGCGTCGTTGCGGCGAATGCAGTTGCCGACCACCTCACGGCTCGATCTCCCGCTCGCGCGCCAACTCGCGCAGCGCGAGGGCGCCAAGGCCATCGTGACTGGCGACGTGACGGGACTCGGCAACGGCTACGTGATCGCCCTGCGACTCGTCACCGCCGACTCGGGCAACGTTCTCGCCGCGTTCCAAACCACGGTCGATGGACCCAGTGGGCTCGTCGCCGGCGTCGATGAAGTGACGCGCAAACTGCGCGGCAAGATCGGCGAGTCGCTCAAGAGTGTGCAGGCCAGCCCGCCGCTCGAGCAGGTGACCACGGCATCATTCGAGGCGCTCAAGGCGTACACCGAAGGCGCGCACGCCTTCGACGCCGAGCACGACTTCCCCAAAGCGATCCCGCTGCTGCGCCGCGCGGTGATGATCGATACGGGATTCGCGACCGCGTGGCGAAAGCTCGGGACGGCGATGGCGAACTCGTTCTATCCGGCTTCCGCGATCGATTCGGCGACGACGAAAGCGTTCCAGCTCCGCGCTCGGCTCTCCGAGAATGAACGGTATCTGGTCGAGGGCTACTACTATCAGCGCGGCGCCGGCCACGATCGACAAAAGTCGATCGCCGCGTACCAGGCGTTGCTCGATCGTGGTGACACCGCCTATGCGGCAAACAATCTGGGCGTCGCCTACACGTCGATGCTCGACTACGCGAAGGCCGAGTCGCTCTATCGCATGTCGATGCGCGCCAGTCCGGACAACGCGATCCCGCTGCCGAACCTCGTCAACGTGCTGCTCGATCAGGGCAAGCGCGTCGCGCTCGATTCGGCCCTCGCGGCGGAAGGGAAACGGCTCCCCAACAACAGCAATTACGCCTATCACATGATCGTGGTGCCGTACGCGTACGGTGAGTACGACCGGGCCGAGCAGGTGGCGGACAGTGTGCACCGCGCGACGCCATCGCCCGACGGACGCGCCATGGCGTCGTATTACCAATACGAGATTCGCGCCGTGCGCGGTCGGCTGAGTGAAGCCGAGCGCTCGTATCGACAAAGTGCGGCCGAAGCAGCGGAACTATCGCCAAGTCCCAAACTCGTCGACTCGGCGAATGCGGCCGCGCTGGATATCTGGCTGCGCAACCAGCCGCAACGGGGCGCGCAGCGGCTCGATGCCGCGCTCGCCGCGCTGCCCATCACCACGCTCGCCGAGCAGGATCGACCATACCTGCCGCTCGCGAAGTTGTACGCCGTGGCCGGCCGCGCCGATCGCGCGCGGGCCCTGCTCGATCAATTCGCGAAACTGAAGGACACGGCGTACGTTCGCAGCGAGCAGCCGGTCGTGCACGAAGCGCTGGGCGAGATTGCACTCGCCGAGAAGCGCTACCAGGATGCGATCGCGGAATTCCGCCGCTCCGCCGTCCGGACGGACGGCAAGCCGTACGACGAAAATCCGCTGCGCGTTCACTTCGAGCTCGGCCGCGCCTTCGATCTCGCGAATCAGGCCGACTCGGCGATCGCCGAGCTCGAGACGTTCGTGAACACGCCGTGGGACAGCCGGCCCGACGTCGACTGGTTTGCGCTGGCCGGCACGCACAAGCGGTTGGGAGAGCTCTACGACGCCAAAGGCGATCGCGAGAAAGCGATTTCACACCTCTCGAAATTCGTCGAGCTGTGGAAGAACGCTGATGCCGAGTTGCAGCCCGCCGTCGCGGACGCCAAGCGCCGCCTCGCGAAGTTACAGAATTCGAAGGGGTAAATTTTTTTCCACCGTCGGCCCGTCGCGCGTTCCTATAGATGCGCGACGCTGTGCGCCCGGGCACATGCGGCGAGCGTGGCGCGAGCCATTCTGAAGCGTCCTTGATTGGAATCGGTCGCCCACCAATCTCGAGGAGCTTCGCATGAGCCTATTCAAACGCCGCCCGGCCCGCCCTGCCTCCGACGGATATTCCGTCATCGATGACCAGCTCTCGATCTCGGGCGACATCTCCACCGACGGCACGGTGCGCGTCGACGGCCGCATCGAGGGCACGCTGCACCGCGCCGACACACTGATCATCGGCGCCGGAGGCGCGGTGATCGGCAACGTCCAGGCGCGCGAGGTCGTGATCGGCGGCGAGCTGACGGGCAGCGTCATGGCGAGCGGCCGCATCGAGGTACAGAAGACGGCGACCGTGCGGGGCGACGTTCGCGCCGCGGCGGTGGCGCTCGAGGAGGGCGGCACGGTGCACGGCCACGTCATCGTGCATCCGCTCGATTCCGACATGCCGGCCATCGGCGGCGAACGCCGACTCATGCTCACGCCGAGCCGCTCGGTCGCGGCGGTATCGCAAGGCTAGCCGAAGGGTCGTTGACGCATGCGCCATAGCGCGACGCCGGCATGGACGTTGATCATCGTCCCGCCGACGCCGACCGCCTCGCCGCGGCGCGTTGGCCTGAAGATGCGCACGGTGCGCATGTTCGCGATGCTGATGATCGCGATCTTCGCCACATCCTGGGCCTGGACGTACGCCGCGACCGACTCCGCCGGAATGATGGCCGACCAGCTCGCCGAGGAGCAGCGGCTGACGGCAGCGCTGGACGACACGCTGCAGTCGATACGGACGGCCGCTCTCGCCGCCGAATCGGCGAAGCTGCCGCCCGTCGGCATGATCATGCCGGTGAACGGCCGCGTGACGAGCGGCTTTTCGCGGTCGCGTTTTCATCCGATTCTGCAGATCTTCCGGGCGCATCGCGGCGTCGATCTCGCGGCCCCGGCGGGCACGCACATCGTGGCGCCGGCCGCCGGCAAGGTTGCGTCAGTCGGCCGACGGCTCGGCTACGGACTGGTGATCGAGCTCGTGCACTCCGGCGGAATCGTCACGCGCTACGCGCACTGTCGCGCCGCGTTCGTCCAGCGCGGCGACAGTGTGTCGATGGGCCAGACCATCGGCGCGGTCGGCGCGACGGGGCTGGCGACGGCCCCGCATCTGCATTTCGAGGTATGGGTGCGCGGCACCGCGGTCGACCCGATCAGGTTCATCGCATCGACGCACCTGACGACGCCGGTGGTGGTGGCGCACTGAGGGCGGGTGAATGGCGGGCGGCGGGCGGCGGCGGCTGAGGACTCAGGCCTCGTCGCACGACCCGGCGAATGCCGGTGCCTTGCCTCACCGCCTCCCGCTTTCCGCCAGCGATCTGGCCGCGGAGTCGCTGGCACCCAGCACCGCCTGCGCCGGCAGCCCAACCCCGGCCCGCTTCGCGTAGCTCCCATCCCCGCGCAGCTCCCATCCGCTCTGATCGTTGACGTAGAGCGAGAGCACGCGGTCGAGCACCGCCCGGTGCTCGGCGTTGGCGATCGGTGCGAGCAGCTCGACCCGGCGGCGCAGATTCCGTGGCCGCAAGTCCGCCGAGCCGATGTAGTAGCGCGGGTCGCCACCGTTCTCGAACCGGTAGATGCGCGAGTGCTCGAGAAAGCGCCCGACGATCGACACGACGCGGATACGATCGCTGAGCCCGGGCACTCCCGGACGCAGCGTACAGATGCCGCGCACGATCAGGTCGATCTCGACGCCGTCGGCGGACGCGCGGTAGAGCGCGCGCACGGCGTCGGGATCGGACAGGCCGTTGAACTTGGCCGTGATCCGCGCCGGCCGCCCCGCACGGGCGTGCGCCGCCTCGCGATCGATCAGCGCCAGCATGCCTGGTAGCAAATGATGCGGCGCGATGAGCAGCCGCCGCGACGGGTGGCGCGGCGCCTCCGACGCGCCGGTGAGCTCGTTGAACAGATCCGCGACGTCACTCGTCAAGTCGCCGTCGGTCGTGAACAGGCTCAGATCGGTGTACTGCTCGCCCGAGCGCGTGTTGTAGTTGCCGGTCCCGATGTGCACGTAGCGGCGCGCCGCCGCACCTTCGCGCCGAACGACCAACGTGACCTTTGCGTGATTCTTGAGACCGACGATGCCGCGCACGACATGGCCACCTGCCGCCTCGAGCGCCCGAGCCAGGCCGACGTTCACCGCTTCGTCGAACCGCGCCTTGAGCTCGACGAACGCGGTCACCGATTTGCCACGGCGCGCCGCCTCGATGAGCGCGTCGACGATCGGCGACGGCTCTCCGACGCGGTACAGCGTGATCTTGATCGCCTGCACGTCCACGTCCGCGGAAGCTTCGCGAATGAATCGCACGACCGTGTCGGAGAACGAATCGAACGGGTGGTGCACGAGCACGTCGCCGCGCGCGATCGTCTCGAACACGTTCGCCGACTCGGCGAATGGCCGTCGCGGCTCGAGCGGCGGATATCCGAGGGCGGGATCATCGGGGAGAGACAGCTGAGTGAGCCCGCGGAGATCGACCGGACCATCGATCTCCTCGACGTCGGCGAGCACAGGAGCGCCGGCCGCGACTTGCTCGCGCCGGACATTCTCGAGCAGCAGCGCCCGCAGGATCGCGGGCATCCCGCGCTCGACTTCCAGGCGCACCGCCGATCCCTGACCGCGAGTCGCGCTGGCGCGCGCCACTTCGTCGAGCAAATCGTCGGCGTGCTCCTCGTCCAGCTCGAGCTCGGCGCTCCGCGTGACCCGGAACATGTACGCGTGCTCGACCTGCATCTCGGGATACAGCGTGTCGAGGTTGCCGCGAATCATCTCTTCCACCGGCACGACGACTCGCTCGCTGCCGTCGGCGGCCACGAAGAATCGCGGCAGGCTGGGCGGCAGTTCCAGCTCGGCGAACCGCGGCGGACCGCCCGAGCGCGAGCGTAGGATCAGGGCGACGGAGAGCGTGAGATGACCGAGCCGTGGCAGCGGATGGCCGGGGCTCAGCGTCATCGCCATCGGCGTGAGCAGCGGGAGAACGTCGTCACGGAACCGATCGCGCAGCGCCTCTCGCTGCACCGTCGAGAGCCTGGACCAGGTTCGCAAGTGCACGCCGTGCGCGGCGAGCGCGGTACGGCACTCCGCGAAGCTGCTCGCCTGATGCGCCATGATCCCAGCCACGGACTGGTCGACGGCGGCGAGCTCCTCGTCCGGGGTGAGACCGTCGTCGACCGACTCGGCGGACGCGTCGCGCGCCGCGCCGAGCAGCGACACCATCCGCACCATGAAGAACTCGTCGACGTTCGCCGCCACGATCGCCAGAAAGCGGAGGCGTTCGCGCAGCGGCGTCCGCTCGTCGTCAGCCAGCGCGAGCACTCGCCGCTGGAACGCGAGAAGGCTGAGCTCCGGGTTGATGAACTCCGCCGTCGCCGACGTGGCGACCGGCACGCGATACAGTCGGTCCGAGTAGCCGGCCGGCCGCGGCAAGTCCTCCAGCCGTGCCCACTTGATCGCGAGCTCGGCGCGTTCGTGCGTGGGAACGGCCGATGGCCGAACACCATGCAGTTCCTCGAGGCCCTCTTCGAGCAGGCGAAGCTCGTCCGGTTTGCCATGCAGGTGGTGCGCGCACATCTGAAAGAACTTCGCCGACGTGCCGTTTCGCCGGATCGTCACCCGGTCCAGATGGACCGTGAGCCGCGGGCGGCGCAGCCAGTCGAGCGAGGCGCGGCGCGTGAGCCGATCGACCTCGAGGTCGACGCGCACGCCAAGCAGCGCCGGGTCGATGATGCCCCGGACGCGTCGTGCCACCGCGTTCTCCGCCGCCAAGGCATTGGCAGGATCCGACGCTTTGACCGGCGCGTCGACGCGCGTGATCCGCCGCTCGCCCGCTTCGGCGATCCGCAGCGTGAGCACGGCACGACCCTCGGCGGTGATGCGCAGCCGGCAGGTGATCCCGCGCCGACGGAGCGAATCATCCGTCGTATCGAGATACAGATCCCGGTGAAACGACCGGCGCGCCTCGCCGGCGGCGATGCCGGACGGCAGCGGTCCGTTGGCGAGCAGCGCGAGCTGATCGGCCGACAACAGCTCGCAGCGAAACTCCGTCATCTCAGCGGCGACGGTCCTGCACGACGGCCCGGTGGATCATCCGCCGCGTCCGATGCAGGCTTTGATGATCTCATTCTTGGCGTCGCCCGGGTTGTTGATCGTCTTGTAGAACTCGTCGAAGTACTCGAGCGTTTCCTTGACGATCTTCGGATCCATCAGCTGACCGACCTTATCGCTGTACAATCCGTAAATCGAATCCTTCTTCGCGTTGAACAGCGCAAAGACAGGCGTGTATACGCTGTCCGGCACGCAATAGCCGCGGTACAGCCGCTGCCGTACCATGCGGATCCGCAACCGCGGGTCGGGCGTGGCATAGCGGGTATTCACCGCACCGGAGAAATCAAAGTCGTACACGATCGGGATGACGTCGCCGGTGTTCGCCTTGGCCAGGAGCTCCGCGTTGTGCAGGCCGGCGATCGAGAAGTCCGTGTTGCCGATCAAGTACTCGAACACCCCGGCCAGCGCGGCATCCGACGCCACCAGATCGTCGATCGTGGCGCCCTTGATCTTCATGACCTTACCGTGCTGTCGCGCGGCAATGGCATCGAGCTCCTCGGTCAGGAAGGCATAGTGCGTCATCGTCGGCTTGCCGGACGCACTGTCGGTGTACACCACGTGCAGCAACCGCGCGGCGTGACTGTAGGGCGACAGGAGCCGGTAAATGCGATAGAGCTGGTATTCCTGCAACACGTATTGCTCGTACGTGTTGTCGTCGCGGCACACGCTCGTCAGCTTCGGCTTGTCGAGCCCCTTGAAGATTGTCTGCTTTGTTTCCTTGCTCGTGAAGTTGAGGAAGATCGGCGGGAAGTCGCAATTGTGCAGGCGCCAGATCCCGCGTGTCTCGACCCGGATCGGCAGGATCACGGGAGCGGAGGCATTTGCCGGTGTGTAGGCGAGGGTGGCGGGGTGCCACTGTGGCTTGTCGCCTTTGTCGCCGCGCACGCGCTTCACGTTGAAGGTGAGCGTGACCTCCAGCGGATCCGACGTGCTGAAGAATTCGGCCACGCCCGTCGTGTCGTACACCTTCTTGGGCGTGTCCGCGCCCGCCTCCGACTTCTTCTTCTTTGGAGCCTTCTGGTCCTGCGCCATGGCTGGCGCCGCCCACAGAACGAGCGCGACCGCGGCAAGCCACGCCGCGCTCCGTCCCCACACTTTGCCTCGACGATTACCCATGATTCGTTCCTCGCGAGAACTGGTTAGCGCAACTCGGAGTCGACCATCGCGTTCCCGGCGGCGATGCGCAGCAGCGCGAGCAGCTCGTCCGGGCCGCTTTTCTTCTTCGGGGTGATCAGGAACTCGATCATCGTCGTACCATCCTCTTCCTTCGCCTCGCTCACGACGCTCCACTTCTTGGTCGCGTCGTCCAGGCGCGCCTCGAGCACGGGCAGCGTCAGAATCGCATCGCGAATTCGAACGCGAATGCGGACTTCCGCGCTCTCGTCGGAGCGTTCCTCGCCCTCGGGATGATGTTCCCGGGCACGCCGCCACGCGCGCTGGGCAATCCCCTCGAGCTGCTCGGCGGTCATGTTCTGCAATACTTCGTCGTCGATCCGGGCCACGAACGTACCCGTGCGCGCGAGATCCTTGGCTCGCTGCAGCCGCCGCTCGGCCATCTTGCCCTCGAGTGCCACGGGGGTGCGGCCGAAATCGGTGACCCAGAGCATCACGACGACGACATTGAACAAGATCGAGATGACGGCCGCGACGGGCAGATCGACGGCTGCCGCGATCCCGAGCCCGCTCATGAGAAAGACGTAAATGGCGTCCTTGCTGTCCTCGAGGGAATACCGGAACCGCACCGCCGCCACGATGCCGGCAAGGCTGAACGCAAGGGCCACGCTGTACTTCACCATCACGACGATGCCCGCCACGACGACCGGCAGCGCGATGAGCAGTTGTACGACCGACTGGTTGTAGCCGCGCCGAGATCGCGTGAGGGTGTAAATCCAGGCGACCGGGATACCCAGCAGCGCCGCCGCGGTCATTGCCAGCGCAACGGCGGCGGCCAGCGTACCCTCGGGCAGCACGATCCGCGCGCCCTTCTTCGAAATCACCTGGGCCGAATCGGCCGCGCCGCCGAAGAGAGCGCCAAGGGATTCCGTGCTGACGATGCCCATGCGCGGCAAGTAGCGCGACAACAGCGCGCCGATTGCCAGCAGGACCACGTAATAGATGATGACGCGAACGATGACCTGGGTCGCGGAGGCCGGGGAAGAGCCGTTCCTGCGCGTCTCCATGCGGTGCCACTCGGAGGGGGACGACGCAAATGTCGCCCGCGAATCTCCGCTACGCCAGACTGTGCCGCCGGCGCGCGGCTAATCGAGCGGCGACCGCCCGAATGAGCCGCCTGTCGGATTTCCCCTTCCCCCGCCGCTGCGCTTTGCCTCGTCCTCGATCGCCTGTTCCGCCTTGGCCTCGAGACTCTGGGCCGTTGCCAACTGCTGCACGGACAACATGGCGTACGCGCTATCGCGAGCCGTGGCATTGTTGTCCGTGATGGCGGCGATCGTTTCCTGCACGACCCCGCGCGCCTCGGCGAGGGAATCCCGACGCTCGGGGCCTGGCTGGCTGAAGATCGGCATCGGCTTGAACAGCCGCTGCAACGAATCGAGCTTGCGGACGAGCGGGGCATTGGTCGAGTCCAGCGCCCGCTTGATGACGATCACGCGCGCGAACTGCGTGTCGGAGAGCGCAAGCTCCGGTCGGTGCTCGATCATCACGTTGACCGCGTTCACCACCTTGGGGATCACGATCCCCGGCTCACGCACGAGCCGCCCCGGCGCGCGCCCACGCCCAAAGCCGCCTATGGTCTGTGCGCTGGCGAGCACCGGCATCGCGACGGCGCATAGCACGGCAACTCCGATCCGCGTTCGTATCGAGAACATCTGATCCCTCATCCGTTCGTCCAGATGCAAAACGCCCGTGCTCCGGGAGCACGGGCGATGTCAGCGCGCAAGAACCGGACAGTCGCGCTACTGCACCAGCACCGACCCGTTCATACCCGGATGTATCGTGCAGGAATAATTGAATGTACCTGCCGTCGAGAACGTCCGGCTGAATGTCGAGCCGGCCCCTTTGTCGCCCGACGACGTCCCGTCGACGAACGTGACGTTGTGGGTGATCGCGTCCTGCGACCAGGTCCAGGTTACCGTTGTACCCACGGAAACCTGAATGTTCGCCGGCGAGAAGTTGTTGTTGGCCACGGTGACGGCATTCGTCGCCGACGGAGCGCCGCCCGGGTTCCCGCCGGGGTTGTTGTTGCCGCCGGTGTTCCCCGGCGTGGTCGGCGAGTCGCTGCCTCCGCCGCCGCACGCCGCGGCAGCAAGAATGGCAACGACGAGCAAGTGCTTTGGACGAAGGCGCATGGAATCGGCTCCAGATGAGGCAGGGGGTCTCGGATTCACGGGGAATCCCGTACCGGCCGGTACGGTTCCCGGGACCGCTGTCACCGCCTGGAAGCCGGGTCGTGGCGGGACCTGTTCCCCGGACTATGACCCATAGATGTCGCGGCGCGTCATCGGCAGCATACTGTCGCCGTCCCGCGGCTTGGCAAGAAGCGTTTGCAGCACGTTCAGATGCCCAGTCTCGAACTGGTGGGCCGCGGCGGTCATGTACAGCCGCCACACACGGTAGGTTCGCTCGCCCGCGAGC
>DATJIZ010000460.1:0-17167 GCA_035492735.1 Gemmatimonadaceae bacterium | reverse complement strand
CGGATGATGAGGTCGGTGGATCTCACGCACGGCGCCCGCGCCACCTAGCCGTGGCAATCGGCCCATGACATACTGTGCAGACGTCTCCTGCGCACATGCCGACAACCAGCCCAGTCTCCGATCGCGAACGCGCACACTCAGGGCTGCGCAGTCGCAGCGACACCGCCGACCGCGCGTTGGCAGACGCGTTACCGCACGTCATCTGGGCGTGCGACGCCGCGGGGCGACTGGAGTGGGTCAACGCGCACTGGCTCAATTTGACGGGCATGAGCGAGGAGGAGACGCTCAACAACAAGGGCGCGCTCGCCGCCGTGCATCCGGACGACCTCGCGGAGCTCGACGAGCGCTGGCAACGCGCGTTCGAGACGATGGGGCCGACGGAGGTCGAGTATCGGATCAGGAATCGGGTCGGTGACTACCGCTGGCACCTCGCGCGCATCGCACCCGTCGTGGACGTCGACGGGAATGCCGTTCGCTGGGTCGCGGCGGCCTTCGACGTCCATGACCATCGCATCACGGAAGAAGCGCTGCGCGCATCGGAACGACGATTCGAGACGATCTTTCATCTCAGCCCCGCGCCGTCGGTCATCGCGCGCGTTTCCGATGGCACGTTCCTCGACGCCAACAACGCCTTCGTCGAGGCCGCCGGCTTCAGGCGCGACGAGGTCGTGGGACACACCGCGCTTTCGCTCGGGCTGTGGACCGCCGAGGAGCGCGAGGCATTCGGCGCGTCGTTGGCGGAAGGCAGCCAGCGGCGCGCCGAGGCGGTGTTTCGCACCAAGGACGGTCGGCAGCTCCGGGTCCTGCTCGCCATCGCGCGCGCGGAGCTTGGCGGTGAACCCTGCTTCGTGTGCGTCGGGACCGATGTGACCGAGCGACAGGCGATGGAGGACGCGCTGCGGCGCAACGAGTCGGAAGCCCGCGCCCGCGCCGACGAGCTCGCGGCGCTGATGGACGCGGTGCCTGCCGCGGTGTGGATCGCGCACGATCCCGATTGCCGCGAGATCCAGGGCAATCGCGCCGGCCACGAGGTGCTGCGGATTCCGATGGGCCGCAACTTGTCCAAGACCGCTGCCGATCCCGAGCTGACTCGGCACTTCTCGGTGTTCGCGGACGGCAGGATGGTGTCGCCGGACGACCTGCCGCTACAGCGCGCCGCGCGCGGTGAAGAATCTCGAAACCATGAAGAGGAGCTGCGATTCGACGACGGCATGGTGACGCACCTTTTCGGAAACGCGGTGCCGCTCCGCGATCGCGACGGCACGCCGCGCGGCGCGATCGGCGCCTTCCTCGACGTGACGCGTTTGAAGGAAGTCGAAGCAGCATTACGGCGCTCCGATCGCCGCAAGGACGAGTTCCTTGCGCTCCTGTCGCACGAGCTCAGAAATCCGCTGACCCCGATTCTCATGGCGGCGCATCTTCTCGAATTGCGCGGCGATCCGGAATCCCGCCACGACATCGAGGTCATCGTCCGCCAGGTGACGCATCTCGTCCGGCTCGTGGACGACCTGCTCGACGTGTCGCGCGTGGCCCGCGGCAAGGTCCAGCTTGCCAAGCGACGCATGGAGTTCGCGTGCGTCGTAGAGCGGGCGCTCGAGGCGACGATGCCGCTGTTCCAGGCGCAGAGTCAGTTCGTGGAGGTCGACGTGCCGGGCGAAGGCCTGGCGATCGAAGGCGACGAGGTGCGACTCACGCAGGTCCTCGACAATCTCCTGTCGAACGCTTCGCGCTACACGCCGTCGGGCGGAACGGTCAGCGTGACGGGAGCGCGCGACAATGATTGGATCGTGCTCCGCGTACGCGACACGGGCGTCGGCCTCGACTCGAATCTGCTGCCCGAGCTGTTCGAGATGTTCGTGCAAGGGCCTGCCGGCCCCGATCGCCCGCCGGGGGGGCTGGGCATCGGCCTCGCGTTGGTCCGAAGCCTCACCGAGCTGCATGGTGGAACGGTGACCGCGCAAAGCGACGGACCAGGGAACGGCAGCGAGTTCACGGTACGCTTGCCGGCGGCGCCGGCGGCGCCGGATCGTCCGCCGCAGCCCGACGCGCGTGTCACGATGACGACGCCGGCCCCGAACAAGACTCGCGTGCTGATCGTCGATGATCATCGCGACGTCGCAAACGGGCTCGCCCGAATGCTGCGCATCGCCGGCTTCGAGGTGCGCACCGCGCTGGGCCCGAAAGAGGCCTTGGCCCTGGCGGATGACTTTCGCCCGCGAGTCGCGATTCTCGACATCGGCTTGCCGGAGATGGACGGATACACGTTGGCCCGCGAGCTGCGGGCCCGGCTTGGCGAGTCGCCGCCGATCCTGATCGCGTTGAGCGGGTATAGTCAGGCGGAGGACAAGCGGCGAAGCGAAGCGTCCGGCTTCGCGCTGCATCTCGTGAAACCGATGGATGTCGACGTACTCGTCGGCGCGTTGACGGAGCTCGTGGCGAAGGCGTGATCGCCACCCCTCGGACCGGTCGCGTTACGTGCCGTCCCCGCGATGCACGTTCGACTCGTCGGGTACGCCGAGCCAGGCGAGCGCTCTCGACGAGTCGCCGAACGCTCGCCACTCGATCGTCGTGCTGCTCACCTTCGCGATCAGGAATCGGGCGCGCCACGTAAACGACTGTCCGCGAACGACGAGCGCGCATCGTACGTTCTGCGCGGCGAGGTTGAGCGGATACAACACGTCCGCGAGACGCTCGAGGTAGGCGAGCGGCGGCGGCTCCTGTTCCGGCGGCAGTTCGGTGCAGTCGATCAGCACGCGAATGCCGTCGAGTCCCGGCTCGCGCACCAGAACGCTCACGGTTTGCGCGATGCCGTCAAAGGATGCGGGCAGCGCCCGAACGACGATGTGCATGACGCCGCGCGACAGAGACACCCTCCAGCGACGGCACTCAGCCACGACCAACACCATCACTAACGTGCGGCACGATGCTCACACTTCGTCTGTTGTCGGGGGGCGGGGCGAACCCGGATTCGAATCGGGCAGGTCCATGGTGAAGCGATAGTGGAGCACGATCGCAGCGACCAATACCTTCTTGGTCGCACGCCGCCGCCGAACCGGCATATCCGCGTCGGCCGAAAGGCGCATGGCCGCCGCGTATTATTGGCGGCATCGTATGCGATCACGTGCGGGCATGATTCTTCGTCATCTTCGGTATTTCTCCGCGGTTTGCGAGCACGGAAGCATGGTGCGCGGCGCCGTCGCGCTGCGCGTCGCGCAGCCCGCGCTGTCGCGCCAGCTTCGCGCCCTCGAGCAGGCCGTGGGCGTTCCGCTGCTCGAGCGCATCCGCCACGGCGTGCGCCCCACGCGCGCGGGAGAGGCGCTGCTCGCGATCGCGCCCGCCATCTTCGAACGCCTGGAGACGGCGGTCTTTCGCGCCCGACTCGCGTATCAGGGCCGAGCCGGGTCGTTACGGCTCGGGCTCGGTCGCGCCGCCGCCGGCGACCCGCGAGTCGGTGACGCGATCTCGGTCCTGCGCGGCTGCCTCCCCGGTGTCGAACTGCTCGTGAACGACATGGGTTCGCTCGACCAGGCCGCCGCGGTCCGCGATGGCCACCTCGACCTGGGCATTGGACTCGCCACCTGCGAGCCAAGCAAGTGCGTGGCCAGCGTGCCGTTGTTCGACGATCTCGTGAGCTGCGTCATGCTCGACGCCGCGCACCGGTTCGCACGGGAACCGGAGATCGATGTCCGCGACCTGCGCGACGAGCAGCTCTACATGCTGCCCGCCTTGTCCGGTCGAAACGACAGCGCCATCAAGCGGGCCATGCGCGAGCGCGGGATCAACCAGTGGGTCGACGCGGAGTCGGTGGAGGAGGTGTTCGGACTCATCGCGGCGGGGCGCGGCTGGTCGGTGACGCCGCCGGCCCTGGCGTTGAGCGCACCGAATGGCATCGTGGTGAAGCCGACGACGGATCTTCGCGTCCCGATCGCGCTCGCGCTGCGCTGGCGATACGACGATGAACGAATGACGACGCGCAATGCCGTGGCGATTCTTCGCGGGCTTCCATTGCCAACCTGTCCCAGTCCATCGCACGCGCCTCTGGGCGCGGCCTCGACGTACATCGAGTTCCGGCATCTCCACGCCGTGGTCGCGGCGCGACGCGAGGGCTCGCTCGCCCGTGCCGCGCACCGCACCGGGCTCTCGTTGTCGGGCATCGGCCGGCGCATTCGGGCCGTGGAGCGCGTGATCGGCTTCCCGCTGTTCACGAGGACCGGATCCACGCTCGTACCCACGGCAGCCGGTGAGATGTTCTGCGCCGAGGCCGAGAATGTGCTCGACCTGGCCTCCGATGCGGTGCGGCAGACGCGACGCAGTCACCGCGGAATCACACACGTGTGTCGCATCGGCTGTCTTCCGGAGGTCGTCGATGATCTATTGGGGAGCGCGATTCGCGACCTGGCGCGGCGGCATCCGGAGTACGCCGTGGAGCTGCACGAGGTGTCGAGCGGCGGCCAGGTCGAGGCCCTTTTGTCCGGATCGATCGACGTCGCCTTTGGCGTCATGCCACTCGACACAGACCGACCGGGAGCGATCACGTCGATGCTGGTGATGAACAATCCCTTCGAGTGCGCGCTGGTTTCGCCGAACCACCGACTTGCCCGTCGATCGTCGATCACCATCGAGGAGCTCACCGAGACCACGTTCCTGTTCATCGACCGGACGGCGAATCCTCAGATGTTCGATCTCGTGGCAACGCCGTTCGCCGCACGAGACATCCGTCCGGCGTGCTCGCCCGTCATCACCGGCGTTCGCGCGCTGTGGCTCGTGGTGGCGGACTCCGACGCCTGGACCGTCGGGCTCCGCTCAATGATCGGACGGCCGCCTAATGGATTGACCGCGGTCCCGATCGAGGGGGTGAGCATACCGGCCGAGGTGCGCGCGCAGTGGCGAGCGCACGATCAGAACCCTGTGGTGCCCGCGGTGCTGGCGGCGATCGCGACACTCAAGGAACGGTGGGCCGGCGATACTCTGGCGATCCCCGGTTCCTGATCGCGCCGAGCCATGCAGCCGCGCCGTGCCGCCGGGCCGGGCGTGCCGAGCATGCGGGCCGGGCCTTGCGGACGCGGTGCAACGGCCTTCATGTGAGACTGACCAGCCGGCGGGAGCACCACGGGTGATCTGTCCAACCTGCGAAACGTGATGTCGCTCGTGCAGCCAACGATCGGCGTCGATCGGGACGGTCCGGAATGATCCGGCGGGCCGCGCTCGCGATCGCGCCGGCCATCCTCGCGTGGACCGTCCCGATCGACCCGCCAGAGCTGCGCGCGACGACGACGACGGACGACATTCGCATCGACGGCCGCATCGACGAGCCGGTGTGGCGGACCACCGACTCGAGCAGCGCCTTCGCGCAGGTCGAGCCCGTGGAGGGAGGCCAACCGTCGTCGGCGACGGTCGTTCGCGCGCTGGTCACGCCCGACGCACTGGTGATCGCGATTCGCTGCGAGTACGCACCGGGCGTGAATCTCGTCACTTTCGCGCGGGAGCGTGACGCATCGCTCACGAGCGAAGATCACGTACGCGTCGTTCTCGACACTTTTCGTGACGGCCGGTCGGGGTACGTGTTCGCGGTCAACGCGAACGGCGCTCGATACGACGCGCTGGTGGACGACAACGGCAATGGCGAGAACAGCAACTGGGACGCGGTGTGGCAGGCGGCCACTGCTCGCACGGAGTCGGGCTGGACGGTGGAAATTCGCATTCCGATCAAGAGCCTCCTGTTCAAGCCTGGGCTCGAGTCGTGGGGATTCAACGTGCAGCGCCGGATTCAGGCGCGGCAGGAGACCGATCGCTGGGCAAGCGCGTCGCAGGACATCAAGGTCACGCAAACGAGCCGCGCGGGGTCGCTCACCGGCCTGCCGCACTTCGATCTCGGGCTTGGCGCGTCGATCAGGCCGTCGTTCACGGGCGGCGCCGCACGAGACAGCGCGACCGCGCCGATCGGCGACCGCAGCCACGCAAGCCTCGACATCACACAGCGGATCGGGGCCAACACGCTCGCGTCGCTCACGGCGAATACCGACTTCGCCGAGACCGAAGTCGACGCGCGGCAGGTGAATCTGACGCGATTCCCGCTGTTCTTCCCGGAGAAGCGGACGTTCTTCCTCGAGGGAGCCGACATCTTCGATTTCGGGCTGGGTCTCGACGAGGACGTGATTCCATTCTTCAGTCGCCGCGTGGGGCTCATCGACGGGGAACAGGTGCCGATCAACGTCGGCGGCAAGGTGACCGGTCGCGCCGGCGGATTGAACTTCGGCGCCCTTTCCGTGAACACGCGCGACGTCGACACGCTGCGCAGCGCCAGCACGATGGGCGTGATCCGCCTGCGTCAGAACGTCCTCGGCGAGTCGTCGGTCGGGGTGATCGCGACGGCCGGTGATCCACTGGGGCGCGACGGAAGCTGGCTCGCCGGGCCGGACTTTACGTATCACACGTCGCGCTTTCGCGGCGACAAGAATCTGCTGGCCGGCGTGTGGGCGCTCGGCGTCGGCCGCGCGGACCTGCACGGCGATCGCTCGGCCGCGGGCTTCAAGATCGACTACCCGAACGACCTGTGGGACGTCTCACTCAAGTACAAGCGCATCGGCGATGCGTTCGATCCGTCGCTCGGCTTCGTGCCGCGCCCGGGCGTGCACATCGCGAACATCGGGGCGAACTGGCAACCGCGTCCGACGCACCCGATCGGCCCACTGCACGTTCGACAGTGCTTCTGGGAGAATGAGCTGAACTACGTGGCCGGACTCGCCGGCGGCTGGCAGAGGTACGAGTACTTCATGGCGCCGATCAACTGCCGCCTCGAGAGTGGCGACCGGTTCGAGTTCAACATCGTGCCAATGGGTGAGCGATTCGCCGAGCCGTTCGAGGTCGCCGACGGTGTCACGATTCCGGCTGGCGCATATCATTTCACACGCTTTCGACTCGAGGCCGGGCTCGCGCAGAAACGCCGTTTCAACGCGCAGGCGACGTGGTGGTTCGGGTCATTCTACGACGGGTATCTCAACCGGTACGAGCTCACCGGCGCGTGGAAACCCTGGCCGCTGTTCATCGCCGAGTTCACCGGCGAGCGCGACGTGGGACTCATGCCCGAAGGGCGGTTCGTTCAGAACCTCGAGGGCACGCGCTTTCGGGTCAATGTGTCGCCCGATCTGCAGCTATCGAGCTTCGTGCAGTACGCCGATGAAGACCACAGCTTCAGCGCCAACACGCGGCTGCGGTGGTCGTTCAGCCCGTTGGGGGATCTGTTCCTCGTCTACAATCACAACTGGCGGACACAGGACCCGGTGACGCTGCGGCGCGGACTCGGCTTCGCGTCGAACGAGTTGCTGGCCAAGGTGCAGTACGCGTTCAGGTACTAGGCCGGTTGTCAGACGAGGGCTGGTCGATCGCGCGACAGCACCGGCACCGGGCCGGCGGGCACGAGCTCCCGGCGCGTTGAATCGACGCGCAGATTGAGGCCATCGAGGGCGATCGCGCCAAGCATGACCACGTCGTCGTTCCCGGCGAACACGACCGGCGTCGCGGTGGAGCGGCCGCTCGCGTAGATGAGTGCGAACCCCACTTCGCGCTCGACGACGTGTCCCTTGGTGACCTCGAATCGCTCGACCCGGGCCGGACGCACGCCCAGCTCGAGCAGGAGGTTCGCCGGCATCCAGTTGTACTCGCTGCCGGAGTCGACTGCGATCTCGAGCAACTCGCGGCGGTAGTTCGGAGCGGCCAACGACGCGATGGCAATCGTCGTGCGGAAGGTCCTGCGTTCGTCGATCATACGGCCTCCGGGAGGCGCGGCATCATCAACTCGATTCTCAAGGTACATTGACGCGTGCAATACGACCAGCGGCGAGCGGCCGCGACACCAGCCGAAGCGAACTGGTGGGTGCTCGTGACCGTCGGCCTGGGAACGTTCATGTCCGCGCTCGACGGCAGCGTCGTGAACACGCTTCTGCCCGTGCTTGGCCGCGCGCTCGGAACGAGCGTGGCCGGCATCGAGTGGGTCACGACCGTCTATCTGCTCGTCATCTCGGGGCTCCTGCTCAGCGTCGGCCGTGCCGGCGACCTGTTCGGGCACAAACGGTTCTATCTCGCCGGCTTCGCGGTGTTCGTCGCCGGTTCGGCGTTCTGCGGACTGGCGCGATCGGCAACGTTGCTCATTGGACTGCGCGCGTTCCAGGCGCTGGGCGCCTCGATGCTCATGGCGACGGGTCCGGCGATCCTCACGCGCAGCTTTCCGATGACGATGCGCGGGCGCGCGCTCGGCGCGCTGGGGACCTTCACCTACCTGGGCCTCACGGTTGGTCCATCGTTCGGCGGTTGGCTGGCCGGCGCATACGGCTGGCCATCGGTGTTCTACATCAACGTGCCGGTGGGCGTCGCCGCCATCCTGCTGGCGATGCGCTCGGTGGCCGACGACCGGGTCGAGGTGAGGCACGAGCGGTTCGACTTCGTGGGCGCCGGCCTGTTCACGACCGGTCTGGTCGCCCTTCTCATCGCGCTCAACCAAGGGCATGCGTGGGGATGGACCTCGGCGCCCACGCTCGCGCTCATCGCCCTTTCGGCCGCTCTGCTCGTCGCGTTCGTACGCGTCGAGCTGCGGCGCGAGCATCCGATGCTGGACTTGAGCCTGTTTCGGGGCCGCGTGTTCAGCGCCGCGGCGGCGAGTGCACTCCTCAACTACGCGTGCGTGTATTCGGTGCTGTTCGTGTTGCCATTCCTCTTGATTCAAGGTCGTGGATTGACGGCGTCGCGCGCGGGGATCGTGCTCACGGCGCAGCCGATCGTCATGGCGGCGGTGGCACCGGTGAGCGGCACGATGTCGGATCGGCTGGGATCGCGCGGACTCGCCACGGCCGGGATGTTCGTGCTCGGCATCGGCATGGTGCTGCTCGCGCTGCTCGTCACCCACGGTTCGCTCGGCGCGATTGCCGGCGCGCTCGCCGTGGTCGGTCTGGGCGTGGGGACGTTCGTCTCGCCGAACAACAGCGCGTTGATGGGCGCGGCGCCGATGCATCGTCAGGGTATCGCGTCGGGCGTGCTGGCCACGGCGCGGAACGTCGGCATGGTCCTCGGCGTGGGATATGCCGGTGCGGTCTTCACGACAGTGCTCGCGCGCGCGGGTCGGCAAGCAAGCGGTCTGCCCGCGGCGGTGCGAGCGAGTCTGTTCGCCGCCGCGGCGCTCGCCGCGATCGGGACGATTTTATCGGCGCTGCGTCCGCGCCGATCGGAGCGAGAAGCCGCCGGCATGGCCCGGGCGCGGGGATAGTAGTTTTCACGGCGTCATCCGCGCCGGAGCCGACATGATCGACACGCCCGTTCGCGTGCTCGCTGGCTGGGAAAGCTTCTACGTGATCGTCGGGTCGTCCGGCGCCGCGCTGATCGGCCTTCAGTTCGTCGTCATCGTGCTGATCGCGGAGGCACACATCAAGAGCTCGCACGAGACGATCGGCGCGTTCGGCACGCCAACGGTCGTGCACTTCGCGGCCGCGTTGTTGATCTCGGCGATCATGAGCGCGCCGTGGTCGACGCTGGGTGGCGTCCGCATCCCGCTGCTGCTGGTCGCCGTCTACGGGCTGGTCATCGGTCTCAATGCGATCCGCCGAGCACGGCGGCAAGAGGGGTACAAGCCGGTGTTCGAGGACTGGGTGTTTCACACGACCCTTCCACTCGTCGCCTACGCGGCGCTGTTCGCCGCGGCGCTGCTGATCAGGGCGCACGCGGCCGGGGCGCTGTTCGTCATCGCGGGGCTGGCGCTGTTGCTGCTGTTGATCGGGATTCACAACGCGTGGGACACGGTGACCTACATCGCCGTCGACCAGATCGCGGGCCGTGACGCAGTCGAGTGAGGGAGGCGGCCATGCGCATCGCGGTCCTGGGCTCGGGCAACATGGGTGGCGCGCTTGGACGGTCGTTTGCCGCGGCGGGCCATGAGGTGGCATTCAGCTACTCGCGCACGCGGCGGAAGCTCGAGCGACTGGCGCGCGCGAGTGGTCGTCGGGCACGCGCGGCCGAATCGATCGGCGACGCCGTTCGCGATGCCGATGTCGTGCTGCTCGCCGTGCACTGGAGTCGGGTACCGGCCGTCCTCCGTGCCGCGGGTCGCCTGCGGGGAACGATCCTGATCGACTGCACGAATCCGATGAACGCATCGGACACCGCGCTCGTCGTGGGACTCGAGACGTCGGGTGCCGAACAGGTGGCGCGCCAGGCGCGAGGCGCGCGCGTGGTGAAGGCGTTCAACACCGTTCCCGCCGAGCTGCTGCGCGCCGGTGCGCGGGCATTGCCCGAACAGCCGTCGGTGTGCCACTGCGGGGACGACGCGGCCGCGAAACGCATCGTCGCGCGGCTGATACGGGACATCGGCCTCGAGCCTGTGGACTGCGGAGCCCTCGCGGTGGCGCGATATCTAGAGCCTTTCGCGCTGCTCATCGCCGAGCTGGCGTACGCGCGCGGCCGCCGCCCCGAGCTCGGCGTGCGGTTCATCCGCCCTGGCCGACGGCGGCGCCGTTAGGGTTCACCAATTGGGGTCAGACTCGATTTAGCGAACGCTAAATCGAGTCTGCCCCCAATAAGAGGACTGTGAATCGGTCAGTGGCCGAACTTTCCGGCGATGGAGCCCCGGGCCAGGACGTGCCCACGCATGTTGAAGACGACGGTCGCTCCCGTGGTCTTCTGGTCCACCCCCGCAATTTCGTCGACGTCGAGTGCGTACACGGTGAACGTGTAGTGGTGCTCGCCGTCGCCTCTCGGCGGACAGGGTCCGCAGTAGGTGCTCTGGCCGAAGTCGTTGTACCCCGCCCGGCCGCCGCCGGGTGATTTGCCGTTGCCATCGCCCGCGTGCAGCGACGTGACGCTTGCCGGGATGTTGAACACGGTCCAGTGCCAGTATCCCGAACCGGTCGGGGCGTCGGGGTCGAAGCAGGTGATGGCGTAGCTCTTGGTGCCGTCGGGCGCGCCGGACCAGGTGAGCTGGGGCGCCACGTTCCGGCCACCGCAGCCGGTGAACACGTTCTCCATGGGAATGAGGCCGCCGTCCTTGAACGATTCGCTCGACACGCGCAGCGTGACCCCGCTTCGGGGCGCGTCCGCGGCGCGCACGGAAACTTTCGTGGCATTGGCGGCAGTGCTCATCACCCGGCTCCTGTGAGTTGGCTGCCGAAATGTATTGCCGCAATGCGACGGGCCCGGGCGCCGGCGAAGGGCCGAGTCCGTCACGCCTACTTGTTGTCCGTTCTGGCGATGAAGCCCAGACCGACGTACAGAGTCGAGGGGTGAAAGCCGGTGAACCCGCCGCTGGGCGAGAACGTCGTCGATCGGTAGATCCGGTACTGCGCGTGCACGAAGAGCGGGACGCGCGGCGCGTCGACCGTGCCGTCCACCCACACGCCCGCGAGGTGGGCAGGCTTCATGGTCCAATTGGCCAGCAGCAGCGCCGGGCCGGCACCGATGTGCAGCGAGTGCACGCTCACGATCGGAAGCAGTGCAACGCTCCCACCGCTGAATCGGACGTCGACGAATCGGTTGGTGCAGCGCGGGTCCTTTGGAACCGCGAGATCGTCACAGCGTCCCGTGACCGTACCGGCTTGCTCGCTGGCTCCGAGCAGCGCGAGCGAGAATCGGTTGGTGAGCCTGCGCTGAACACCGCCCATCACGGCCAGGATCGCGGCGGCCGACGTTCTCGGATACGCGACCGCCGCGTCGCACACCTGGCGAAAGATGATATCGAAGCCACAGTGCCTGGGCTCCTTCGTACCATACGCATTGTCGCGAAGCCAGTGCGCGACGGCGGCGCCATTGCCCTGCACGAACCCGCCCAGCTCGAGGGTCGCCGACCACTCCGACGGCCGGGAACCGGTCGTGGCCTGGCCTGAGAGACTCCCGGCGCCGAGGAGCAGCGCGAACGCCATTGTCATCGCTTGTGTGACCGAACCTGGCATTTCCTGCTCCGACGCTGCGGGCCCGCTGCGGGCTTGACGATGCACCCGGATCGCCTCGAAGTAAATCCGCGCGCCGACTGCCCGGTTCGACGACCGTAGCCCCTGGGCTCTGCAAGCGCCCGCGCCGGCCGGCAATATCAATTCTGGAAAGAACGCGGCAGGCAAAGACGCTCGATCGTACTTGACCTCCCCGCGGGAGCGGTCTATCGTGTGGCGCTCGCTCGGACGGCGTCGCGACGAGGCGACCATTCGGATCTTGCTCAAGGCTCGGCTGATGCCTCGCTCCACTCGCTCGTCTGCCTCCCCCTCCGTCTCGCGTTCGCGTTCGCGCACGCCGTCTCGACGCACCGAGTCGCGCACACGGCCGCTGACGATCGTCGCGCAGGATCCGAGCATCGTCCGTGACGGGCGAATCCTCACGGCGACGGTGGATGTGCCGGCCGAAGCCCTCGCCGCCGGACCGTGGGGACATCGCGTCCAGATCATCGACTACGACGCGTCCACCGACACGTTGTACAAGCCGCTGAATGCCACGGCGCACGGCACCGGTGGCCAATTCCTCGATCCGTACGCCAACGCCGCCGACCGGACCATCCTGCGCGATCCGAACTTCCACGCCCAGAACGCGTACGCGATCGTCATGCGCACGCTCGCACGGTTCGAGTTCGCGCTTGGCCGTCGCGTGAGCTGGGGCTTCGGATCGCACCAGGTCAAGGTGGCGCCGCATGCCTTCGCCGACGCCAATGCGTTCTACAGCGAGCGCGACGAGGCACTGGTATTCGGGTACTTCCCCGGGCACGACGGGGCGCTCGTGTTCAGCTGCCTCTCGCACGACGTCGTCGCGCACGAAACGACGCACGCACTGCTCGACGGACTGCGCACGCGGTTCACCGATCCGTCGTCGCCCGACCAGGCCGCGTTCCACGAAGGCTACGCCGACGTCGTGGCCCTGCTCTCGGTATTCTCGCTGACCGGCATCGTCGAGTACCTGATCGACTATTCGGGCAAGCGGCGCGACACGAAGCGCGACCGCCGAGTGATCGCCCGGAAGTACGTCGACCATGAGCAGCTGCGCGAGTCCATCGTCTTCGGCCTGGCCGAGCAGATGGGGAGCGAGCTCTCGGGGGTGCGCGGCCAACCGCTCCGGCGATCACTCGCGCTGTCGCGGTCGCCGCGACACTATCGCGACGACCCGGACTTCCTCGAGCCGCATCGACGCGGTGAAATCCTGGTGGCTGCCGTCCTCAATGCGTTCATCTCGATCTGGTCGCATCGGCTCGAGACGCTCGGCGACGTGGTGCCCGGCCATCTCGATCGGCGGCGCGTCGTCGAGGAGGGCGCCGCGGCCGCGGATCGCCTGCTCACGATGGTGATCCGCGCGCTCGACTACACGCCGCCGGTCCGCATCGAGTTCGGGGACTTTTTGAGCGCGGCGCTCACCGCGGACGCCGAACTGCAGCTCGACGACTCGAAGTATCATCTGCGGGAGCATCTGCGCGAGAGCTTCGAGCTGTTCGGCATCACTGCCGCCTCGCGTGGCACGGCGACCGAGCCCGGCACGTGGCGCGCGGCCAAGGCGCTCAAGCTGTCGTTCAGCCGCACGCATTTCGAGTCCCTCACCCGCGACCCCGACGAAGTGTTCTGGTTCATCTGGGAGAATCGGCGTGCGCTCGAGGTGTTCGACGGCGCGTACGGCCGCGTGCTGTCGGTGCGGCCGTGCCTCCGCATCGCCCCCGATGGATTCGCGCTGCGCGAGACCGTCGCCGAGTTCTATCAGGTGATCAAGGTGAGCGCGGCCGAGCTGCCCAGGTATGGCTTGCGGGCGCCAAACGGCATGCCGCGCTCGACGGTCGTTTCGCTCTACGGCGGCAACGCCCTCGTGTTCGACGAGTACGGTCAATTGAAGTACAACATCCACAACAACATCAGCGACAGTGTCCGGCAGCAGCGGCGACTGGACTACCTGTGGCGATATGGATTCTTCAATGCCGAGCAGGTGACGACCAATCGATTCGCCGAGCTGCACTTGAGACGTGCGATGGGCGCGACGCTCGAGCGCGCAACCGGGGAGGAGTGGTAGATGGCCGCCAAACGCTCGAACCGCCCGGCACGCGCGCCGACCCGGCTCACCCTCCGGGCATATCAGGTCGGGTTCGGCGACTGCTTTTTGCTCACGTGGCAGTACTCACGTACGCAGCGACACGTTCTGATCGACTTCGGCAGCAACGGTCAGCCGACCACCGCGCCGAAGAACCTGCTCAACGCGATCGCCGACGACATTCGCAAGCAGTGCGGCGGCAAGCTCGACGCCATCGTGCTCACGCACCGGCACAAGGATCACATCACCGGCTTCACGACGCAGAAGGACGGCAGCGGACCGGGCGACGTGATTCGCGCGCTCGGGCCGGACGTCGTCGTGCAGCCGTGGACCGAGGATCCGAACGCGAAGACGGACGCAACGGAGGCGACGACCGACGGCATCGACGGCAAGTCGTTCGTCTCCATGCTCAGCGCGATGCACACCGTCTCGGCGGGCGTGGTCGCCGAAGCAGGACGGCTCGCGGCGACGGAGACCGCGCCATGGCGCCGGCAGATGTTCCAGGGCCTCACGTTCCTTGGCGAGGAAGGCATCCTGAACCGCTCCGCCGTCGAGAATCTGATGGCGATGGGCAAGGCAGGAACCGCGACGTACGTCCGCCACGGTCAGAAGTCCGGGCTCGAGAAGGTTCTGCCGGGCGTTGGCATCACCGTGCTCGGCCCGCCGACGCTCAAGCAATCGAGCGCGATCAAGAAGGAGCGTACGGCCGACGCGACTGAGTTCTGGATGCTGCGCGCCGCGGCGGGCGAGCGGATGGCCGCGGGCGGCGAACCACCCTTCCCTGCCGCCGCGACGCTGTCGTCGCGACGGCCGCCGCCGTACGCGCGATGGTTCGTGCCCCGCGTGCGCTCCATCCGCGCCGAGGGACTGTTGTCCATCGTCCGCATCATGGACGACGCGATGAACAACACGAGCGTGATCCTGTTGTTCGAGGTCGGTGACAGCATGTTCCTGTTTCCCGGCGACGCGCAGATCGAGAACTGGCAATACACGCTCGACCAGCCGGAGCTGATGCGAAAACTCGCCAACGTGACGTTCTACAAGGTCGGGCACCACGGGAGTCGCAACGCCACGCCCAAGACGCTCTGGTTCGGCTTCACGCACCGCGGTCCGGCCAACAAGCCCGGGCGGCTCAGGACCGTCGTGTCGACGATGGCCGACAAGTACGGCAGCCTGGCCGAAGGCACCGAGGTGCCGCGCCGGACGCTCGTGACGGAGCTGCAGAAGAACAGTGATTTCTTCACGACGCAATCGCTGGGCGGCAACAAGCTCTCACAGGACTTCGAGTTCGAGCTATGACCGCCGTCGCGGTTGCTCCGCCCGCCGAGCGTGCAGGCATCGGTCTCGCGCTATCGGGCGGAGGCTTTCGCGCCACGCTCTTTCATCTGGGCGCGCTCCGCCGCCTGGACGAGCTCGGGATCCTGACCAGGCTCACCGCGATTTCGTCGGTGTCGGGCGGCAGCATCATGGCGGCGGCGCTCGCCGATGCGATGATCACGGCGCCACCGCAGCCCGGCCAACGAATGGCCAATCTGGAGGCGATGATCGCGCGGGTGCACGACCTCACGTCGTGCAACCTTCACCGCCGCGTGCTGCTCGAGCGCATCGAGCCCACGAATTGGCACAACACGCTGGCCGAGCTGGTGGCCAAGGAACTGACCAAGCGGGTCACCGACAAGCCGCTCAGCGCGCTGCCGGCGTCGCCGAACTTCATATTTTGCGCGACCGACATGGCGTTTGGCGTGAGTTGGGAGTACACGCGGACGCGAGCAGGCGACTACCAGGCCGGCTACAGCAGCCAGTCGCTCGGCACGATTCCCATCGCGCACGCCGCCG
Source organism: Gemmatimonadaceae bacterium (assembly GCA_035492735.1). Classification (GTDB taxonomy): domain Bacteria; phylum Gemmatimonadota; class Gemmatimonadetes; order Gemmatimonadales; family Gemmatimonadaceae; genus JAQBQB01. The sequence goes on along the minus strand of DATJIZ010000460.1, from coordinate 1,306 downwards.
CCGCGTCGGCGTGCTTTCCACCGCTCTTCGAGCCGATCGAGACGATGGTCGACCCGAACGCGCTCACGGCCGGCGCCGCCGCGGGATCCGACGCCGATCTCTGCCGCACGCGTATTCGTTTGACCGACGGTGGTGTGTACGACAACATGGGACTCGAACCGCTCTGGAAGAACGTGAAGACGCTGCTCGTGTCGGACGCCGGCGGTGACTTCGAGTACTCTGCGGACCGCGGCACGATCGCGGACATCAAGCGCTATCCAGACATCGTTGGGAATCAGGCGCGCGCGCTGCGGAAGCGGTGGCTGATGGCGAGCTTCGCGTCGGGGAGCGTGGGCCCTGGCGGCGCGCCGGGTCTCGAGGGCACGTACTGGGCGACGGAGGATTGGCGCGCCAAGTACGATCCGCAGGACACGAGCGGCTATTCGGCGCCGGTCGCCGAACTCATCTCGCGCATTCGCACGGACCTCGATGTCTTCTCGCCGGGCGAAACCGCGGCGCTGGAAAACCATGGCTATCTGATGGCGGACGTCGCGATCAAGACCTGGGTACCGTCGCTGTACGGGGCCGTTCCGCTGCGGGTGCCCTATCCCGAGTTCATGGACGAGGCGAAAGTGCGAGCGGCGCTAAAGGGAAGCGAGCGGCAGCGGTTGCTCTGACCGATCGGTCGCCGATCGCTGCGCCGGGTGCGCACGACGGGCGATCCAGATCGACCGCTCCCGGCGCCCAAGCCACCGTTCGCTGACGTCGACATGGTGCGGCTGGCTCACCGGCTCGCGAGCCCGTAGAATCGTGCCTCTATGCCCGGTCGCACCAGCGCCCACCAGACATTCACCCGCGCCCTCGACGCCCTCGTCGAGCAGATCAGGCAGGACCGTACCATCCTCGCCGTGATCCTCGCCGGCAGCCTGTCGCATGACACCGTGTGGGACAAGTCCGACATCGACCTCGTGCTCGTCACGACCGACGACAAGAACCGCGACGAGCGCGGGGTGAGCCTGTACGCGGATGCCGTGAACACCCACGCGATCCTCATTCCGCGCACCGAGTTTCGGCAGATCGTCGAAGGCGCCGTCGCCAACACGTTCGTGCATTCGTTCCTCGCCAAGGGCCGGCTGCTCTACGCGCACGACGAGAGCATCGCTCGGCTCTGCGAGCGCCTGCACGTGATGGGCGACCGCGACCGGCAGCTCCAGCTCCTCAACGCGGGCGCGCACGTCCTGCCGTCCCTGTACAAAGCGCACAAGTGGTTCGTGACTCGCCGCGATCTGGACTACACGGCGCTGTGGATCCTCTACTGCGCGACGCC
>DATJIZ010000459.1:0-6964 GCA_035492735.1 Gemmatimonadaceae bacterium | reverse complement strand
CCGTCAACACTCGCATCGGAGCCATCGTAACTGTAATGTCGTTGTCAGGCCCTCACACCAACGGGCCCCTTCGTCCCCCACTCTGCAGGAATTGCTATGCACCGATACCGTGTGCTCACTGCCGTTGCCGGCGTCGCGAGTGCCGTGACACTCGCCACCCCCGTTTCGGCGCAAGGCCTGGATTCCGCTGTCGTCGCGGCGTTCCGCTGGCGGAACGTCGGACCCTCCAACTTCATGGGTCGCGTCTCCGACGTGCAGGGCATTCCCAGTCCATCCAAGACCCTGTATGTCGCCGCCGCGGGCGGCGGCATCTGGAAGTCGACCAACTTTGGCATTACCTGGCGGCCGATCTTCGACGATAAGGACATCATTGCGTTCGGCATGCTTGCGATCGCGCCGTCCGACACGAACGTGGTGTACGCCGGCACCGGCGAGCCGAACTCGCGCAACACCATCGAGCCAGGCAACGGCGTCTACAAGTCCACAGACGGTGGAGCACACTGGACGCATGTGGGCCTCGTGAGCTCGCAGCACATCGGCCGCATTCAGGTGGATCCGCGCAACGCGAACGTCGTGTACGTCGCGGCGCTCGGCCCGGCGTGGAAGTCGGGTGGCGAGCGCGGCCTCTACAAGTCCACCGACGGCGGCGCCACGTGGAAGCTCATCAAGGCGCCGGCGAACGAGAAAACGGGCGCCATCGACGTGCAACTCGACCCGTCGAATCCCGACGTGATCTACATGTCGATGTGGGAGCGCTACCGGACGCCGTATTCCCTGATCTCGGGCGGCACGGGTTCAGGGCTGTTCAAGTCGACGGACGGCGGTGCCACCTGGACGGAGATCAAGGGCAACGGGTACCCTGAAGGTCCCAAGGGCCGCATCGGGATCGCGATCTCGCGAAGCAACCCCCAGGTCGTCTACGCGCTCACCGAAGCGGCGTCGATGCAGCCCGGCCCGGTCACGTTCCAGCGGAATCCGCCGGCGAACGGTCTCTATCGCTCGGCCGACGGCGGCAAGACCTGGCAGCACATGAACAACATCGACACGCGGCCGTTCTACTACTCGCAGGTGCGCGTCGATCCCAAAGACGAGAATCGCGTCTACTTCTCGTCGACGTCGCTGCAGGTGTCGAACGACGGCGGCAAGACGAACATGAACGCCACCGTGGGCGTGCACGTCGACGATCACGCGCTCTGGATCGACCCCAACGACGGCGAGCGATGGGTCATCGGCATGGACGGCGGCATCGCGATCACCTACGACCGCGGCGGCAACTTCTGGTACCCGCGCAATCTGCCGATCGGCCAGTTCTACGACGTGAGCTACGACTACGACATCCCGTACAACATCTGCTCCGGCGCGCAGGACAACGGCGCCTGGTGCGGACCGACGCGCCGTCGCACGTCGACGCTCAACAACACGTACTGGTTCACGATCTCCGGCGGCGACGGCTTTTACACGGCGCAGGATCCGACGGACCCCGCGATGGTATGGGGCGAGTCGCAGAACGCCGGCATCCAGCAGACGAACCTCCGCACCGGCGAACGCGGTCGCGTCAACAAGCCGACCTGGAACGAGCGCTATCGCATGTGGGAGGATTCGATCGCCATCGTGCGCGGCGATCCCCTCAAGCCGGCCAGCGCCGAAGTCGAACGCAAGATCGCGGCATACCGGGCGCAGCAAAAGAAGGACTCGGCGGATCTCCAGATTCGATACAACTGGGAATCGCCGTACTTCCTGTCGCCGCACAACCCGCAGGTATTCTACCTGGGTGGCAGCCGCGTTTTGAAATCTCTCAAGCGCGGCGAGGATCTGTTCCCGATCTCGCCCGATCTCTCGGTGAAGACCGATCCGGCGCAGGAGCGCCAGCGGCTCGCTCGGCTCGACACGGTCGAGCACTACACGGGCGGCATCACGCTCGACCTCACGGGCGCCGAGGCATACGCCACGGTCGTGAGCCTCGCCGAATCGCCGCTCAAGCCTGGATTGCTCCTCGCCGGTACCGACGACGGCAACGTCTGGATGACGCACAACGACGGCGGCGCCTGGGAGAATCTCACGCCCAAGTTCGCGCCGCTCGGCGTACCGTGGGATGCCTACGTGGTACGGCTCGAGCCCTCGCATTTCGACACGCTCACCTTCTACGTGGCGTTCGAGAACCATCGCTGGAACGATTTCAAGCCGTATCTGTTCGTTACCAACGACGGTGGCAAGACCTTCCACTCGATCGTGAACAACCTGCCGAGCGCGAGCCCGGCCGACTACCTGCACGTCATTCGTGAAGATCCGCACAACCGCGACCTGTTGTTCGTCGGCAGCTCGCGCAGCACGTACGTGTCGATCGATCGCGGCCAAACGTGGACGCGCTTCGCGAGCAATCTCCCGACGGTGCCGGTCTTCGATCTGCAGATCCATCCGCGCGATCACGAGCTCATCGCCGCGACCCACGGACGCAGCTTGTGGGTCGTCGACATCTCGGCGCTCGAGCAGGTCACTCCCAAGGTGCTGTCGGAGGGGACATATCTGTTCAAGCCGAGAACCGCGTATCAGTGGGGCGAGCCGCCGCAGACCAATCTCCCGGGCAACGGGTATGGCCAAGCGGAGATGACTTACACCAATCCGCCGTTCGGCGCCGACATCGTGTACCGGCTCGGGGCCGCGGCTTCGGGCAATGTCCGGCTCGTGATCTCCAACGTCATGGGCGACACGCTGGCCAATCTGCCCGGCCCGGGCGGAGCGGGCGTGCACCACGTCACCTGGAATTTCCAGATGGCGCGTCCACGCGAGGCGGCGGAGCTCTCGCCCTCGCAGCGGCGCGACAGCATCCTGCTGCACACGCGAGCCCCGGCGGTGCTGGACTCGCTGCAGAAAGCCGGCTACGACACGGCGGCCATTCGCGTGGTCCGCGGGCAGGTGGCGTTCCTCTCCAATCCGCAGCGTGTTGCGGCGGCGGCCGGTGGTCGGGGCGGCGGTGGCGGTGGCCGCGGCGGCGCGGGTGGTCAGGCTTGCGAGCACCCGACGACGCAGTGGGAGCAGTTCTGCGGCCGGCCCGCCGAGTCGACGGGTGGACGCGGCGGTGGTCGCGGATTCGGTGGCCTCGATTCCGCTACGGCGGCGCTTTTTGCCAACGCGAACAATCCGGCCGGCGGTCGCGGCGGCCGAGGCGGGGCGACCCGCGGTCGCGGTGGTGCGATGGGGGAGGCCGCGCTCGATCCGATCGGTCGCATCTGGGCCTTGATCGGAATGCCGCAGCCTTCGGTCGGCGGCCGTGGTGGCGGCGGATTCGGCGGCTTTGGCGGCGCCATGCTCGCGAACACCGGGGACTACCTGGTCACCATGGTCGTCAACGGCAAGACCTACAAGGAGAGCTTCCGCGTCGAGCGCGTGAGCGGCGGCGAGGAGGACGCGCCGCAGTTCGGCGAAGACTCACACGACGGGTCAGGACGAGTCGTGACGCCTCGCACTCCGGCGCGTAAGAAGTCCAAGTAGGCGCGCCGACCGGCACACGCTTTGAATCCGAGACGGCAGCGCGGAAATGCGCTGCCGTCTCGCTTTTGGCAGATCTGCTGGTTGCGTACGAAACCGTCCGCTACGAGTATACCCGACCCGGTCACCGGAGCCGGGCGGCTGTGACCTTGGTCCCGCACTGGCCGCGGATGCTGCGCCAAGAGAACGCCGTGGCCCGGTGGCCGGCTGAACGCGTCAAACGGAACCATCGGAGGGCCATACGCCCAGGCACATCGCGATGCTGCGCGCCATCAACGTCGGCGGCCACATCGTCTCAATGGAGCGCCTGCGTTCCCTGTTCGGCGCGCTCTCGTTTACCGACGTGAGCACATTCATCGCCAGCGGAAACGTCTTGTTCGATGCGACGCCACGCGCCTCACGGGCGCTCGAGCAACGCATCGAGCAGCATCTGCGCGAGGCGCTCGGGTTCGAGGTCGCCACATTCTTGCGGTCGCCGGCGGAGTTGCGTGCGATCATCGAGCACGACGCATTTCCGAGCAGCGTGGTCAGGAGCGCGCATGCACTCTGGATCGGATTCCTGAAGCAGCCGCCGGCCGTCGCCGTGCGCGATCGCGTGATGGCGCTCGCCGGCGCAACGGACGACTTTCTGGTGCAGGGGCGCGAGATTTACTGGCTGCGGCGCGCAACCTCGAGCAAGGCGCTCGTGTCGGGCAGCATGGTGGAGCGCGCGCTTGGCGGGCCAATGACGGCGCGAAATGTCACCACCGTGCGGCGGCTCGCCGCCTTATGCACCTGAGCCGAGCACTCGACCCAAAACGGTCGAGTGCTCGCGATGCTCAGTCGCCCGCCGCCGGAACCGGGTGTTCCGCTGTCATCTGCTTGGGCCGCGCGCCGATCCGACGCATGAACGCCTGCCGCCATTCGTCCAGAATCTCGTAGCCCGTCGGAATCACGAGCAGCGTGAGGAACGTCGAGGTGATCACGCCGCCAATCACGGCCACGCCGAGCGGCGCGCGGAACTGCGCCCCTTCGCCACGGCCGAGCGCGACCGGAATCATGCCGGCGATGAGCGCGAATGTCGTCATCAGAATCGGACGCAGACGAATCGCGCCCGCCTGAATCAGCGCCTCACGCAGCGGCATCCCGCCGTCTTCGCGCGCCCACTTCGCGAAGTCGATCAGCAGGATCGCGTTCTTCGCCACGATGCCCATCAGCAGGATCACGCCGATCAGACTCATGATATTGACCGTCATCCCGGTGATGGCGAGCGAGACCATCACGCCGATCAGCGACAACGGCAGCGACATCAGAATCGCGATCGGGTCGACGAACGAGCCGAACTGCACGACGAGAATCAGGTACATCAGCAACACCGCCAGTCCGAGCGCCGAAAAGATCTGCCCGAACACCTCGGCCTGCGATTCGGCGTCGCCGCCGATCGTGTATCGCACGCCAGCGGGCAGTCGCATCTTGTCGATCCGCGACTGAATGTCAGCGGTGACGTCGCCGGTCGCGCGGCCCGCCGTGTTCAACTCGACCGTCACCACGGGCTCACGGTTCAGATGATCGATGATCGCCGGTCCGACGCCGGCTTTGATCGTCGCCACCTGACCCAGCGGCATCGTTGCCGGCAGCCCGTTCGGCCCTTGCACGATCATCGGCAATTGCTGCAGGTCCGACGCGCGCTGACGGGCTTCGGGCGTGAGGCGCACGGTCACCTTTCGTGATTTGCCCGTTGGATCGATCCAGTAGCCAGCATCGACGCCGGCAAATGCCGGACGCAGCGACTGCGCGACTTGCCCGACCGTGAGGCCGAGCGAACCCGCGACGCCGCGATTGAGATCGATCTCCAGCTCCGGCTTCTGCCCTTTGGTGGACAACCCGATGTCGACCGCGCCGGGTACCTTTTCGACCTCGGCCCGCACCATGTCCGCCGCCTGCGCCAGCGCGGCCACATCCTGGCCACGAAGCTGGAGCTGGATCTGCTTGAACCCGCCGGAGAAATCGCTCGTGAACACGGAGATCGACGCGCCCGACATCTGCTTCGTCTCGCGCCGCAGCTCCTCGGCGAGCTGCTCGATCGACTTCGTTCGCTCTCCCTTGGCGACGGTGCGCACGTAGATGTTGCCTTCGTCGACACCGCCCGTGGCGCCGTTGCCCAGCGTGGTGTACGTGTAGCGAACCTCGGGGTGGGCGCGCGCGATGCGCGCCGCCTCCTCCGCCTTGAGCCGCGTGTACTCGAGATTCGATCCCGGGGGCGTTTCGAGCGCCATGATGAACTCGGACCGGTCGTCTTCGGGGAAGAACGCCGTGCCGACGGTGCGCACCGGCGGCACGAGCTGGGGCAGCACCACGAATGCGGCGAGGCCGACCAGCGCGGTGGCCGCACGCGCGACCCGATGCAGCCCGGTTTTCGTGAACGCGAATACCATCACCGAGATGCCGACGATGGCGGCCCCCAGACCGGTCAGGCCGCGACTGGGAAGGAAGAACGCGGCGAAGAACGTGAGCGACGCCATCGTCACCATCGCCGCGCGGTGGTCGAGCGCCCAGGCAATCACCTTTCTGTAGTTCTCGGCCTGGCGGTTGAACCAGTGATTGAACTTGTCGAGCTGTCGCGTGACCCATGCGCGCTCGTGCGGCGGCTTGTGTGGGTCGGCCCAATACGCCGACAACATCGGGTCGAGCGAGAACGAGACGAAGAGTGAGACGGCGACCGAACAGGCGATCGTCAATGCGAACGGCTTGAACCACTGGCCACCGACGCCGGGCATGAAGCCGATCGGCACGAACACCGCCAGAATCGAAAACGTCGTCGCCGCCACGGCGAGGCCGATCTCGTCGGTGCCGTCGTGGGCGGCCTTGAAGTGATCCTTCCCCATCTCGACGTGCCGCACGATGTTCTCGCGGACCACGATCGCGTCGTCGATGAGAATGCCGATCGCGAGCGATAGGCCCAGCAGCGACATGGTCTCGAGCTTGAAGCCGAGCGACCACACCGCGATGAAGCTCGCCAGCACCGAGATCGGCAGCGCGACGCCCGTGATCACCGTCGAGCGCCACGAGTTCAGGAAGAGGAACACGACGAGCACCGTGAGCAGCGCGCCCAGGAACAACGCCTCCTCGACATTGCTCACGGCGTGACTCACGCGCACGCCGGAATCCTTCACCAGGTCGAACTTGGTGCCGGCCGGCAACGTGCGCTCGATCTCGGCGATCCGGTTCCGCACGCGCGTCGCCACGTCGGTCGTGCTGTAGCCCTTCATCTTCTTGACGTCGATGCCGATCGCTTCCTTGCCGTTGTACAGGGCGAGCGTACGCGGCTCCTCCGTGCCGTCCTTGATCGTCGCCACCTGGCCCAGACGAACGAGCTGGTCGCCGTGTTCGGCGACGACCAGATTCTCGAACTCGGCCGGGGTCTGGAGGCGTCCCCGCAGGCGGATCGCGCGTTCGTCGAGATCGCCGTTCACGCGCCCGACCGGCGCGGCGAGGTTTT
>DATJIZ010000458.1:0-9882 GCA_035492735.1 Gemmatimonadaceae bacterium | reverse complement strand
TCAGTACTACTTCCCGGTGAGCCAGGTTGGCTTGCGCAACATGACGGTCGCCGTGCGCACCACGGGCAATCCGCTCGCCGCGCTGCCCGCGCTGCGTCAGGCCGTGCACTCGATCGACCGCAATCTCCCACTGTCCGCGGTGAACACCATGGACAAACTGGTGGACTCGTCGGTTGGCCAGCGCAAGTTGTCCATGATGCTGCTCGGGCTCTTCTCGGCGATCGCCATGGTGTTGGCCTCGATCGGGATCTACGGCGTCATGAGTTACTCGGTGGCGCAACGGACCCGTGAGCTGGGCATTCGCATGGCACTCGGCGCCGTTCGGTTGCGCGTGTTGTTTCTGGTGGTGAGACAGGGGATGGCGCTCGCCGGTGCGGGCGTGGTGATCGGTCTCGTCGGCGCGTTCGGCCTCACGCGGCTCCTGGCCAACCAGCTCTTCGCGGTCGGCGCCACGGACCCGGCGACGTTCACGATCGTCTCTGCGTTGCTCGTGACGATCGCGTTGATCGCGTCGCTCGTCCCGGCACTGCGCGCGACTCGCGTCGATCCCGTGGTCGCGCTGCGCGACGAATAGCGCGGCTCAACTCACCGCGAAATACACGAGCCGCGCGGGCTCGATTTCCGCGCGCGGCTCGTGAGTCTACCCGGGTCGCATCTTACGGCTTGCCGACGGGCGGCTTGGCCTTGGCCGAATCGGCGGCCGGGGTGGGCTTCTTGAGACTGGCCTTGCCCGAATCCGCATTCAACTTCGGCGCGTTCGCGGGCTGTACCCCGGCTGGCGCTGGCGTCTTGGGCGCGGGCGCGGCAGCCGCGGCAGGCGCAGCGGCTGCGGCCGAATCCTTTGGCGCGCTTGCCGCGGGTCCGTCCTTCGCCGGCGCTGCCGCCGAATCCTTCGCGGCATTTGCCGGGGCAGAGGCGGCAGCATTGGTCGCCGCAGGCGCGGCGGGTGTCGCACTCGGAGTAACGGCATCGCCGGCCAGCGTGGCGATCGCATCATCGGTCGCTTTCGCTTGGAGCTTTGCCTGGACGGAGGCGAGCGCCTGGTCGATCGGCTGGCCGCGCGCCGCGAGCTTGTTCAACGTATTGAATGAAACGGCGAGCGACCGATCCGCCGGCGCCTCCTTGGCCAGCGCGGCAATCTGTGCGGCGGTGACGCCGCGGCCCATCGCCGTTGCCGCGGCGGTGATCTCGTCAGCGGACGGATTCTGGCGGCCCGACTGCACGAGCGCCTGTTGCGTCTCCTCGAGCTGCGTTTCGAGTTTCTGAATCGACGTCACGACATCGGCTTCGGCGGCGTTCGCGGCCTGGGCTTCGGCCAGTCGAGCGCGAAGAATCTGATCCGGCAGATTCTTGGTGTGCGCCGCCGTGAACGCGGCCTCGATCGTCGTGCGGGAGTTGGCCGAGTACGTCGCGGGAACATCGATCTTGCCCTGGACTTCGCCGTTCGACGTGCCGGTCGCCTGTGCCGCGAGCATCGCTGGCATCGCGGCCAATACGACCGTGATGAGGGTGGACTTCATGACTCCTCCGAGTGAAGCGGTGATGCGTTGACGCGACGGCGCAACAGTGCGCACGCGTCGCTCGTCTCCAGCGCGCCCCGATGAGAGCCCGCCGCTGCGTTGGCGCGGGCACCGCGAACACCGCGCCGCTGTGCCCGGAACGGACAACAATCACGAGCGCGCTGTGATGCGCGCTTCGACGAGTCCGGCATTTTCGGCCTCTGCGGCGATCGTGATTCTGCGAGTCCGATCATCAGCGAACTCTGCACGCCGACGGTGACGCGCCGCGCATCGCGCGGTCCCGCTCTTGCGGCGCTGCCTCGCCAAGGAGGACTTCGCAATGGCAGACGATCGCTTCACCGACGCTCACGACCGCCTGTTCCGCTCCCATTTCGAGCGCGTCAACCGGCTCGCCGACAGAGCGTACACCGACGCACGGCCAGCATACCAGCTCGGGTACTTCGCGGCGATGAACAACAACGCTCGCGGTCGGCGATTCGAGGAAGTCGAGACGGATTTGGAGAACGGCTGGCTGAATGTGCGCGTGGGCGCCGGCGATTGGGCGTCCGTTCGCGAGTTCGCGCGCGCGGCATTCGACAGCGCGCGGCAGGGTCGGGTCGCCAACATGACGCCCGCGATGGCCGACTCGGGCCACGACCGGGTCAGCTACAACGACCCGCTTCCCGAGGCGATGGACCCGACGGATCCCGCCGGCCCCGAAGAGCGGATCGGCGGCGGGCCGTAGCGCTCCGCGCGCGATGGCCGTTGCGGGATTGCGCTGCGGGCCGCATTGTCCCGCACGCTCTGTCCCGCCGCCATCATGACTACCCGACGCGAGTTCGTTCGAACGACCACGAGTGCCGCGGCGCTGCTTGGCGCGCCCGCCCTCGTTCTCCGCTCCATCGCCGATGCCGACATCATCGTCCGCAACGGGACCGTCTTCAACGGCAGCGGAACGCCGGGCCGGGAGCTCGACGTCGTGATCAGCGGCACCCGCATCGCCGCGCTGGCACGTCGGACGCGGCAGCGCGGCGCGATCGAGATCGACGCGCGCGGCCTGGCCGTCGCGCCGGGATTCATCGACATCCACTCGCATGGCGACGGCACGCTGTGGGACGACCCGCGCGCCGAGTCGCTGATTCGTCAAGGCATCACGACCATCGTGGTCGGTCAGGACGGATCGTCGCGGGCCCCGCGCGCCACCGGCGAAGGGCGCGAAGACGACGCACGTCACCAGTTCGCGGCGTTCGCCGAGCTCTGGGCGGCACTCGACCAGCTCAGGCCCGCCGTGAACGTTGCGTCGATGGTCGGCCTGGGCACCGTGCGCGATGTCGTGATCGGCGGCGACAACAGGCCGGCCACGAGCGACGAACTGGGGCGGATGGAGCAGCTCGTGCGGGCCGCGTTGCGCGACGGAGCCTGCGGCGCCTCGTCGGGACTGGAGTACACGCCGGGCGCCTTCGCGTCCCGCGAGGAGCTCATTGCGCTCTGCCGCCCGCTCGCGCCGCTCGGCCTCCCGTACGCGACGCACATGCGCAACGAGGACGACCGGGTCATCGAGGCGATCGACGAAGCGATCGCCGTCGCGCGCGGGGCTGGATCTCCATTACAGATCTCGCATCTCAAGGCACAGGGGCCGCGCAACTGGAGCAAACTCGACACCGCATTCGACCGCATCGCGGCGGCGCGGACGGCCGGGTGCGACGCCGCGTTCGATCGCTATCCGTACATCGCCTACCAGACGGGCCTCACCAACCTGTTCCCCGTCTGGAGCCGTGACGGGAGCACCGCGGCTTTCCTCCAGCGACTCGACGACCCCACGACGTCGGCGCGGATCAAGGAGGAAGCGCTTGGCAAGGTCGCGCTGATCGGCGGGTGGGACAACGTGCTGATCGCGAACGTCGTGGACTCGGCCGACAAGTCCGCGGAGGGCGCACGCCTTGGCACGTATGCGGCAGGCAAAGGCATCGATCCCTACGAGGCCGCCGTCGGGCTGCTGAAGCGAAGCCGAGGCAACGTCGGCATGGTCGGCTTCGCGATGAGCGAGGACAACCTCGATCGCATTCTCGCGCATCCGCTGTCGATGGTGTGCAGCGATGGTGGTGCGTTCGCCACCGACGGACCGGCGCACCGGGGACACCCCCACCCCCGCGGGCTCGGCACCTTTCCGCGCGTGCTCGGGCGCTACGTGCGCGAGCGAAAGGCGCTCTCGCTCGCGCAGGCGATCAACAAGATGACGGCGCGGCCGGCCTCGCGAATTCACCTCCGCGAGCGCGGGCGGCTTGCGCCGCGCCTGGCGGCGGACGTCGTCGTGTTCGACCCGGCGACAGTTCACGATACGGCCACGTACGAGGAGCCATTCCAGTACCCGGTGGGAATCGGCACCGTGATCGTGAACGGCACGATCGCACTGCGCGACGGCCAGCGCGCCGAGCAGCACACTGGACGGCCGCTCCGCGCGAGCTGATCACCGCGTCACGTCGATCGGATGTACGTGCAGCCCGCCTCCTGCGCCCGGTGCACGGCGTACACGCCCGTCGGCTGCAGGACGACTCCCGGGACCAAATTGGCCTTGAGCTCCTCGTAGATCGCCTTCGAATCGCCCTTCGTCCGCTGCGCGATGACGCCGGCCTGGCCGCGCGTCGCGAGGTCGCAGCCGAGGAGGATGTGACCGTGAGACGTGAGCCAGGCGAGATCGTAGCGCTGTCGGTTTCCTCTCTCCGGCGCGGCCGATTCTCCTGTCGACTCGTCGGCGAACGGATTCCGCCTCGCCCACTTCCCGTTCCGGTCCTTGACCTTTTCCTCTTTGCCGAACTCGTACTTCCTCCACATGGCGTCGTTGAACACCATGGGGATTGCCGAGTGGCGCATCACGACGACCGACTGCACGTCGCCGTCGGCCGCGCCGATCGCGTCGCGCATGCCGTTCACGTAGCCGATGGCTTGAAAGATGGCCAGTCCGTCTTCGATCGCGGGCGAGTCGAATACGGCCTTGTGCCTGGCGGTGAGGCGCCCGAACCACGAATCGTCCCAGTGCGGGGCGGCACTCGATTGCCGTGGCGGCGGTACGGGACTCGGCGGTGCAGCGGCTTGACCGGCGACTGCGGGCGCGGCGCACGCGGTGCCCGCGATTGCGATGGCCGATGCGGCGAGCTGGCCAATGAACTCGCGGCGGGGGGTCGGTGGGGTGGAGTCGGCGGACACGACGGATGGTGGGACGAAGGTGATGCCGCACCGCGTCACGCGGCGTGGCGGCCAACAGAACCGGGGGCGCGAAGTCAGGGGAATTAGCTGGCGGCGTGCTCCGCCGCCAGTCGGCGGATATCCTCCGACTCGATGATGCGCATCCCCGGACGATCCTCGCGCGCGGCAAGCACGAGCGCCAGCGCTACCGCCTCGGCGGACACCGGTCGATATCTCCCCGGTGTCAGCCAGCCGATTCGCTTGCCCAGTTCTTCGCCGAGTCGGTGCTCCTCTCGGTGGCCGATCAACAAGGATGGCCGGGCGATCGTGACGCTTCGATACGGCAGCGTGCGTAGCGCGTCTTCGAGCTCGCCCTTCACTCGATTGTAGAAGACCCGCGACGTGGCTGACGCTCCGACCGCGGTCACGACGAGGTAGTGGCTTGCGCCGCGCTCGACGCCGAGTCGCGCCGCGATGAGCGGATACTCGAAGTCCACGCGGCGGAACGCGGGCTGCGAGCCGGCCTGCTTGATCGTCGTGCCCAGCGCGCAGAAGATCTGATCGACCGAAAAGAGCTCGGCCCTCGACTCGAGTGCATCGAAGTCGACGACTTCGATGCGCACCTTGGGATCGTCAGCCGCTTTGATCGGACGGCGCACCAGTGCGACGACGCGGTCGACGTCTGGTTCGGCGCAGAGCAGCCGCAGAATCTCCCGGCCGACCAGGCCAGTGGCGCCAAGCAGCATGACCGAACGTCGCGCGCGCTCCATGCGCCGAAGATAGCGCCGGCCGTGCGGGCGCGGCGTCCGATTTTGGGACGCGTGTTCCCACGGGCGAACGACCGTCGCAAGTCGATTCGCGCGCAAATTGTTGCGGGACAACGAATTCACACCGGCCGCACGAGGCACGATAGTTTCGTCGGTCGGCGCACATGTACATCATCATTCAGGACATCCGCTACGCGGTCCGGAAGCTCCTTCGGGCGCCCGGCTTCACGTTCATCGCCGTTGCGACGCTCGCGCTCGCCATCGGCGCCACGACCGCGGTCTTCAGCATCGTGAACGGTGTGCTCCTCAAGCCACTGCCGTTCCGCGACCCTGACGCCGTGGTGAAAGTCGGCTCGACGGGCAAGGATGGAAAGCTCGTTCACATGTCGGCGCCGGACTTCATCGATTACCGCGACCAGACGCACAGCTTCGTCGGGATGGCGCAGATCTCCGACCGGAACAGCGCCAACCTGAGCGTCGCCGGCGCCGAGCCGGTGCGACTCAACTCCGCCGCGGTCGGTGCGCGCTTCTTCGATTTGCTCGGCGTCCGCATGCAACTCGGCCGCGGCTTTTTCCCTGGCGAGGACGCGACCGGCGCCAAACACGTCGTCGTGTTGTCGGATCGACTCTGGCGCTCGACGTTCTCGGCGGATCCGGGCGTCGTTGGACGTTCCGTCTCCCTCAATGGCGAGGACTATGTCGTCATCGGCGTTGCGCCAGCCTCGTTGACGTATCCTTCCAAGCCTGATCTCTGGGTTCCGTTTGCGTTCGAGCCGTGGATGACCGACCCCGACAACCGCGGCGCACACTTCATCAGCGGCATCGCGCGGCTGCGTCCGGGCGTGACCCTCGACGCGGCGAATCGCGAAATGCACGCGGTCGGCGCGCGGCTCGCCAAGGAATACCCGCGGACGAACGTGAATTTCGGCGGCGGCATCCAGGGGCTGCAGGAGTCTCTGGTCGGCGACGTGCGGCCCGTGCTGTTGACGATGTTCGGCGCGGTCGCGTTCGTATTGCTGATTGCCTGCGCCAACGTGGCGAACTTGCTGCTCGTTCGGGCCGCGAGCCGTGAGACCGAGATCGCGGTACGAACGGCACTCGGCGCGGGTCGCCGGCGCATCATGCAGCAGCTCGTCACCGAGAGCGTATTGCTCGCCGTACTCGCCGCGGCGCTTGGCGCGACGCTCGCGTCGTGGGCCGTCGACGCCGTCGTGGCGTTCGGCCCGCGCGGACTGCCGCGCATCGATGACATTGTCGTGGATCAGCGTGTGCTCGCGTTCTCCGCCGCACTGGCCGTCGTGACCGGGATCGCCTTTGGGCTGGTGCCGGCACTTCACGCCTCGCGCGGCGAGCTTGGCCAGATGTTGAAGGAAGGGGCGCGAGGTACGAGCAGCCGCCGATCGGCGCAACAGACGCGCAGCGCACTGGTCGTGGCGGAGATGGCACTCGCGCTCGTGCTGCTCGTCGGCGCCGGACTGCTCATTCGCAGCTTCTCGAATTTGCTCCGTGTGAATCCCGGGTTCCATCCGGAGAGCGTCGTCAGCTTCGACGTGTCGCTTCCCTCCGTGAAGTACCCACACGATCGCGACATTCGCGGTTTCGCGCAGGCGGTTCGCGACCGGCTCTCGGTGCTCCCGGGCACGAAGTCGGTCGCCGTGGCGTTCGCCAGACCGATGGAGCAGCAAGGCATGCGCGTCACGTTCGACATCGACGGACGCCCACCGGCCCCGCTCGACAATCGGCTCCTCGCCGACATCAGGCCGGCGTCGGCCAACTTCTTCTCGACCCTCGGCATTCCGGTGCTCCGCGGCCGCGTGCTCACGCCGGCCGAGGAGAATTTTGGACCACCGCCCGCCGTTGTCGTCTCGCAGGCGTTCGTAAAGAAGTACTTCCCCACCGAGAATCCGATTGGACAGCGAATCACGATCGGCGCCAGTCATGATACCGCGGGAGCAGGCACCGACGTGAAGGCTCGTGGCGAGATCGTCGGTGTGGTCGGTGACGTGCGGCAAAGGGGCCTTGCCGACGAGGTCTACCCCGCCGTGTACCTCGGCTGGGGAACCTTCCCAATCAATGACATCGCGTTCCTCGTCCGCTCGGACGCCGACCTCGGTGCGATAAGCGCGGCGATTCGCGAACAGGTCCACGCCGTGGATCCCGCGATGCCGGTGTACGACGTGCACACGATGACGAACGTCGTATCGGAATCCGTCGCGCAGCCGAAGTTCTATACGACGCTCCTCACCGCGTTCGGCGCGCTGGCGCTGCTGCTGGCGGGCCTGGGCGTGTACGGCGTGATCTCCTACTCGGTGAGCCAGCGTACCCGCGAGTTGGGAATTCGAATCGCGCTGGGGGCGTCGCGCGAGCGAGTCGTTCGGCTGGTGCTCGGCCAGGGCCTCGCGCTGACCGTGGGCGGCGTTGCGCTCGGACTCGCGGGAGCCTTCTGGCTCACGCGTTTGCTGGGCGCGCTGCTGTTCGGCGTGCAACCCACCGACCCGATCACGTTCGCCGCCGTGGCAATCGTCCTGCTTGGTATCGCTTCAATGGCGAGCTACCTTCCCGCGAGACGCGCCGCCCGCGTCGACCCCGTGATCGCCATGCGCGCGGAGTGAACTTCTCGAACTGACCGACGTCGATCGACATTTGCAGACGTCCACATCCGATCGGGAGCCGACCAGCCCAACCACCCCCGCCGCGCACCATCGACCCGGCGGGGGTTTTCGGAATCCGTGGCCCGGCGCCGAGGTACATGGCTTCAAGGATTTTCTCCGGTGGCGTCTTCAGGAGCGGCGGGAGCATCCGATCGCTCCGAGTCCTCCGTACGCCTCCCTACCGTCGCGCGCGCCGCAGATTGTGTCGCCTCGCGCCGAGCGCGGGCACCATGCCGCGACATGGGTCGGGCACTCGACCGTGCTGCTCCAGCTCGGTCCTCTCAACGTGCTCACAGATCCGATCTGGAGCGCGCGCGCCTCGCCGCTGCGGTGGGTCGGACCCCGCCGTTTGATGCCGCCGGCGGTGGAGTTCGATGCACTGCCGGACATCGATCTCGTACTGCTGTCACACAATCATTATGATCATCTCGACGCGCCCACCGCTCGGCGGATCGCGCGTCGATTCCCGCACGCGTCATGGTTCTGCCCGATGCGTCTGGGCCCGATGCTTCGCTCGTTGGGCGTTCAACACCTCGTCGAGCGTGATTGGTGGCAGTCGATTGAGCATCCCGAGTGGACGGCAACCTGTACGCCGGCCCAACACTTCAGCGCCCGCGGCCTTGGCGACCGCGGCGACACGCTCTGGTGCGGGTGGACGATCGAGACCGATGGCGTCCGAGTGTATTTCGCCGGAGACACTGCGCTGCATCCGGAATTCGGTGAGATTCGAGCTCGCCTCGGACCCTTCGATCTGATCCTGCTGCCGATTGGCGCGTACGAGCCACGATGGTTCATGCGGACCGTGCACATGAACCCCGAGGATGCGCTCGAGGCCTACCGTGCCCTCGCCACGGATTCCGCTCGGGCCCCGGCCTGCCTCGCGATCCACTGGGGCACCTTTCGTCTAACCGACGAGCCGGTGGACGAGCCGCCGCGGCGCTTCGCCGAACGGTGGCGGGAAGCCGGTCTTCCCGCGAGCGCGAACTGGACGCTCGCCCACGGCGAGACCAGGCGATTCTAGCGCTGCGCGATCCGCGCGCGGATGGCCGCCGCGAATCTATGCGCGGCGTTCGCCTGGTAGGACATGAACACGTTCGGCTCGATGAGCTCGAGCTCCATGATCAGCAGCGCGCCGCCGCGGATGATTCCATCCACACGCGCATAGAGTGGCCGTTCGTCGAGTAGCTGGATGACGCTGCTCGCCTGGGCGACGATCGCCGGGTCGACCGTCGTTGCCTCGACCGTTCCGCCGTGCTCGGTCTGGACGCGGAACTCGCCGGCGCGCGCACGCTTGACGGTCGCATGGCTGAATACGCCGTCGAAGAAGGTGAGCGACAGCTCACCGGATTCCGGAACTTCGTTGGCGAACGGCTGGACGAGCACGTCGCCGATCGCCGAAACGCGCGCGATCGCGGCGCGCGCCGTCGCGTCGAGCGGCTGGTGGAGCGCGTAAGTCTCATAGCCGCTCGCCGACACCGCCGGCTTGATTACGAACTGACGCCACCCTTCGGCGGCGGCAATCGACTCGACCGCCTCCGGCTGGCCGCGTACAGCCATCATTGTCGGAATGGTGGCTGCACCTCGCCGCGCCAGGTCGAGCAGGTAGCGCTTGTCGGCGTTCCAACGCACCGTGCCCGGCGAATTCCAGAGTCGAACCGCATCGTGCTCCAGCGCGCTGAGCCAGGACTGGAACTCCTCGAACCTAAGGTGATAATCCCAGCACGAGCGGAGGATCACGGCATCGAACCGGCGCCAGGAGACCGATTGGTCGGACCAGACGAT
>DATJIZ010000457.1:0-3875 GCA_035492735.1 Gemmatimonadaceae bacterium | reverse complement strand
CGTCGTATACGGCACGAGGATCACGTCGTCCTGATCCATTCCGCCGGCGTTCTGCCCCTTGGCGGCCATCACGCCGATGATCGTGAACGGCACTTTCCCGAGCTGGATCTGCTGTCCGACCGGATCGACTCCCGGAAAGAGGTTCTTCGCCACCGTGGCACCGAGCACCGCGACCTTGCGTCCCGACGCGACGTCCGACGCGTCGAAGAACGCGCCCGAGCTCGGCGCCCAATCCCTGATCGTGAGATAGTCCGTCGACACGCCGTTCACGAGCGTCCGCCAGTTGCCTTGCGGCGTGATTGCCTGCACGCGCGCCGAGACGACCGGCGACACGGCGGCGAACAACGTTCCGTCGCGCTTCAGCTTGTCGGCGTCGGCCACGGTGAGCTTGTTGTACGACCCGGCGCCCTGGTTCACGCCGCCGGGCGTTCCGGAGCCCGGCATCACGATGATCAGATTCGTGCCCAGGCTCGAGATCTGATTCTTGATCTGGAGCTGCGCGCCGTTGCCCACGGCGACCATCACGATCACCGCGCCGACCCCGATCACGATGCCGAGCATCGTGAGCAGCGTCCGCATCTTGTTCTTGAGGATGCTGCTCGATGCGACTTTGAGTAACGTCGACTGTTTCATGCGGCCTCCTCCAGCACGTCGGCCACCGTTTCGCTGTCCGACCGCGCTGCGGACTCGAGGTCCGCCGCGGCCGAGCGTCGGGTCGCCACCGGGTGGTCGCGGATGATGCGGCCGTCGCGCACTTCGACGATGCGCTTGGCGTATTGCGCCACGTCGGGTTCGTGCGTCACGAGCAGCACCGTGATGCCCTGATCATTCAATTCCTGGAACAACGCCATCACCTCGATCGAGGTGCGGCTGTCGAGATTGCCCGTGGGCTCGTCGGCCAGGAGAAGCTTCGGCTGGGTGACGAGCGCGCGCGCGATCGCCACACGCTGCTGCTGTCCACCCGAGAGCTCGCTCGGCTGGTGATCCAGCCGGTCGGCGAGCCCCACGCGCTCGAGCGCTTGCTTGGCGAGCGCGCGCGTGTCGAGCTTGCGGCCGCTGCGATCGTAGAGCAGCGGCAGCTCGACGTTGTCGATCGCGCTCGTGCGCGGCAGCAGATTGAAGCCCTGAAACACGAAGCCGAGCTTCTGATTGCGCAGATCGGCCAGCGCATTCCTGCTCAAGCCGTCGACGCGCGTGCCGTCGAGCACGTAGGTGCCTTCCGTCGGCACGTCCAGACAGCCGAGGATGTTCATGAGCGTCGACTTGCCGGAGCCCGACGATCCCATCACGGCGATCATCTCGCCCGGTTCGACGACCAGGTCGACGCCGCGGAGCGCGAACACCTTGTTCGTACCCATGGCATAGACCTTCTTCACCTTCTCGATCTCGATGACCGGCTTGTTCGTGGTCGACATGGTTCGGATCTCCATTACATGCCGCGACGGAAACCGCCGGCCGGCCGCGCCGGCTGGAACGGATTGGTGCTGCCCGGCGCCTGCGTGCCGGACGGAGCCGAGGCGCCAGCCGTCTGATCGCTGTTCACGCCGATGATGACCTGCAGTCCTTCGCGGAGACCCTCGCCCGTGACTTCGGTGCGCTGACCGTCGGTGAGCCCCGCCTTCACGCGAAGGCGGTGCAGCGTGTTGGTCGAATCGAGATACCAGAGCGCGGGTGGCATCGTGCGCGTTCCACTGCGCGCGCCGCCGCCGGCCTGGACGCCTTGCCCGCCCTGCCCGCTCTGCATCCGCTGCCGCCACTGCGCGGCCCGCGCGCTGTCCACGCCCTGCCCGGCCTGTCCGCTCTGCGCGCGCTCCTTGGCGAACGCCGCCAGCATCTCCGGCGTCGGCGTGAGGTGCAGCGCGGCGTTCGGCACGGTGAGCACGTCGGTGGCGCTCGCCGTCTGGAACTGCGCGGTCGCCGTCATCCCGGGAAGCAGCTTGCCGCCGGGATTCTGCACGGCGATCACCGCCGTGTAGTTCACCACGTTGTCCGTGGTCGTCGACTGCAGCCGCACCTGCTTTACCGTTCCGGTGAACTGCTGGTTGGGGTACGACTGCACGGTGAACTGCACCGGCTGGCCTTCCTTGATCTGCCCGATGTCGCTCTCGTCGACCGAGGCGAGGATCTGCATCTCGCTCAGATCATTGGCGATCAGGAACAGCGTCGGCGCGGACAGGCTCGCCGCCACGGTCTGGCCAACGTCGACGTTGCGCTCGACGATCACGCCGTCGATCGGCGCATAGATGGACGTGTACGACAGATTCTGCTTGGCGCGCTGCAGCGCGATCTCGGCCGACTTCACCGACGCCTGCTGCACGGAGAAGTTCGACTGCACCGTGCCGAATTCGCTGGCCGTGATGACCTTGGCGTCGAGGAGCTGCTTGTTGCGCTGATACTCGTCCTGCGCCTGCTGCAGCGTGGCCTGCGCCTTCTCGAGCTGCGCTTCGGCGTCCTGCACGGCCTGCTGCTGCAGCGTGGGATCGATGCGCGCCAGGAGCTCGCCCTTTTTGACCTTGTCGTTGTAGTCGACGTAGATCTGCGCGATCTGCCCCGACACTTGGGTGCCGACCTGGACCGTGCGGACGGCCTGGAGCGTTCCCGTTGCGGAGACCGTCGACTTGAGCGAGCCGCGGGTGACTGCGGCCGTGCGATACGCCGGCGCTTCTTTCGCGTCAGCTCGCTTGTGCAACCATGCCGTCGTGCCTGCTACGCCCACTACGATCGCCGCGCCGGCGATTGCGATTTTCTTCATTATTGCCTCGTCGTTGGGTGGGCCCGCGCTCTCGCTGGGCTCTACTCCTTAGACGCAGGCTGAACGTGTTTGCTGAGGGCGGTGGTGCGATCGGCACGCCGGTGATGCGAACGGCACGGCGGGCGGGCGCCGGGCGGCGGGCGTGAGGGGTGAGGGGTGAGGCGAGCGGCGTCAGCCGGTCACGCCGAGGCGGCGCTCGAGCGCCTCGCGGCGCGACCGGCTCACGCGCAGCCGCACGCCGTTCTTGAGCTGCACCTCGTAATCGCCGCCCTCGGCGCGGAGGAACACATCGATCAGGTCGAGCCGAACGATCGCCGACCGATGGATGCGCATGAACACGTTGGGATCGAGCTTCTCCTCGAGCGTCTGCAGCGACTCGCGCACGATGTAGCGACGGTCGCCCACGTACAGCTCGGCGTACACGCCGGCGGCGAGGATGTAGTCGATCTGCGCCACCGGCACCACGCGCACCCTGCCCTTGCTCTCCACCGCGACGCGCTCGAGGTACCTGGGCGCCTGCGGCGCGGCCGCCGGCGTGTCGGACGGCGGCGGAGTCGTGCCGAGCAGCGCCGCGAGCAACTGGCCGCGCAAGCGATCGAGGTCGTGCAGCTCGACCGTTCGGCGCGCGCGCTGCAGCGCCTGCTCGAATCGCTCGTCGTCGAACGGCTTGACGAGATAATCGAGCGCGGCCAGCTCGAATGCTCTCAGCGCGTGCTGATCGTGCGCCGTCACGAATACGGTGACGGGCATGTGCTCGGGACCCACGGTGCGCACCACGTCGAAGCCGTTGAGCCCCGGCATTTGATAGTCGAGGAAGACGATATCAGGCCGCTCGGCGCGGATGGCGTCGACGGCATCGCGACCGTTGTCGATCATGCCGACGATCTCGACGTCGGGATCCTGCCGCAGCAAACCCGCAACGCGCTCGCGGCCGAGCAGCTCGTCGTCGACCACCAGCACGCGGAGTCGCTTGCGGGCACCGGGTGGCGCGCCGGTCATCGCACCGGCTCGGCGCGAAGATCGGAGGCCGTGTGGTACGGCAGCCGGATCGTGGCGTCCGTACCGGCCGAATCGCGCCGCGCGAGGTCGAGCGAAAAGTCGTCGCCGTAGATCGCCTCGAGTC
>DATJIZ010000456.1:0-6062 GCA_035492735.1 Gemmatimonadaceae bacterium | reverse complement strand
ATCCAGAACTCCTCGCACCGGAGCCTTTTGATAAGGGGAACAACCTCGGGACGCTCGGAGCTGACTGAGGCCGTTCCATTTTCAAAACCAGGCTCGTTGCGCGCGGAACTCAGACCTCACGTGGAGCAAGCTGCGTCAATCTGTGCCTCCTCGTTTGTAAAGCCGGCCCTAACGCGATGCCAGACTAGCGCGAGAATGAGGCTTCGCGTCACTACCACGCGCGGCATTGATCGTCCGGCACCCACGCCAGACGTATCCAGTCATATCCGCTAATGGACTTCCCGTCCACTGTGAAGGTCGTGGGCACCCGGTCGAAGCACGGCCCGAACGCATTCGCCGCCGGCACGAGCGTTTCGCCACGCACGATGACCGCCTCGAACTGCGCGCGAGCGGACGGCCCGAGCTCCCTAACGAGTGCCTTCACGAAGTCGTCCTGCGTCACACGCTCGCCCCGTCGCACCCGGTCGAAGATCGGAAAGACGATATCCTCGAGCTTTCGGCGCCCGCCTGACGCGGCACGCAGCTGCGCGTCGAGGTCGGCGAAGTAGAGGCTCCCCCTCGCATACGGCAGATTTCGCGCACTCGGGTTACTGAACCCCGCTCGGCCAATCTCGTCGGCGGGCAGATTACGGGCGGGACTCGTGTAGTAGTCGCGCGCAGTCTTGTTGACGCTCTGGATGAACGACGTCACCGAATCCAGGCCGGCCTTCATCGGCAGCAAGCGAGCGTAATACGTCGCCAAGCCTTCGGGAAACCACGTCACCGTCCCTTCCGGCCCGTCGATGCCCACTGCCCAGTGATGTACCATCTCGTGCGTGAGGGTCTCACGAGGCGCCGAACCCACCGAGTCACCCGAGCGCACGGGCGTACCGAGCATGAACGAGTTGAGCAGTGCCGTGCCCGGGTAGCCATCCTGGCCCGGCAGCACCCTGACGAATACCCGGAACGCGTCGTCCGTCGTGTCGCGGAAGAACGTTCGCAGGTACGTATACATCTGCGCGGTCCACTGCATCTCCCGCTTGGCGTCGAACGGTGGTGTGCCGAGCCAGTACGCCGTGAACCCGTGCGTGGAACCGCGCACCGGGAGCCTGCCAAGTCGCCCCGCCATGTAGTAGCCCTGAAGGAGCTGCTCTGGCGGGCCGACGAGCTCCAGGTCGCCGTCGCCGAACGTCGACGCCGCGATCGAGTTCTCTCCGAGCTCCGTCAGATCCCAGTGGAGACGCGTCCTGTACACGATTCCCGAATCCTCGGGAAGCGCGAAGAATCCGGAGCCGGCCGCGCTCATGCCGCCGCCGTACGCCTGCAGCGAGAACTGTGGTCCGCTCACCGCCGTCGCTCGCGTGCGCGCACGATACGTCGCGATCACCGGCGGCACGACGTCCCGCTCCGCACGCCAATGACGAAAGTATGGGAATCCGGCGGCATTCACCGGATCATCCTCACGCTGGAGCGGCACGACGCCTTTCGCGTCGCGGACCGTGAGATCCTGCATGCTGTCGGCGATCCCGGCGACCGAGGCATAGACGATCGGCGCGCGAATACTGAACCGCTGGGCGTTAGGCGCGCGCCCGCGCAGCTCCCAGCGGACGCTCAGGTCCGTGACATTGTCCCCGCCGGCTCGCACCGGGCGCAGCGCCACGTTCAGGGTTCGCTGCTCGGGGCCCGGTGCCGGCTTCGGACCCGAGCCACCGCACGCCGCCGTTGCGCCAACAATGGCGAGGCCCAGCATAATCGCCGTTCGCATATCCTCGAATCGTTAGGTGTCGTGCCGGCGGGTCAGCGCCGCGGCGATCGTGCCGAGCACCGCGACGCCGGCCGCCGTGAACAGGCTCGCCTGCACTCCCGCGACCAGCCCGTCGGCGCCCGGCGACGCCCGCCCCGCCACAGTAGTGAACACGGCGCCAGCCAAACCTACGCCGAGAACCATGCCGACGTTCCTGGCGGTGGCCAGCACCCCGGCCGCAATTCCCTGGCGATTTCGCGGCGCCGCGCCCATCAGCGCGTTGTTGTTCGGCGACACGAACGTCCCGACACCAAGCCCGACGACCGCGAGGCCCGCCGCAATCGCGGTGAGTGATCCGCGAAACACCACGGATCCCAGGAATGCGAGCCCCGCCGCGAGAATCACCATCCCCGTGACCGCGGGCCCCCGAGAGCCGATGCGATCAGACAGCGTACCGCTGATCGGCGCGACGATCGCCATGACGATTGGCTGCGCCGTGAGAATCAACCCGGCGTGCGCAGCATCGAGCCCGCGGCCCTGAATCAGGAGGAACGGGAGGACGAACAGGACGGCGAACACGCACGCGTAGTTCAAGAGCGCACTCACCGTCGCCCCGCTGAACTGTCGATCGCCGAACAGGGAGAGGTCGAGCATCGGACTCGAGCGACGTTCGGCCCGCACGAACGCCGTCAGCAGCACCGCCGCCCCGGCCAGAAGCACGAGCGTAGGAGGCGAGGTCCAACCCCACGCGTGTCCCTGGTTGAGCGCGACGAGCAGCGCGACGAGTCCCGCCGTAAACAGCATCGCCCCGATGACGTCGAAGCGCTCACGACCCTGGGCGCCGTGATCCCGCGCGATCACCCGCCACGCGAGCACGATCGCGACCGCGCCAACGGGCACGTTGATGTAGAACACCGCCCGCCAGCCGACGGCGCTCGCCAGCCAGCCGCCTAACGACGGTCCGGCCGTGAGCCCCAGGTACGTGAACGTGCCCTGTGCGCCGAGCGCGCGCCCGCGCTGGCTCGCCGGAAAGCTGCGCGTGAGAATCGCCGGCGCCGTAGCCATGAGCATCGCGGCCCCAAGTGCCTGGATCACGCGCAACCCGATCAGCGCGTGCGCCGACCACGCGAGCCCGCACAGCGCGGACCCCGCCACGAACAGCACGAACCCACCGAGATACAGCCGCTTGTGCCCATACAGATCGCCGGCTCGGCCGACACTCAACAGCAGCCCGGAGATGACCAGCAAGTACACCGTCGTGACCCACTCGATGCCGGCGACGCTCGCCCCAAAAGCCCGCGCGAGTACCGGCAGCAGCGTGTTCACCACACTGCCGTCGAGCGCCGACATGAACGTGCCGACGCCGACCGTGACCAGCACCCACCAACGGTTCGCCCACTCTCCGGATTGATCAGGGGATTGCATCGATGATAGGTTTACCGTAAACCTAGTGGAGCCCGCCGTGCCGGCTCGTGAGCCACGGAGCGCCACCGCGCTCCCCACGCTTTCCTATTACATCCTGCTCGCCCTCGGCGAAAGCGCCGCGCACGGCTGGGAGATCATCCGCCGCATCCGCACCCTCACCGACGGCGCGGCAAACCCCAGCTCCGGTTCGTTGTACCTCGCCATGACCCGGCTCGAGGACGATGGACTCATCCGCGAACACGCGTCCCCCGCGGGCGAAGATGAGCGACGACGGTACTATCACCTGACGGCAGCGGGACGTGCCGCCGCACGCGCGGAATCGCAGCGACTCGCGCGCCTCGTCCGTCAGGCACGAGCTGTGGACCTCTTGCAGGAGCCACGCCCATGACGCGCGATTGGCACGTGCGCGTGTACGCGTGGCTCGCCCGTGTGCTGTTGCCGTCCTGGCTCCGGGCGCGGGTCGGCCACGATCTCGTTGCCACATTCGCCGACCGCGTCCGTGACGCGTGCACTACTGGCGAACGTCGGCGTGAGATCGCCCGCGAGCTCGCTGGCCTCGTACGCATCGCCATTGCGAGCCGGCTGAGCGCTCGGCGCAGACCAGCCGGCTTGGTGGCGATCGCCGAGCGTCCATGGTCGCCGATCGAGATGTTTCGGCAGGACCTCAAGTTCGGCGTGCGCGCCATGCGGCGAAGTCGTGGCACCGCGGGTCTCGTGGTGCTCACCCTCGCGCTTGGCGTCGGCGCGAGCAGCGCGATGTTCAGCATCATCCAGACGGTTCTGCTCCGTCCACTTCCGTTCGATCGGCCGGAACAACTCGTCTTCGTGCATCCCACGCTCGAGGAGTGGCGAACGAATCCGTCGCTCAGCAGCGAGTGGCAGCTGGGTCGATTCAGCCCGCCCGAGCTGCGCACGTGGCTCGAGCGCCAGAAGAGCTTCGTCGCGGCGGGCGGTTACAGCGTGTGGCGCGCACGGGTGCCACGTGGGACAGGCTCCGAGCGAATTCAGATCGGGCAGGCGACGTCAGGATTCTGGCGTGCGCTTCGCGTTCTGCCCGCACTCGGGCGACTTCCTCTGGCGACCGAAGCCGCCGAGCCCGTGGCGGTCCTCACACATGACTTCTGGGTCTCGCACTTCGGCAGCGACGCGACGATCGTCGGAAAGACGTTTCGCTTGAACGACCGCCCCGTGCGCGTGATCGGCGTGTTGCCGGCAACCTTCGCGCTGGTGGACGCCAGCGCCGATCTCTGGCAGCCGTACGAGCCTCCGTCGAACGACAAGGAGCTCAACAATCACATGCTGCTCGCGGTGGGCCGGCTCCGCGACGGGATTTCACTCGCACACGCGGAGCAGGAGCTCGCGCCTATCCTGCGAGGACTCGCGGCGATCGACCCGAAACACATCACGCACGGCGCGCACCTCGTCGCACCGGTCGCGCAGGCGACCGCGAAAATTCGAGTCCCGCTGCTCATTCTCTCGGGCGCGTCGCTCGTGCTGCTCGTCGCGGCGTGCGCGAACGTGGCGCTGCTGCTGCTCGGCACCGGAGCCGAACGACTGCGCGAGCTCGCGGTGCGGCAGGCGCTCGGCGCGAAGAAGAGTCGCATCGTCGGCCAGCTGCTCACGGAAAGTGTCGTGCTGGGCGTCGGCGGTGCGATCGCCGGGATGTTCGTTGCCGCCGCGGTCACGCGCATCCTCCTGGCGATCATGCCCGAGGGCATTCCTCGCTTGGGGGATGTTCGTGTGGACCTGACGACATTCCTGTTGGCATCGCTGCTCGCCATCGCGACGGCCATCGTTGCTGGCTGCTTTCCTGCGTTGTCGCTGTCTCGCGTGACCGCGGGAGAATCGCTGCGCGCCGGTGCCACGACGCAGGGACGCGGACGACTGCAGCACGCGATCGTCGTCGCGGAGCTGGCGCTCGCCACTGTGCTACTGGTTGGAGCAGGATTGCTCACGCGCACGCTCGCGGTGCTGCAGCGGGTGCAGCCAGGCTTCGATCCAAAGGGCGTCGTGGCCGTCCAGATCGAACTGCCGTGGGACCGGTTCTACGCGCCTAACGGCAACACGGATTCGAGCCGAGCGCGCGCGGCGGCGTTCATCGCGAAGATCGCCGACGAGGTTCGCTCGATTCCAGGCGTCTCGAACGTCGCGTTCACGAGCGACATGCCGTATAGCGATGACCGAGGCGGGAACTCGGTGCAGCCGGAAGGCTACACGCCTGCGAAGGGCGAGGTCGTAAACGCGGCTCGACGATACGTCACGGGCACGTACTTCGACGTGCTCCGCATTCGGCCGCTGCAGGGTCGCGTGCTCGGCCCCGCCGATACGCGTCCCGACGCGGAGCGCGTCATGGTCGTCACGGACGCCTTTGCGCGTCACTTCTGGCCCGACGGACGCTGGCTCGATCGAACGGTCGGCCTCTGGGGCGAGTCCTACCGGATCGTCGGCGTCATTGCCGACACGCACGAGCACGACCTTCGCGGCGATGAAGACCGCTTCAAGTTCTACCTGCCCACACGATCGGGAGACGAGGCGGCGGACAACATCCTCGTTAGGACGCCGATGGATCCGTCGCTCCTGGTGCCCGTGCTTCGCGACCGCATCTGGCGAGCGGATGCGAGTATCGTGATCGAAGACGCCATGCCGCTCACGGAGCGTCTGGCGCGTTCGCTCACAGACGATCGCTATCGCATGCGGCTGATGGTCGCGTTTTCGATCGCCGCGGGGTGCTTCGCGCTGTTCGGTGTGTACGGCGTCATCAGCCGGAGCGTGGTGCGACGCCGTCGCGAGCTCGGGCTGCGGGTCGCGCTCGGTGCCCCACGCTCGAGCATCCTGTCGCTCGTGCTGAGTGATGCGGCCCGAATCGCGGTTGTTGGCGTCGCGATCGGGACGATCGCCGCGCTGCTCGCGTCGC
>DATJIZ010000455.1:0-3232 GCA_035492735.1 Gemmatimonadaceae bacterium | reverse complement strand
CGCGTGGGCACGAAAGAATCGCTCAAAAATGGCCACCCGGTCTGCTTCCGGGATGCCGAGGCCGTTATCGCGCACGCACAACACGCAACTGCCTTCAGGTGCGTTCTTACCTGACGTGATTTCCACGAAGGAATCGGCCCTCGATGGATCGCTGTACTTGATCCCGTTGGACACGAGGTTGATCAATGCGAGCTCCAGCCGCGCCGGGTCTGCGCACAATTCGGGCAGCTCGTTGCCGACGACGATGCGCACCTGTCGCGGTGACGCCATTTCCTGAAGCTGGCGGGCCACTTCGTTGGCGATTGTGGCGACCTCGATGTCCTGCTCGTTCGGAACATCAAGAGGGCCGCTCAAGCGGGTGACGCGTTGCAGGTTCTGAACGAGCCACGACAGCCGCTGCGCATTCGTTTTGATCGTCGTGGTGATCTTCTCGCTCCTGGCTCGATCCGCGCGAATATCGTCGCGCTCCAGCGCCGCCGCGGCGAACAACAGCGTGCCGATCGGCGAACGTAATTCATGGCTCGCCATCTGGTTGAACGCCTTGATCCGCTCATTCCGATCTTCAATCGCCGTCATGTACTCGCTCACGAAGGTGTCGACCGTCGTCCGCATCAACGTTCGCGAAGAACGCGTGAGGCGGCGGAGAAGCGCGAAACATTCTTCGGTGGATGGCTGAAGCCCGAGTCGCCTGGTCTCTTCGACGACAAACGCCTCCAGAATATCGGCAAGGATTTCGTATTCCCGCAACAGCTGGTGAACCGAGGCCCGCTGGTCGTGTCGCAGCCGGCCAAGTTCACGCGCCTTTTCGATCACGATCGTGTTCGCAGCGATTTCCTCGTCTGCCGGAGCCCGCAGGTACACCGCGATCTCCCGGATCAACGTCGGAATGTGGTCGAGCAATTGCTCGGACGGGAACACGTCATTCGCGTCGACGGTCAGCAGTTCATTGAGCTGCCGCAGCCAGGAAGCCGCGAGCGCGTGACGCTCGGCCTCGACGCGCTGCGACACGATAGCCGTGAAGCCCTCTGCGGTGGCTATGGTCATGTTTGGACGAGCGGTTGAACCTCTAGCGTAGCTCCATTCATGAGAAGTCGTCGAACTCAGCTGTAACCGTTCGATGATTGGCACGTGTGCCGCTGCATCGAGCCGTCTTCCGCTGCATCGTCCCAACCCATCGCGCCGGCCGAAGTGTTCCTGGGAGCGCGATGGCGGGCGTGCCGTCTGGCGGAATTGCACAAAGCACGCCGGCCCATCCGTGACCGCGCGTCGAAATTGCGCCGAGGGATTCCGGGCCTCCATTCGCGGAAAGCCGTGACCTCAGCGCGGCGCCAGCTCTGCATGGACTGAAGCCCGAGCCGTGAGGCCGCACGCGGAGGTCCGCCCAATGTTCCTGTGAGTTGGAGCGTTTGGTATTCCGATGGAATGCCGAGGGTGCGCCGCGACGTGGTCAGGTCGCCTGCCGTCGAACCGGAGATGGCGCCGCCGTCAGTCGACCTGCTACGTCAACAGCCGAGCTTGAGCGAAGGGACCATCACCGCCAGGCCGCCAGACGTGGCACACCAATCCGCCTTCAGCGTGACCGCCGACATGTTGAACAATTCCCCGCCGCCACTCGCACAGATGTTGCGCGCGTGTCGCGTTCGTCCTCACTCGACGACCACCGTTCCTCGCAGCATGTTCATGCCGCACACGAAGCCGATCTCGCCGGAGCGCTTCGGCGTGAACTCGATGACGACTGGTTCGTTCAGCGGCAACGTACGGCGAATATTCAGGGATGGAAAGACGACTTCTGTACCGCACGTTTTGTCGGTCGTCCGCACGAACGTGATTCGCGCCACCTCGCCGGCTCGGACCGTCAACTTCGCCGGCTCATAGCCGGTTTCAGTCACGAGAACTTTGGGGCCCTGCACCTTGCCAGTGCCTGCCTGCTGTGACGCGGGCTGAGCTGCTGAACTCGGCGTTGAGCTCGGTCGGAGACCAAGGCGATCGCGTTCTGCGCGTGCATTGAAGCTGCCGCCCGCAACGACCTGGTCGCCTGGCTGCACGCCGTTGAGAACCGCGACCTCGTTTCCAGACCGATCGCCGAGACGCACCTCGCGCTCGATGAACCGGCCGGCGTCCTTCGCGTCGGCGACGTAGACCACGGTTCGATCGCCGACGTTCTGTACTGCGGCTCGCGGAATCATGGCGACCGCACCCTGGCCTGCGGCGTCGATGCTGACGTCGGCAAACATGCCAAGCCGAAGTTCCTGTTTGGCGTTCGATACGTCGACGCGCAGCTTTGCCGTTCTCGTCTCTGGATTCAGCTGCGGATCGATGTAGCTGACTTTCCCGTGGAGAGTGGTGTCCGGAAACGCCTCGGTCGTGACTCGGGCACTTGCTCCCACACGGACGCGCGAGAAGTCCTTCTCGTAGAGATCAGCGACGACCCAGACCGTCGAG
Organism: Gemmatimonadaceae bacterium; assembly: GCA_035492735.1. Classification (GTDB taxonomy): domain Bacteria; phylum Gemmatimonadota; class Gemmatimonadetes; order Gemmatimonadales; family Gemmatimonadaceae; genus JAQBQB01. The sequence goes on along the minus strand of DATJIZ010000455.1, from coordinate 790 downwards.
AGGTCCACGATCGTGAACAACTTCGCGGTCGGGTCGACGTTCAATCCTGTATTGGCCGCGCGTTCGATCACGACGCCAGCCATTGGGGCCGACACCGTGGTGACGGCGCCGACGTCTTTTCCGGGGCCGAGACCTGCGATGGCCGATGTAGAAAGGCCGAGCAATTCGAGCTGCGATTTGGCGCTCTCGAGCGCCGCCAGTTTGGCGGTGTGCTCCGCATGGAGGCGCTCCAGTTCCTGGCGACTGGCCGATCCGATTTCAACCAGTTTCTCCGTGCGTTGCAGTTCACGCTCGTGGGCATCGAGCTCCGCGCGTGCGGAAACGAACCGGGTCTCTGCTTCTGCCAGTTCTGGACTGAAGATCTCCGCCAATCGCTGGCCGCGGCGCACAGACTGTCCCAGTTCGGCCAGCACTCGTGTGACACGGCCGCCTACGACCGGTGTGACTACCACCTGCTTGTAAGCGTTCGGCTGAACGACTCCGGGCAGGCGCAGGGCCGATATGTCACGGCCGGCCGAGACCGGCGCGAGGACGATTCCGGCGCGCTGGATCGCCTCAGGCGTCAATGTGATGACGACTTCAGGAGCGGCGCTCAGCGCCGGCGGTAACGTTGACGAGGGCGCTCCGGCGGAGGGCTGAACAGCGCCGGCGGTGGTAGTCTGAACGCCGTTGCTTGGCGATGCAGGCCGGACAGCGACGTACGCGATGCCGGCCCCAGCCGCCAATAGCGCAATGCCGCCGGCAATGAGTGCAGGCCAAGCCACCGTGACGCGTGCGGTGCTCATCGAGC
>DATJIZ010000454.1:0-5674 GCA_035492735.1 Gemmatimonadaceae bacterium | reverse complement strand
AAGGGCAGAGCCGCATTGCAGACCTACGGCGACGGTGCGAAGAACGGGGTCATCGTCGTTACGACCAAGCGCAGCGACGAACGCTGACGCCGCCGCGTGGTGCGGTGCCGCCGGCTTGCGGCAGCACCGCACCACGCTCCCTACTTCGTCCCCACGCCCTCGAACACGAAGTCCCGGCTTGCGCTGATCGGCACGGTGGTCGCTCCGTGTTTGCCGACGAGCACCGTGACGCTGTAGTGCCCCGGCTCGAGCCGCGACAGGTCGATCCGCACGCTGCGCGCCTGGATCGGGACGGTGCCCGGAATGGTCCAGGAGCTGTGTCCGGGCTGCGGCTCGTCCCACCGGACCGCGACGGAGCCGTTGATGTCGTGCGCGACGCGAATGAGCATGCCGAGCTTGCGGATCGCGCTCAGCTTTTCGTGGCGGCTGATCACGACCGCGACGTCGACCGAGTCACTCGCGGTCCATCCGTACGTCTCCCAGTACAACCCCACCTTGGCACCGCGCACCCGCGTCGAGCCGAGCATCTCCCGCAGCGCGCCCTCCGGTCCCGGCGGCGCTCCCTCGCGCGTGCCGATCAGGATTGGTTCGGAGATCGCGGTCTGGCCGGGCGCGAGAGTCGCGAGCGGCAGCGGCGGCGTGATCGCGAAGCGCGTGCGCGCTGACAACTCTCCCGGCCGTGCGGCGCGCAGCTCGGTTCCGACGATCGCCGGAGTCGACGAAATGGGCGCCGTCACGACGATCGCCTTGTCGTTCCTGTAGGTGTCGTGCCGCAGCTTCTCGATGACGTTCGGACCAGTCGTTCGAACCAGCACGACCGCGGCGGTATCCGGGTTGAGTTTGAATGTCGAGGAAGGGAGCTCGGAGGCCGTCGCGATCACGACGTGGTCCTCGCGGCGCAGCACGGCCGTCTGGTCGGAAAGTTGGCGGATCGGACCGGCGGCGCGACCGTAGTGCTCGGCGGGCCACCATTGAGCCGCGGGCTCTTCGTCGTTCTTCAATTCCGGCTCGTTGATCTGCCAGGCGTCGGCCGTGGCGCTGAACGGATTCTGGACCGCGCGCCAATCCGGCACGAGGTGCAGTCGGTCCTGTGGATACTCCAGCGTCGACGTCCGTGTGCTGTCGTAGAAGCCCATCCAGCTCGCATGGCTCATCTCCTCCCACGCGCCGCCGAATGCGGAGAATGCCGGCCAGCCGTAGCGAACGAGCATCTCAGCGAGCGCCTCACCGCCGTAGCGATCGCGCCAGTCGAATCGTTCATCCCACGGCAGCGCCCCGTGCAGTTGAATCAGCACTTTCCGCGAGAAATCAGCGCTCCGCCTGTCGCTGGCCGAATCGGAATACAACGGCGTGGAGAGCCACCACAGCGTCCGGTTGACCGCGTCGCGCTGGTCGCAACTCAAGTGGTCATAGTCCGAGCGCCCGCGCGAGTCCAGCAGGAGCCGCGCGCTCGTCCACTCGCATCGCTTCTCCGGAGTCATGGCCGCGCTCGCGGCGTCGAATGCTGAATCAGCGCGGGCGTAGTCGCCGCCGGCATCGAGCGCGAAGCCCGTCAGTTGCGAGCACCAGATCTTGTTCGCCGTGCACGAGCGGGCCACCGCGACCGCTTCGTGCACGCTTCCCTGATCGACGAGAAAGCGTACGCGCTCACCCGTGATCCACGCGTCGCCGGGCTTGAGCTTCGCGAGCGCTTCCAGGGAGTCGATGAGCACGGCGCGTTCGGCGCGAACGCGCGCTCGCCAATCGGGTGTGAGCGACACGTCGCGCAGCACCGACTCGTCGCCTGGAATCGGCCCCGCGTCCGCGTACCAGTCCGGGCACATCGAGCGCCGGCTCGAGTTGTGGATGACCGTAGGCGGGACGTCGTGGCCATTCGCCTGGCCGCCGGGGACGTAGCTGCCATCCCAGTGGCAGTGGTCGTCGCGCAGGCGAAGGTACGTTTGCCCGTACCCCTCGAATGCGCCACTCTGCAGCCAGGCGGATCGCCAGGTTTGCAGGAAACGGAGCGTGGCATAGCCGGCCGCATCCGTGATGGCGTTGGAAGTGATCGGTACCCCGGCGAGGCGGGGTTGAAATGACGGATCGGCCTGCAACTGCAGGGCGAGCGAAAGTGGTAGCAGCATGTCACTGACTGTTGGAACCGTCTGAGACTCGCTCTTCGTCTCGCCGCGCGAACATTGGACATAAGACCGCGACGAGCAGAGCGGCGCGCCCGGCTGGCTCCGTCTCGCGGTCGCCGCGTGGTTGCCCGGTGGTACTTCGGGCGGCTACGATAGCGACGTCTGCCGCGCCGTTGGACGCCGCGGCAAGCGTTGTCGCTCGATACCCGAAGCGCGGAGGACGGGCTCGTGATGCCGCACAATCTCTTTCGGCGGGCCGGACTTGGCGCGATGGCGATCGTCGCTTCGCTCGCGAGCTGTCGAACGCACACGGCGCCCGAACCAGTCGACTCGCCTGCCGCCGGCGATTGGCCCGCCTATGGTCGCACGGTCGCCGGCGATCGGTTCTCCCCGCTCGGGCAGATCGACCGCTCGAACGTCGGCAGGCTTCGGGAGATCTGCTCGTACCCTCTGCCTGAACAGGCAGCGATGCAAACGGGACCGATCGTCGTAAACGGCACGGTGTACTTCACGACCGATACGATCTCCTATGCCGTCGACGGTGCGACCTGTCGCGAGAGGTGGAAAGTCGCGCGACACAGCGCGCAGCCCAGTCGACTACTCGTGCATCGAGGCTTCGCCTGGATGGACGGGCGCCTGTTCCGCGGCACGTCCGACGGCCACGCGATTGCGATCGACACGACCGATGGCCACGTCGTCTGGGATCAGGCCCTCGACGTGCGCGGCCCGGGCATTTCCTACCCGATGGCGCCTATCGCCGCCGATGGTTTCGTGTACATCGGCAACGCCGGCGGTGACAACTCCGGCGTGACCGGACACGTATTCGCGCTCGACGCGCGTGATGGACGCGTCGTCTGGAGGTTCGACGTGGTGCCGGCGAGCGGTCGCGCGAGGACGACGTGGGCAAACACGCGTGTGCCACCGTCCGGCGGAGCCTTCTGGACGTCATTCACCTACGACGCCGAAGCACGCGTGCTGTACGTGCCGGCCGGTAATCCAGCCCCGGACTTCGACATCGCGCTGAGATCGGGCGATAATCTGTATTCGAATTCCGTGATCGCCCTCGATGCGACGACCGGTCGGATGCTCGCGTACAACCAGCTCATGAAGCACGATACACACGACTGGGACGTCGACGCGCCGCCGACACTCGTCACGACGCGCGGCGGACGCCGGATCATCGCCTCGGCGAACAAGGATGCGCTGCTGTCGATCCTCGATCGATCGAGCGTCACGCGAAGCTCCAGGGCCAGTGCCAGTGCCGGTGCCATGCCGCCTGTCATTCCGCTGCTCTCGCAAACGCCGGTCGCGACGCGGTTCAACGAGCGTGTGCCGTTGAGTCGCGACAGCCTGACGCGCTTCTGCCCGGGGATCACGGGCGGCGTCGAGTGGAACGGCGCAGCGTACAGTCCGGCGACCAACGCGCTGTACGTCGGCGCTGTGGATCGCTGTGCCCGCGTGCGGCTGCGCCGCGACACCACAGCGATTCCCGAAGCAGGACACGCCTGGTTCGGCGCGGAGGATGGCGCCGCCGGCATATCGGGCGATCCGCCGGATTCGTCGCGAGGCTGGATCAGCGCGATCGACGCCGAGACCGGCGCATTACGGTGGAAGGTCGAGGCGCACCAGCCGGTGCTGGCCGGCGTCACCCCGACCGCCGGTGGCGTGGTGTTCACCGCCGACCTTGGCGGACGCGTGTACGCGCTCGATGCCGACAACGGTCACGTGCTCTGGCAGACGGAGACGGGACAAGCCGTTGGCGGAGGCGTCGTGGCCTACACCGCGAACGGCCAGGAGCGCATCGCGATCGCGTCCGGGATGCGGTCACCGATCTGGGCCGGAGGAACCACGCAGAGTCGGATGATCGTGTACGGATTGAAGTGAGAGCGAGCCGGGCGGCGGTTCAGACCCAGTCGTCGCGAGCCTACCGTGGGTCCGGCTGATTGCGCATGTGGTCGGCGAGGCCGTGGATCCGCTCGCGCAGCTGCTCGCGAAGCGATGGCGGCATCTCGTGGTCGTCGAGCGCGCGGTCCATGCACCAGAGCCACTCGTCGCGCTCGCGGGAGCCGATCGTGAAGGGCAGATGCCGCGCGCGGAGGCGCGGGTGCCCGCGCTGCTCGACGTACGTCGGTGGTCCGCCGGTCCAGTAGCTCAGGTAGAGATAGAGCTTGTCGCGCGACGCCTTGAGACTTGCCGCGTGCAACGCGCGGACGGTCGCGGCTTCGGGAGCGCTGTCCATCAGGTCGTAAAATCGATCGACGAGCCGCCGGATGCCGCTGTCCCCGCCCAGGCGCTCGTACGGCGGCTGGGGTGCGACAGTCGAATCAGCTGACATGCCGAAGCATATCAGATGTCCAGATTCTTCACGAACTGCGCGTTGTTCTCGATGAACACGCGCCGTGGCTCGACGTCGTCGCCCATCAGCGTCTGGAAGATCTGGTCCGCGAGCACCGCCTCTTCGATCGACACCTTGAGCAGCGTGCGCCGCTCCGGATCCATCGTGGTGTTCCAGAGCTGGTCGGGATTCATCTCGCCGAGTCCCTTGTAGCGCTGGACGCTCAGACTGCCGCGGCCGTCGCCGTTGCCGAGCCGCCCCGCGATCTCGTCGCGCTCGGACTCGTCGTAGGCGTAGTACTCCTCCTTGCCCTTCGCCACGCGGTAGAGCGGCGGCTGGGCGATGTACACGTAGCCGGCCTCGATCAGCTCCTGCATCTGCCGGAAGAAAAACGTGAGCAGGAGCGTGCGGATGTGCGCGCCGTCTACGTCGGCGTCCGTCATGATGATGATCTTGTGATAGCGCGCCTTCTCGAGCTCGAACTCGTCCTTGATGCCGCTGCCGATCGCCGTGATGATCGTGCGGATCTCTTCGTTCGAGAGGACCTTGTCGATGCGTGCTTTCTCGACGTTGATGATCTTGCCGCGAAGCGGCAGGATCGCCTGGAAATCCCGACGCCGGCCTTGTTTCGCCGAACCGCCGGCCGAGTCTCCCTCGACGAGATACAGCTCGCAGAGCGCGGGATCGGTGAGCGAGCAGTCGGCGAGCTTGCCCGGCAGGTTGCCGACGTCGAGCGCCGACTTGCGCCGCGTGAGATCGCGCGCCTTGCGCGCTGCCTCGCGGGCGCGGGCGGCCGACACCGCTTTGTCCACGACGATGTTCGCCGTGCGGGGATGCTCCTCGAGATAGGCCGCCAGCCACTCGTTGACGAGCGTCTTCACCGCCGACTCCACTTCGGAGTTGCCGAGCTTCGTCTTGGTCTGCCCCTCGAACTGCGGCTCGCGCACCTTGACCGACAACACGGCCGTGAGCCCCTCACGCACGTCGTCGCCCGAGAGCGTGAAATCCGCCTTCTTGAGGAAGCCGCCCTTTTGCGCGTACTGGTTGATCACGCGCGTGAGCGCCGCCTTGAAGCCGGTGAGATGCGTGCCGCCTTCGTGTGTATTGATGTTGTTGACGAAGGAGAAGACGGTGTCCTGGTAGCCATCGTTGTACTGCATGGCGAGCTCGATGCCGACGTCGTCCTTCATCGTCTCGAGATAGATGATCTCCTGATGCA
>DATJIZ010000453.1:0-14899 GCA_035492735.1 Gemmatimonadaceae bacterium | reverse complement strand
ACCTGATGCCCCTGCGACTGACCCTCGACGGGCCGGTCCCCGAACTGATACGCGGTCGGTGACGAGAACAGGTGCGTGTCCTCGGCGATGACTTTGTCGTCGATCTGCTCGAGCGCCGACACGTCCGCGATCCAGATGCCGCGTCCGTGTGTTGCCGCGATCAGCTCGTGGTCGCGCGGGTGCACACGCAGATCGTGCACCGGCACCGTCGGCAGTCCGGTCATGAAACGCTGCCAGCTCCGTCCCATGTTCGCCGACACGTACGCGCCCACGTCGGTGCCCAGGAACAGCAGGTTCTTGTTGAATGGATCCTGCCGGATCACGTGCACGTAGTCGGGCCCGCCCGTCGGCAGATTCGATACGATCGACCTGAACGTCTTGCCGAAGTCGGTCGTCATGAACACGTACGGCTTGTAATCGCCGTTGCGGTGGTTGTCGTACGTCACGAAGAACGTCATCGAGTCGTGCGGCGACGGCTCGATCCGCGTGATGTACGTGCCGGCCGGCACGCCCGAAACGCGCGACGTGAGCTCTTCCCACGTGCCGCCGTCGTTCTTCGTGATCCACAACCGCCCGTCGTCCGTGCCGGCGAACAGAATCCCGGCGCGAACCGGCGATTCGTTCAGCGACACGATCGTGCAGTACGTCTCCGCGCCGGTCGCGTCGTTGGTGATGCCGCCCGTAGTCCGCATCGATACGCGGATCTTCATCGTGTCCGCGGTCGTGAGGTCCGGTGAGATCGGGTACAGGTCGTCGCCGCGCTTCGTCGACTTGAGCACGCGATTGCCGCCGACGTACAACGTCTGCGGGTTGTGCGGCGAAATGAAGTACGGCGTGTTCCAGTTGAACCGCAGGTCGAGCGCCGCCGAGTCGGTTCGCTGCCGCGTCTTGAGCTCCGCGAGCTTCTTCTTCTCGTCCGCCGTGGGCGGCTTGGTCGTGTCGGGCCGCTCGATGAGCAGCGAGTCCTCGTACATGTCGTAGCGCGGACGCCACTGCGGCTTGACCAGGAAGGTGCTCTGGCCCGTCTCGTAGTTGAGCCGCGTGATCGCGCCGCCCTGCGACTCGGCGTAGATCGTGTTCGGATCGGTCGGATCCTGTTGCGTCACGAAGCCGTCGCCGCCGCCCACTGTGAACCACATCGAATTGGTGATTGGGCCGCTTCGACGCCGGCTCGGACCACACCACGACCCATTGTCCTGCAGGCCGCCGCACACCCGGTACGGCACCTGGAAATCGTAGCTGATGTTGTAGAGCTGTCCGATCGCGAAAACATTCGGGAAGACATAGGTGCCGCCCTGGTCGAACGAGATCGATACGCCGCCGTCGTCGCCAACGATCATGCGGTCGGGGTCGACCGGATCGATCCACATCGCGTGATGGTCGACGTGAATGCCCTGCGTCGCGTTCATCGGCGTCTTGCCACCGTCGTTCGAGACGAGCACCGGCGTCGAGGACCAGTACACACGATCAGGGTTCTTGGGGTGCACGCGGACTTGAGAGTAGTAGAAAGGCCGCGTGTCCTGGTCGTTCGTGCGCGTCCAGGTAGCGCCGCCGTCCTCCGAGCGGTAAAGGCCCGACGGCAACTTGGCTTTCGGTTTCGACTTGTCCGGCTTGGGGTTCGGTGCCGTGTCCGCCTCCACCGTCGTGTACATGATCTTCGGGTTCGACAGCGAAATCGCGATCCCGATGCGCCCCTTCATCGTCTCGGGGAATCCGCCGCCCTTCACTTCCGTCCACGTCTTGCCAGCGTCGGTCGACTTCCAGAGTGCCGAACCGGGACCACCCGAGTTCAGGAAGTACGGCCCGCGGACGCGCTGCCAGCTCGATGCCCAAACCGTACTCGGGTTCGACGGATCGAGCGCGACGTCGACGAAACCGGCTTTGTCGGATACGAACTTGATGAGCTGCCACGTCTGGCCGCCGTCTTCCGTCTTATAGAGTCCGCGGTCGGGACTCGCGTTCCACGGCGCGCCAAGCGCCGCAACGTACACGACGTTCGGGTTCGTCGGATTGACCACGATGCGGCCGATCGCCTGAGTCTTCTCCAGACCCATCAGCTTCCAGGTGATGCCGCCGTCGGTCGACTTGTATACGCCGCCGCCGGGCGAGATGGTGTTGCGCGAATTCGGCTCGCCGGTGCCGGCCCACACCTGCATCGTGTCGCTCGGCGCGATCGCGAGCATACCCATCGAGATCACGCGCTGGTTGTCGAACACCGGGCGCCAGGTCACCCCGTTGTTGATCGACTTCCAGATGCCGCCGCCTGCCGCGGCGGCAAAGAACGTCTTGGACGGCGACGGAATGCCGACGACGTCGGACACGCGGCCCATGGTGTTTGCCGGGCCGACGTTGCGCCAGCGAAATCCCGCGAGCGTGGCGGAGTCGAACTCGAATGGCTTGTTCGCCGGCGCCTGCGCACCGGTGGTGGTTGCGACGGCGAGCGCCGCGAGGGCGGAGAAATAGGAGGCGCGCATTGACCGGAAGGCGGTGAGGGGAAGTCGGGGTGCGCTAGACTACCCCTCCACCGCATCCCGCGCCAGCCTAGAAGTCCGGCATCTCCCCGTCCGCGTACATCTGCCGCACCTCGCACTCACCTTCCCATTTCGGCCAATACTTGAGGTGCAACTCCATAAAATCGCGCGCCGCCTGAAGCGCCGCCTCCTTCGACGGAAGGTCCATGATGCTGAACCCGCCGATCACTTCTTTTGCTTCGGTGAACGGCCCATCGGTCGTCACGAGCTTGCCACCGGTCTGACGGACTCGAGCGCCTTTCGACGTCGGGCGTAAGCCGCCCATCGAGACCATCGTGCCCGCCTTGAAAGCGTCTTCGCCGAGTTTACCGATGGCCTCCATGAGTTCCCTGGGTGGAGGGCCGGCTTTACCGAAATCTTCCGGGCCGTGCACGATCATCATGAAACGCATCTGGCTGTCTCCTGAGGTTGGGCGGTATGATCCGCTGGCAGCGACGCTGCCGGCACACCCTGACGTCGAAAGAGCTCGGCGAGAATCGACAGTTGCCGATGCGGAGTTTCACCGCACCGGTCGCGGTGAAACGCGTGTCACGAGCAGCTAATCCCGTGGCTCAGGCGCGCCAACCCCACAGGCATCCGTCGCGCATGCCTTCACGTTGGGCCGAATCATCAGGTAGAGGCCGACCAGAAACAGCAGCGCGAAGACCATGATGAGATACGCGCGGACGGCAGCCAGCCAGGTTCCGACGGCCGTGCCGGCCAGCAGGAAGGCCACTACCACGACATGGCAAGGGCAAGTGAGCACCGCGAGGACGGCGCCGGCTTTGTTGCGCGGCGTCATCTCGCGACGCAGTGCTGCGCGAATCGAGGCGAGCAGAGCGCTCATGAATCCAGGACGCCCGCTGGTCGGTCGGGCAACGTCAACGTCAACGCCAACGCCAATGTCGAGTCGAGCTTGGACATGCTCGTAGGATACGGACCTCCGCGCTCGCGCGGCAAGCCGTGATCCCGGGGCCGCAAGCGCCGTTGGACGTGGACGTCGCGCCGCAGCGGCTCGATGTTGAGTACGTTTTGAGGTCGAGACGGCAGCTTTTCTCCACTTCAACTCGACGAGAGAGCTTGCATGACTGCCCATAACGTCGGTTTGCTCGCGCGAGTGGCGACGGTCGCCGCGCTCACGATTGCACCGATCCAACTCGCCCGAGCCCAGGATTCGACGTCCGATTCCTATCCGGCGCGCTGCGGTTCGATCGGCCCGGCCGCCGAGCGCGGCAAGTACGTCGCGCTGCCGCACGGCGACGTGTTTTGCCCGTTGATCGCCGACCCAAAAGCGACCCGCTCGTTCGTGAGCTATCAGCGTGGCAACGAGACGGATCTGGCGACCGACATCGCCGCCGTCGGCATCGCCGATCAGTTCCCGTTCTTCCGAACAGGCGCCGAGCACCCGGGCAACGGCGTGCAGCTTGGTCTCGCCGGAGCCGTGTTCGCCCAATTCGATCTTGGCACGGCGTCGTACGATTTGCTCAACGCCGATTATCTCGTCGGCCTGCCTCTCACGTTCCGGTTCGGTTCATTCTCCGGTCGCGCGCGGGTCTATCACCAGAGCTCGCACCTGGGCGACGAATTCCTGTTGCGCGACAACCCGCCGAAACGTGAGAACCTGTCGTTCGAGACGGCGGAGCTGCTGTTCTCGCTGGACGTATCGGCGGTACGAGTGTACGGCGGCGGCGAAGAGTTCCTGCACCGCGATCCGGCCGATCTGCCCGAGCGACTGGCGCACGGCGGCGTGGAGCTGCGGCCACGCGCCAACATCGACTTCGGCCCGCTCGCGGTTGGTCGAATCGTCGTGGCGGTCGATGCGAAAGTGGTCGACGACACCACGACCCGAACCGGCGTGAGCGCTCGCGCCGGCTTCGAGTTCGCCCGTCCCCACGACGCGCTCGCGCCGTCACGCCGGTGGAGCATACTCGCCGAGTACTACAACGGGCCGTCGCCGTACGGGCAATTCCATCGCGAGCAGGTCCATCTCGCCGGCATTGGTCTGCACTTCACGCTCTAAGCGCGATCGGGCTGGTACGTGCGTCCTTCGTCGCGCCGGCGTGGCTTCTAAGAGTTCAGAGCTGCGATTGTACGAATCGGTCTCGGATCAGCCGGATCTGCTCGCTCTCGCGGACAACTCCGCGACGCGACGAGCAGGGGATTGATTGTGAACAGCCGCTCGGGATGCCGCTCGTGGCATCCCGAGAGGCTCTCACACGACAGCGATCGTCCCGGTGCGTTGGGCCGTGCGACCTCACTGCCACGGCACGATCCGAAGCATCCGGATTGTCCGTACCATGGCAGTTCCAAACGCTTAGAGGCCCCGGCTGGCGAAACACAGACAGCCTCGCGAACGACGGCCGGACCTCTGAATGCCGGACAGATATTGACACCATTATTGTACCATTGCTATACTAGCGGGAGGCCCAACAGGGGAGGCGCGATGCGCGTCGGCGATTTTTCGGTCGAGGTGGTACCGCAGGGCAGCGGCAGAGTGCGCGAGCTCGACTCGGGGCACGTCCTCGCACGACCGGGGCAGGTCTATCGGCTGCGGCTGCGCAATTCGAGTCCTCTCAATTGTGTCGTCGACCTCGATATCGACGGGAAGCGCGTGACGGCCGGCGGACTGGTCCTCGAGCCGTGGGGGACCACGGAGCTCGAGCGGCCGATCGACGGGGAGGATGGGCGATTCACCGTCGTCGCCGAAGGAAGCGAGGCAGTGTTCGGGGCCGACGGTGGACGCGACAACCCGGATCTCGGGCTGATCGAGGCACGGTTCCGGCGCGAGCTGCCGCGGCACGAGCGGCGCTTCGAGCCTCCCGTGGTCATGTCTCCCATGCCGCGGCTCGAGCCGACGTCACGACCACGGCCGATGTCGCCCGCCCGATTCAACGCGTTCCAAAGCCTGACCGAGGACCTCGCACCATACAGCGTTCGGGAAACGGACAGTCCATTCGAGCGGGCGGCCGGCACGGGTCTCACGGGCCACTCCGATCAGCGGTTCATGCCGATCTCGTTGGGCCCGCTCGAGCCCGAGGCTACCGTGCTTCGACTCCGACTGGTCATCGGTACCGACGAGGCACTGTCCGACGACGCGCCGCGGCCACTCGTCGACCGCCGGGCGCCCGTTCGGCCCGCGGCGCGACCCTGACCATGGCACGCCGCGACGTCGAACGGCAGGTGAGCGGCGAGCTCGAGGCGTGGCGCGCTCGCGCCGTACCCGACGCGGCAGCGCCGCTCGAGTCCGACGATCTGGTGCGCCTGCTGCGGGACCTGGTCGCCGAGCTGGCGCTGGATCCGGCGATCGCGTCGGAGTTCACCGTGAACACCGTTCACTACTACCGCCGCAAGGACATCATCGACCCGCCCGAGGGTCGCACGGTCGCGTCGCGCTACGGCATTCGCCATCTCTGGCAGATCGCCGGCGCTCGGTTGGCCGGCTATCTCGGACTCGTCACGCTCGCCGAAGCGCGTGCCGCGATGCGCGGCGCCGACGACGAGGCGCTGCTGGAGTTCGTTGCCTCGCGCGTCGCAGACGCCCGCGCGCGCGCATTGGTTCGAAGTCCGGCGTCGGTCGCGTCGGGAGGCCCCGCCGCACCGCGCGCCCTTCCGCGCGCCGGTGCGGCCACCATGATACAACTGCCCGGCGATGCATGGGCCGTGGTGCCAGCGTCGCATGCCGCCCACCGTTCACCCGAAGCGGCGCGCGCGCTGGCCCGCGCGCTCGCCAGCGCACTCGAGAACGACAAAACCCGCTGAGGAATCATGTCGACCCTGAACATTCCCTACATCGTCGAGCGCTCGCCGCGCGGTGAGCGAACGTATGACATCTTCTCGCGCCTGCTGATGGACCGCATCGTCTTCCTCGGCACGCCGGTCAACGACGACGTCGCGAACATTCTGATCGCGCAATTTCTCTTCCTCGAGGCCGACGGGCCAGGAAGGGAAATTCAGTTCTACATCAACTCGCCGGGCGGCGACGTCAACTCGGGGCTCGCGATCTATGACACGATGCAGCACATCACGTCGCCTGTGTGCACGACCTGCGTCGGCATGGCGGCGAGCATGGGCTGCTTTCTGCTGGCCGCCGGCGAGAAGGGACGCCGCTCTGCCTTGCCGCACGCTCGCATCATGATGCATCAGCCATCGCAGCAGGGCGGCGGCGGCTCGGCCTCGGACATCGAGATCCAGGCCAGGGAAATTCTCTACAACCGGGCCAAGCTGTTCGAGCTCCTCGGCAAGCACTCCGGACAGCCGCTCGAGCGCATCGAGCGCGAGTTCGAGCGGGACCACTGGTTCTCCGCGGCCGAAGCGCAACGATACGGGATCATCGATAATGTGATCGAGAGGCCGGGCGAGCTTACACCACCGGCGCTCGTGGCAACGGCGAAAGGCTGACGGCGGAGTTCGCAGCACCCGATCCTTTTGGCAGTACCGTTGCGGCGCGACCGGGTTCTCGACATACTCGGGCACCTCCGCAAGGAGTCCCCGTGTCAGACCCCAAGGCTCTTTCCGCCGGCGATCGCGCTGCCGGGACGACGACCTCGAGGTTCACGCCCTACTCCGATGCCTCGCCACAGGCGTCCGGAGCGACGGGCACTCGGCCGGGCGACGTTGCCGCGGCACGACCATTCGCGACGAGCGAGCGACCACCCTGGCTCGTCTTTCAGGTCGCGCTTGCACTGGCGGCGGTCATCGTCGTGGGCTACGGCGCGACCACGCGCTCGTGGACGCTCCTCATGATCGAGGCCCTCATCGGGACGGCATCGCTGAGCGTAGGCTGCCTGCTCGGATTCCTGTTCGGCATCCCGCGCACAGTCCGGCCGCGCAGTGCCGAGCCGGCGGTCGCGGGCGAAAACCGTCGCGACACGGCGGCCATGCCGTATGAGCCGAGCAACAACCTCGAGCAGGTTGCGGATTGGCTGACCAAGATCCTGGTCGGCGTTGGGCTCGTCGAGCTCGGGAAGTTCGGAAACGCCCTCGCCCTGGTCGGCGATCAGGTCGCAAAGTCCGTGGCCCCGCCGCCCGCCGGAACGAACGTCGTGACGGAAGTCATTCTCATCGCGTTCGCCACGATCGGCTTTCTCGCCAGCTTTCTCTGGACGCGCATCTACTACGGCGGCATCCAGGCACGCGCCGACACCGACATCGTGAACTGGCTGCAGTCCAAGCTCGAGGATCAGGAGTCGCGCATCGAACGCGCCGACAAAGTCGCCGAGAAACTTGCCTCGGGAAAGCTGATCGCGCCGAGCACGGCGCCCGCCGCGCCGGGAGCGGTTCCGATGACTGCCGAGCTGCCGGCGTCGACGGGTGAGATGGCCGCGGTGATTACATCGGAGCTGCCGACCGCGCTGCGGGCACAGGTCGATCAATTCCTCCACACTTCAGTCGATGGGGACGACGATGCGGTGCCGCGAATTTTCGGCAAGCAGCCGAGCGAAGCCAACGGCCGCGTGCTCCGCGGAGAGATCAGCGTCCGATACGAGCAGGCGCTGGTGATCCGCCTCGTGGTCGAGCGGCACGGCGGCGCGCCGCTCACCGACGACGTCGCGTTCCTTCTCCATCCCACCTTCCATTCGCGCGTGCGCGTCGTCCCCGTGGACGGCGACGACCGAGCGGATCTCGAGATCTACTGCACGGGATGGTTTACGGTTGGCGCGGTCGCCGACAAAGGGCAGACGCTGCTCGAGTACGATCTGCGTTCGCTGGCCGGAGTCCCCGACTGGTTCAAGAAGCGCTAGCCCACCGTCGTTCGAAATGCGTCCGCGCCGGCGGCCGGTCACCTCGACGGCCGGGTCCGGCGTGAGCCTAGCTTCACGTTCATCGAGCGGTACTTTCTCAGGGCCGCCGAGCTGATAGGCAGTCTCCGCTCACCCCCCTCGCCAATGCGCCCGTCCCTCCTCGTCCCGCTGCTGCTGGCGCCGTCGGTTGTTTTTGCCCAGCGCAAGAACCAATCCGAACGCCGCGTCGTACCCGACAGCGCCGTCGATACGATCGTCTATTCGCGCCTCAAGTTCCGCTACATCGGTCCCGAGGGAAATCGCGTGAGTACGGTGACGGGCGTGAGCGGCGATCCGAACGTCATCTACGCCGGCGCCGCGTCGGGCGGGATCTTCAAGAGCACCGACGGCGGCATTCACTGGACGCCGATCTTCGACAAGGAGCCGGTTGCGTCGGTCGGCGCGCTCGCCGTCGCGCCATCCGACCCCAATGTCGTGTGGGCCGGCACGGGCGAGCCGTTCATTCGCAGCCACATCTCGCTCGGCTGGGGCGTGTTCAAGTCGCTCGACGCCGGCAAGACGTGGACGAAGATGGGACTCGACAACACGGGTCGCATCGCGCGCGTCGTGATTGACCCGCATGATCCAAACCGCGTCTTCGTGGCGGCGCTCGGTCATCTGTACGGCCCGCAGCCGGAGAAGGGCGTCTATCGCACGACCGATGGCGGCAAGACGTGGGAGAAGGTGCTGTTCGTGAACGACTCGAGCGGCGCGAACGAGCTGGTGATGGATCCGACCAACCCGCACATCCTCTACGCAACGTTCTGGCAGATGGAGGTCCACACGTGGGGCCGCACGAGCGGTGGAGCGGGCAGTGGGATCTGGAAGTCGATCGATGGCGGCACCACATGGAAGCGGCTCACCGGCAATGGGCTGCCGCTCGGTCAGCTGGGGAAGATCAATCTCACCGTGAGCAAGTCCGATCCGGATCGCATCTACGCGCTCATCGAAACCGG
This sequence comes from Gemmatimonadaceae bacterium, assembly GCA_035492735.1. GTDB lineage: Bacteria > Gemmatimonadota > Gemmatimonadetes > Gemmatimonadales > Gemmatimonadaceae > JAQBQB01. Next base: position 5,653 of record DATJIZ010000453.1, on the reverse strand, counting down.
TGATGGCGTGCCGCTGTCCGACGGTCGCAAGACGGAGCACGGGCGGCTGTTTCGCTCGGACGACGCGGGCACGTCGTGGCGGTTGATGAGCAGCGATCTCGAGATGGCGGGTCGCACGCATTACTACAACCGCCTCGCGGCGACGCCGGACAACGAGAACGAGGTGTTCTTCGTCTCCGCGTCACTGTCGAAGACGCTCGACGGCGGCGCCCACATCGTGGACATCCCCGGCTCGCAGCAGCCGTGGGGCGACCACCACGACATGTGGATCGATCCGACGAACGGCGATCGAATGCTGGTGAGCGACGACGGCGGCGTGGCTGTCTCGATCAATCGCGGCAAGACGTGGAATCAGGTGCAGCTCCCCGTGGCGCAGATGTACCACGTCACCATCGACAACAAGGTTCCGTACAACGTCTACGGCAATCGCCAGGACGGCCCGAGCGCCATGGGACCGAGCAATGCGCGCACCGGCGGTGGTGAGGACTCGCCCGGCATCGTCCGCGGCATGTGGCGCACGGTAGGCGGCGGCGAGAGCGGCTGGGCGACACCCGATACCGTCGACGGCAATCTCGTGTGGTCGAGCGCGTCGGGGACGGGAAGCGTTGGCGGCATCGTGACCCGCTACGACATCCGCACCAACGTGTCGCACTCGGTGGAGGTGTGGCCGGAGAACGTGGCCGGTGCGCCGGCCGACAGCGCGCGCTACCGCTTCGTGTGGAACGCGCCGCTGCTGCTGAGCGCGCACGACCACAATCGGATCTACACCGGCAGCCAGCACGTGCACGTGAGCACGGACAGCGGCATGACGTGGCGCGAGATCTCGCCGGATCTCACGCGCAACGATCGCTCGAAGATGGGCGTTTCCGGGGGGCTCACGCCCGACAACATCGGAGTGGAGTACGCGGGCGTGGTGTACTCGATCGCCGAATCGCCGATCGACGGCAAGATCCTGTGGGCGGGGACGAACGATGGCCTGGTGCATGTGACGCGCGATGGCGGCGCGACGTGGACGAACGTGACGGCGAACATTCCGAACATCTGGACGTGGGGCACGATCAGCTCCATCGCCGCGTCACGCTACGATGCCGGTACCGCGTATCTCACCGTCGACGGCCACCAGGCGAACAATCGCGATCCGTGGGTCTACAAGACGACGGACTTCGGCAAGACCTGGCGCCAGATCACGACCGGACTCGCACACACGCCGCTGTCGTACGCGCACATCGTGCTCGAGGATCCGGTGCGTCGAGGGTTGTTGTATCTCGGATTGGAGAACGGACTCTTCCTGTCGTTCGACGACGGCGCGCACTGGCAACCGCTCCAGATGAATCTGCCGCACGCGCCGGTGTACGGCCTCGTCGTGCAGCCGCACTTCAACGATCTCGTCGTCGCGACGTACGGGCGCGGCTTCTGGATCCTCGACGACATCACACCGCTGCGCGAGCTCGCTCCACAGGTGCTCGCCAGCGAGGCTCAGCTCTTCAAACCTCGTCTCGCGTATCGCTTCCGTGACGCTGAAGGCATCTTCGCCGTGGGCTACGATGCCAGCGCCGGGTTCAATCCGCCGTATGGCGCGGCGATCAACTATTGGCTCAAGACGGGCAGCGACAGTGTGGTCAAGGACAGCGCCGGGGTGAAGAGCGTGTCCTTCGACAGCGTGACGTTCACGATCAAGGACGCGAGCGGAGCGGTCGTGCGCACGATGAAGGGCCCGATGCGCCAGGGGATCAACCGTGTCTACTGGGACCTGCGCGGCGACCCAACGCCGCAGGGAAAGCTGCGCACGTCGCCGCAGTACGCGGACTGGATGGTCGTTGGGCTCGAAGGAAAGAACACGCCAAGCTTCGGGCGGATCGCCGTGCTCGAGCCGCCGGGAAGCTACACGGTGACGCTCGCCGCGCGCGGCCAGACCTTCACGCAGCCGCTGGAGCTGCGAAAGGACCCGCTGAGCGGCGGCACCGACGAGACCGTGCGCGCGAACGTGGCGCTGGTCGCCTCGATCCGGCAGGACATGCGCTCGGTGGTCGACATGGTCAACTCGCTCGAGCTCACGCGAGGTCGGCTGCAATCGGTGACCAAACTGATCGACGCCGACTCGGCCAGGGCGGATCAGCAAAAAGGCCTGCGCGCGTCGATGGACTCGCTCGATACGACGCTCGAAAAGCTCGAGGAGAAGCTCTTCCAGCGTCGCACCACCGGCCGCGGCCAGGACGACGTTCGCTGGTCGCCGCGACTCGCCGAGCAGCTCGAATATCTGTCGTCCAGCGTGGGCGGATCGGACTACGCGCCGACGGCGTCGCAGCGGGAGGTCGCCGCATTGCTGCACCAACGGGTGACCGCCGCGAAGGCGGAGTACGATCAGGTCACCGCGCGGGAGGTGTCGGCGATGAATGAAAGGCTCAAAGGGGCGGGATACTGATGGCGCAAGTCTGACGGCGCGAGGCGAAGGGCGCGTTCGAACGGCGGGTGCAACCGGCGGGTGCAAACGGCGAACGCCGTTCGCCGTGTGCCATCGCTCCTCGCCCTCGCAGTCCGTCCGCGCAGTTCGCCTCGCGCCGTCAGCAGTCGCAGTTCACCCTTCGATCTTGTAAATCTCCCGTTTCCCGTACTCCACGAGATCGTGATAGCCTTTCATGATCTTCTCGAGCTCCTTGGCGTCGTCTTCACTGCCGGGCATCTCGCTCATCATCCGCTCGAAATCGGCAATGCTCGCAACCTCCATCTCCGCTACGAGCGTCCAGTACCGCTCGGCCGCGAAGTCGGTCAGGATGCGCATCCGTGGCATGCCGGACTTTTCGCCGAGCTTGGACATCGCGGTGAACTTCTCGACCAGCGCCCGGACCTTGCCAGGCTTGCAGTACATGATTTCGCGGACGAGATACACGATCGGCCTCCTGTTGCGGACGTGCGCGTGAAGTAGCTCGTTAACTTCGACAGTCACCCGGTCGACCGGCAAGTGTCGCCACGAGCCCAGCAATAACCGAACGCTCACGGAATCTCGTTCCGTGAGCGTTCGGTTTCATGGATCCGCGTTCGGTCACGCGAGCGCGTGACCAGACATGGAGCTCGGTTTCCGTGTTACGGCTTGCGTGTGCTGTCGGGCCGCATGCCATGTCCCCGGCCCCATTCACCCTGGTGCTGCTTCATCTCGGCGACGTTGGCGTCGAACTGCTTCTGCTGCGCCGCGGTGAGAATCGCGCGAACGGAAGCGAGATGGGCCTCGCGCCGCGCTTCCATTTTCGCGCGCTGCTCGGCCATCAGCTTGTTGGCCGTCGCCGTATCGCCCTTTTCACGAGCGTCGCGGATCGCCGCGAAATCGCCGCGGCCCTCGCCACGCTGTCCCTGTATCGACGCGCCTTCTGCTTGATGCAGCGAGTCGATTCTGGCCTGCTGTGCGTCGGTGAGCGTGATGTTCTTGAGGAGCATCTGCTCCATCATCATGCCGCCGCCGCGACCTGGCCCCATCTGACCGCGAACCCCCGCACCGCGCTGGTGCTGCGCCGGAGCGCCGGTGCCCTGCGCCTGCATGGCGCCCGCCGCGGCGAGTGTCGCGAACGCCGCCGCAACCACTGCAACCTTCTTCATGACTGCTCCATTGGTAGTGATCGAGTATGTCGAGCCGCGGCGCCGCGCATCGCGCGGACTTCCACCGTCGCCCGGTTCGATTCGTTGTACTCGGTGCATTCACACGGGGGTCCTGGGTTCCCGGGTTCCAGCGCGCAGCGAGCGGACTGATGAATGCGCCCAGCAGCGCGGAGAAATCAGGTAATGCCTGACGGCTCAACGGGTTACAATTCCGACCCGGACATGCTAAATTCAACGATCCACCGACCAAATCCAGGGGTACGACGAGGGAGCTAATCAGCCCCCGCGTTGTACTATGTGCGTCTGCGTCGTCTTGACGCAGCGGAGGATTCTCATTGCGATGCAGCTGAACAGATACACCCAGAACGTCCTGATCGGTGTTGCGGCCGTCGTGCTCGCCGGATCGGAATTCCTGCCCGGCCACGAAAAGTCGGGCCCGGTACTGACCGCGGTTTCGACGGCGCTCGCCGCACCGGCGCGCGACACGATTCCGGCTGGCCCAGCCGCGACAGCCAGCTCGACCGTCGGCATTGCCGGCAAAGTCGAGGCTGCCCTCGGCGCGTTCAGCGGTATGGTCCGTCCGCTGAGCCACCCTGCCGCGCTCCAGGACGCTTTCCGCAGCTACTTCGCCTTCAAGTCCGCTCATCCGGACGAGGTGAAGAAGCCGTACCTGTACTTCGTCGACTACGGTCTTCCGAGCACCGAGGCGCGCGGCTACGTGTTCGACATGCAATCGCTGAAGATCATCGATGGCCCCTTCACGGTCGCGCACGGCCGTGGGTCGTCGAGCACGCACTACGGCGTGCCGACCCGATTCTCGAACGCCTCGCGAAGTGCGGCCACCTCGCTCGGCCTGTACCTCACCAAGTCACTCTACGATTTCACGGGCCACTCGGGTGGCGGCGCATACAGCTCGATCGGTCTGCGGCTCGAAGGCGAGTCGGGCAAGTTCAACGACAACGCGTTCGCGCGCGGCGTGGTGGCGCATGGCGCGCCGTACGTGACGCCGGACAAGGCTGGTCGCAGCGAAGGCTGTCCGGCAATGGAGCCCGGCCGCGCTCAGCGTTTGCTGCCCAAGCTTGCGGACGGAGCGATGGTGTTCCTGTTCGCGCCGGATGCGAACTGGCTGGCGAACGATCCGTGGGTGAGCGTGGCCGCCAACTGAACGGGGGACCAGGGAGTCGCGGACGGGAGTATTGCAATTGCAAACAACGCGCTACATAATTGCAGGTGATGAGCGCGCCCGTCCGCCCTTCCGTCCAGCCGGACCCCGCGCCGGTCCTCGCCAAAGCCGTGCTTTCGGCAGCCGGCCGGCTTGGAGTCCGGAATCGACAGCTCGCCGCAATCATCGGCTCGAGTGAAGCGTCGGTGTCGAGGTTGCAGCACGGACGCGGGTTGGATCCCCACACGAAGGAGGGCGAGCTCGCCCTCCTTTTTCTGCGCCTGTATCGCAGTCTCGACGCGCTGGTCGGCGGCGACGACGACAAGGCACGCCGCTGGCTGAATTCAGAGAACACGCATCTCGGCGGGGTGCCGGCGGCTCGCATTCACACCGTCGAGGGCTTGGTTGATGTCGTCCAGTATCTGGACGCGATGCGCGGGCGGCTCTGAGCTGCGGCCCCTTCGACGCTCGCCATGGCGAGTCGTCGAAGCGCAGCATCAGGTCTCGACGCGTAAGCTGGTGGACACGGTCGACGAACAGATTCTGCTCGAGGAGCTGATCGATCGCGCCAAGCCGCCCGACCAGACGCACGGCCGTCTGCACTACCTCCTCGCCACGCCGTTTCGCTATCCGCCGCTGCCGCACGGTTCGCGCTTTGGCGGCCGCCACGAGCGGGGCATCTGGTACGGCTCGGAGTCGCGCCGTACGGGGTTCGCCGAGGTGGCGTACTATCGACTGCTGTTCCTCGAAGGGACCCGTGCCGAGCTCGAGCCGGTTTCGACGCAGCTCACGGCGTTCACCGTGCGAGCGCACACGCAACGCGGCGTCGATCTCGTGTCGCCGCCGTTCGACGCGTTCAGGCGTACGATCGCTTCGCCGACGCGCTACGATGCGGCGCAGGCG
>DATJIZ010000452.1:0-19234 GCA_035492735.1 Gemmatimonadaceae bacterium | reverse complement strand
GCCGCGGGGCCCGCCGCCGCCGACCGCGCCTCGCGCTGAGTGCCGGCGTCAGCGCTGCTCGACCGTCAGGATCCGGTTGAGCCTCACGTTCGCGAGCTTGGTCGTGCTGCCGTCGGGCCAGCGGACCTCCACGGCGTCGGCCTGCGCGGCGGCCCCGAGGCCGAAGTGCAGGCGCATGTCGTCCTGGGAAAGGTAGCTCGAGCCGCTCCTCACGAAGCGCAGCAGCTCGAGCGGGCCCGCCTTCACGCGCACGACGGCGCCGATCGCGTCCCTGTTGGCGCCCTTGCCCTCGAGCAGGACGATCAGCCAGCTGCCGACGGCTGGGTCCTCGTTGTGCAGAAGCTGGGCGCCGCCGTCGAGGTCGTTGATCACGACGTCGAGGCGTCCGTCGTTGTCGAGATCGCCGACGGCCAGGCCGCGTCCGACGCGCGGCTCCGTCAGCGCCGGCCCGGCCCGCGCGCCCAGCTCGTCGAAGGTGCCGTCGCCGCGGTTGTGGTACAGCAGCTTCCGCTGACGGTAGCCCGCCGACCCGCCGAGCCGCACCGCATCGAGTTGCGGATAGACGTGGCCGTTGACGACGACGATGTCCTGCAGTCCGTCGTTGTCGTAATCGAAGAAGCTGGTGCCCCAGCCGACGAGCGGAAGGCTTGCCGGCGCCGTATTCGAGCGGAACGACACATCGCTGAAATGATCGCCGTCGTGGCGATAAAGATCGTTGTACTCCTCGGAGAAGTTCGTCACGAACAGGCTCAGGCGGCCGGAATGATCGTAATCGCCGACCGCGACGCCCATGCTGCCCTGCTCAGCGCCGTCTTCGCTGACCGCGACGCCCCACGGAAATGCGCTCTCCTGGAAAGTGCCGTTCTTCTGATTCAGGTACAGAAAGTTTGGCGTCGAGTCGTTGGCCACGTACAGATCGGGCCAGCCGTCGCCGTTCGGATCGAACCAGGCGACGCCGAGGCCGAAATAGCCGCGAGGATCGGATACGCCGGCCTTCTCCGACACGTCCGTGAAATGCCCGTTGCCGTCGTTGTGGAAGAGGAAGTCCGATTCGCCCGGCAGCCCGCGGGGTCCGCACTGCACGGCAATGCCGCGGTATTCGCAGGTCTTGTCCTTCCCGAATTCCGGAAGGTGGGCGAGATCGATCTTCACGTAGCGGCTCACGAAGAGGTCGAGCCTGCCGTCGTGATCGTAATCGGCAAAGCCGCAGCCGGCAGACCACCCGGGGATCCCGACGCCCGCACTTGCGGTGATGTCGGTGAACGTCCCGTTATGGTTGTTGTGATACAGACGGCTGCCGCCGAGCGCCGTCACGTAAACATCCTCCCAGCCGTCGCCGTCGACGTCGGCCGTACACACTCCCATTCCCCATCCCGGGTGTCCGAGTCCGGATTTGTCGGTCACGTCTTCGAAGCGGCCATTTCCGAGGTTGCGGTACAGGGCGCTTCGGGCAGCGCTCGGGTCCGTCGCCGTATCGACCGTGAGCGAATCGACGAAATAGAGGTCGGGGCGGCCGTCGTTGTCGTAGTCGAACATCGCCACACCGCCGGACATCGATTCGACGATGTATTTCTTCTCGGGAGCGGCGTGATGCCGGAACGTGATTCCGGCCTGGGCCGCGATGTCGCGAAAGAGCAGCTCCGGCGCGGCGGGCTGGATGAAGACGAGCGCCGCGGCCGCGATGGTCAGAATCAGCCGGGTCATTTTCCAGGAGTCCTCGTCGCCGGGTGAAGCGCCGCGAGCGAGGCTTCCATCGCGCGAAGTTTCTCCTGATACTGCTGGCGATGACGGTCGGAACTGGCCTGATCGCCGAGACGCGCGTATACGAGACTCAACTGATACTCCGGTTTGGGCGAGGCAGGATCGGCCTGGGCGGCGATGAGGAGCACGTCGCGCGCCTCGGGGTACCGCTGCTGCGCCAGGCGCACCATGCCAAGCACGAGATTCGCCGTCGCATTCTGTGGTGCGCGTGCAATCGCGCGGGCCGCGTCGCGCTCGGCGGCATTCAGATCTCCCGTCCCCGCTTCCGCTTCCGACAGCGCGGCAATGGTCTCGACGCTGTCGGGGTCGAGGTCGAGGGCCTTGCGCAGCGTCGGATAGGCATCGGTGAAGAGCTTCTGGTTGTTATACGCGAGTCCGAGCGCCAGAAGCGTGAGCCGCTGGCCGGGCTGCAGCGTGTTGGCCTTGCGGAGTGCGTCGATCGCGGCCGGAAGGTCGCCGGCGCCCATCAGCGCGACGCCAAGCAGGTACGAGTATCGCGCTTCGTCCGGGTACAGGCGCGTCATCGATTCGAGCGTCAGAATCGCCGGAACGGCCGCGCGGCCGGCCAGCGACAGCTCCGCGATCGCCGACAGCACATCTTCGGAATTCGGCGCGAGCTGGCGCGCCTTGACGAGCGTCTGCATCGCGGCGGCAGTCTCGCGGTCTTCGAGCTGCAGATGGGCGAGCTGCAGGAGCGCCCGCACCGATTGCCGATCGCGGCCGGCGATCTCGAGCAGCCGTTTCGCTTCTGCGCGGTTCCCCTGCTGCACGGCCTCGCCCGCGCGCGCGAGCAGTGCCGCACGATCGGGAACTGCGGCCCGCGCGGGAGGCGCAGAGGGCGCCTGCGCCTGCAACGCCAGCGTCAGCAGGATGGCGCCGATCATTCCGAGCCTCCCCGGCGCTCGGCTTTGAGTTCCTGAACGCGATCGAATTCCTTCTTCGCCTCGGCGCCACGCCCGAGCTTCTGGTACGCCTGCCCGAGCTGGTAATGCACGTTCGCGTCCCGCGGTGCGAGCCGTGCCGCGATCTCCAGATGCTCGACGGCGTCGGCCGCGGACCCGCGCTCGAGCAGAATCTTGCCCATGAGATACCTGGCGTCGGCGTCCGCGGGGCGCGCCTGCAACACGCGCGACAGCTCGTCGATCGCCTCGCCCTGCGATCCATTCATCTCGAGAACCGTCGCGAGCGTGTACCGCGCCACGACATCATCGGGGTGTGATTTCAGCTCCGCGCGAAGCGATGCCGCGGCGTCCGCGAGCTTGCCCTGCTTCATGTAAATGACGCCGAGCGTTCGATTGGCGTCGGCGACGTCGGGCTTCAACGTGATCGCGCGTTGCAGCGCGGCAACCGCGCCGTCGAAGTCCCCCTGTTCCGCGTGCGCTTCGCCGAGCAGGACATTCAGCTCGGGATTGTCGGCGTGCGTGGACAGCAGCGATGAGAAGAGCGATTCGGCCTGCGCCGCCTGGCCGCTGTGCACGAGCGCGACGCCGTAGGCGTATTGCAGCGTCGGATTGCGCGCGGTCTCCGGATCCGCCTTCAGGAGTTCCGCCGCTCGCGCGAATGCCTGTGTGTTCAGCGATGCCAGCGCCAGCATGCGGCGCGCGTCCGCATTGCCGGGGTCGTCGACCAGCGCGCGTTCCAGTGCCGCTGCCGCCGGACCGAACTGCTGCGCGTTGAAGCAGGCGACGCCCAGTGAGTATTGCAGCCGCGGCAGCGATGGATCCAGATCGGCTGCCGACCGCAGCAGGTCGGACGCGCGCGCGAACTGACTCTCCTGTGCCTGCATGATGCCGAGGTTCATGTACGCACGCGCCAGCGCCGTACGGACGCGCTGCACCAGCGTGGCCCGCTCCTCTGGCGTCAGGCGCATCGTCGCGCCCGCGTCCAGCGAGAACGCTGGCATCGACGCGCCCGGGGCGTCGCCGTCCTCCGTCAGATACCGTTCCAGCGTGTCGCGCCGCGTATCGGCGCGGTCGGCAGCCGACGCGGCCGCGATGGCGAACTCCGACGTGGCGGCGTCTGCATCGCCCGCCGCACGCAGCGCCTGGGCGAGCTGATAGTGCAGGTTCCCGAGCTGCGATTCCGTCGGCACGGCCGGTGCGGTCGCAAGTGCCTTCCGGAACGCGTCGACCGCGCCTTGCGGGTTGCCCAGCGCCAGCTCGCAGCGCCCGAGATACTGATACTCGCGGGTGCCCGCCCCGGGGCGCGCCGCGACCTCCTTCAAAAATGGCAGCGCCTCCCGATCACGATGCGCCTCGACGAACGCCATCCCGAGCAGCAGCGACGCCGCGGGATCTCCCGGCTCGATCGCCAGCTCTTTCTGAAATTCTCCGATCGCTTCCTCGACACGGACGACGCCTTCCTGCATGACCGCCGCCGTGCCGAGGTAGTAGTGGGCGTGGCGCACCCGCGGATTCATCGTCAACGCCTTGCGCAGTGCCACGCGCGCTTCTTCGTACCTGCCGGCGTCGCGATAGGCCCGGCCGATCAGAACGTAGGTCTCGGCGCGCGGCCGTGCTGCGGCCAGTTGTTCGAATAGTGCGTGCGCGGCGTCCATCTTGTTGACGCGGAGGTAACCGGTTGCCAGCGCGAACGCCGTCTCCATGTCGTCCGGCGCGGTTCCGTGGGCCTCGACGAGGATCTGCACCGCTTCCTCAGGCTGACGCGCCGCCACGAGCGCCTGCGCGAGCAAACGGTGGAGCGCGGCGTCACGGGGGTGTGCGGCGACCAGCTTCGTCAGGATCTTCACCGCCGCCTCGCCGTCGTCCAGCCGGAGGTCGACCATTGCCAGCGACTGCAGCGCGTCGCCGCTGTCGACGATCGCCGTTGACGCGTGGGAGAACGCGTCGCGCGCGTCCTTGAAACGGCCGTCGGCGGAAGCCGTGGCGCCGACGACCATCCAGCCGGCGTACAACGCGTCGCGGTACCGGCTCTCCGCTATCTGCCGTTCGTCGTCTGCGAGAGCCCGTTCCGCGGCAGCCATCGCCACCGTGACGGGCGCGAGCGGATCGGGCGGCTGCTGGGCGCTCGCGCGCGGCGCTGCCGCGCCGAGAAGGAATGGAAGAGCGATCGCCAACCGCCGGACGCGCAGCATGGAGGTCCCGGACCTATTGTCCGTCATTCTTCAACGCGAGTGGTCGAGCCAGGCGCGCGCCTGAGCGATCTGGCCTGCATAGGAGGACGGCGGAGCGGATTGGACGAAGAACTCGAGCGCGGCGCGCGCCTGCGGCGCCCGCCCCGCATTTGCGTTCGCGACAGCCAGTGCGAAGATGCGGCCGAATTCCGAAGGATCCCCCGCGGCCGCTTCCTTCCAGTGCGCGGCGGCGTCCGCTGTCCGCCCATCGTCGAGCGCCATGGCTGCGAGCGAGCTGTGCGCGCGGGGAAACGCCGGGTCGCGCGTCAGTGCCGCCTGGAACGCTGCGCGGGCGGGCTCGCGGCGGTTCGCCATCAGCTGCACCGTGCCTTCGTCGACGAGCAGTTGCGGGTCAGCCGAATCGAAGGTGCGCGCACGTTCGAGCAAGGCGATCGCGCGATCGAAGGTGCCCGCACGAGCCGAAGCGAGCGCGAGCGTACGGATCACCTCGACGTCGGCGTCATCGGAGGACGTGAGCGGGGTGAGGATCGCCACTGCCTCGCGGGTGTCGCCATGCTGGGTCAGTGACGCGCCGAGCATCGACGCGATCTGCGGATTGTCAGGGGCCAGCACATGGGCGCGTTTGAAAGACGCGATGGCCGACGGGAGATCGCCGGTCTCGCGCTGGAGCTGTGCCAGTTCCAGCCACGCGAGCGGCATCGCGGCATGCGCCTCCGCGATCCGGCGCGCCTCCGACAGCGCGCGCGACGTGTCGCCGGCCGTATACGCGGAGACGACGTTCTGCAGATCACGATCGATGCCGATCAGCTGCTTCGGGTCGTCGGCGGCCGTGTAGTGCGAGCGGGGTGCGGCAGCACCACCGATGTAGCCAAGCGCCTGCAGACGAGACGCGGTGTCCGCCCGCTCTGCGCGCCGGGCGGCGGGGGTCGTCGGAAACGATTGGAGAAGCGAGCGGAGCGCCGCGACGTCTGCCGTGCGAGCCTCCGCGAGATTGCGCCGTTCGCCGGGATCCGCCGCGAGATCGTACAGCTCGGGAATCGGCAGTTCTATGAACTTGAGCGTGCCGCGGCGCACGCCGCGCAGAGGCGCCCAGCCGCGGTTGAGCGCGCCTGAAAGCGCTTCGAAGTACGACGTCGGCGTGTCGGTGTGCGGCGTCCGTGCGCTGCGTCCATCGATCTCCTGCGGGAGCGGCACGCCCGCGAGATCGAGGATCGTCGGCGCCACGTCGATCTGGCGTATCACGTCGTCGCGCACGCCCGGGTCCAGGCGGCCCGGCGCATAGACGACCAACGGCACGTGGAGCGTCGCTTCGTAGGCGAAGATCCCGTGCGTAGACTCGCCATGCTCGCCGAGCGACTCGCCGTGGTCCGCCGTCAGGACGACGATGGGACGCGTGGTTGCGCCGTTCTCCACTATCGGCTGGAGCAGCGGCGCGAGCGCGGCGTCGGCAGCCGCGACCTCTCCTTCATATGCGTTGTCCGCGAACCGCGAGGCATACGGTTCGGGCGGGGTGTACGGAAAGTGCGGCTCGTAGAGATGGACCCAACAGAAGGTGGGCCGATCGTGAGGGGCATCGAGCCATGCGCGCGCGCGCGCCACAGTCGCCGCGCCCGCGCGCTCCTGTTCGAGAAAAGCGGGCCGCGGTGATTCGGACAGGCGATCGTCGTAGATGTCGAATCCGCGCGCCAGTCCGAACCGCGCGTCGAGCGGAAACGCGCTGACGAAGGCACCGGTGCGGTATCCGCGGCTGCGCAGCAGCGTCGCGAGCGTGTCGACATCTGCGGGGAATCGAAAGCCCGCGTTGTCGCGGACGCCGTGTGCGAATGGATAACGCCCCGAGAGGAGCGTCGCATGCGAGGGCAGCGTCAACGGCGTCTGCGCGTCGGCGTGCGTGAATCGCACGCCTGCGGCGGCGAGACGATCGATCCACGGCGTCGGGTTGCCTTGCTGCCCGTACGCGCCCACCGCGTCCGCTCTCAGCGTGTCGATCGTCACAAAAAGGATGTCGGGCCGGGTGTTCGCGGGCGTGGGTGTGGCGGCCGGAGCGCGCGATGAGGCACTTTTGAACAACGTCAAAGACGCCACGAACAGCGCTACCGCCACGATCATAGTGAGGCCCAGTAAGGCCTCTCTGGGGTACCGGCCGGGCGGGGGTGTTTGTGGCCGGGCTGGCCGTTTGCGTGTTTTTGGGCCGGATTTCGTCACGGTTGGGCCATGGCCGGCCTGCCCGGCCGACGCCCCGACGTTTTCTCTTGACAACCTTGTAAGGGTACCAATAATACAACTTTCTTAAGTAGATTTAAGAACCTCGACGTACGTTTCGAACCACCCGTTGGAGGGCCTGCTCGATGCGATCTCGGCAGTTGATCCTCGCCGTTACGGTACTGACGGCTTCGTTGTTTGCGGTTCCGGCGTTCGCACAGCGCACGACCGCCAGCGTTCGGGGCACCGTCACAGACCAGACAAAAGCGGTCGTGCCGGGTGCGACGGTCACGATCTCGAGTGCCGACACCGGCCTCTCGCGCACAGCCGTCACGAATGCGGACGGCGTGTACACCGTGACCGATCTTCCCGTCGGCCATTACAACCTCAGCGTCGAGCTGCAGGGATTCAAGACCGCCACACATCAGAACATCGTGCTGCAGGTCGCTGACGACCGTGAGGTCAACGTCGTCCTCGAACCTGGCGGCCTGAATGAAACGGTGAGCGTGCAGGCGGAGGCCACGCCGGTCAAGACCGTCGGCGGCGACGTCTCGAGCACGATCAACGGGCAGCAGGTGCGCGAGCTTCCGCTCAACGGCCGCAACTTCCTCCAGCTCGCGACGCTGATGCCGGGCGTGAGCGCGCCCGACTTCCTCAACGTCAAGGACAAGGGGCTGCTCGGCGGTTCCGACCTGTCGGTGAGCGGCGGCGCGGTCACCTCGAACATGTGGACGGTGGACGGCGCGAACAACAACGACGTCGGCTCGAACCGCACCATCCTCGTTTACCCATCAGTCGATGCAATCGAGGAATTCAAGATCCTGCGCAACAGCTATGGCGCCGAGTTCGGACAGGCGGCCGGCGCGCAGATCAACATCGTGACTCGTGGCGGCACGAATCGCTTCTCGGGGAGCGGCTTCTACTTCGGGCGCAACGATGCGCTCGACGCGAAGAACTACTTCCTGGTCAAAGCCAATCAGCCGAAGGACCAGTTGACCCGCAACGACTACGGCTGGACGCTCGGCGGTCCGATCATGAAAGACCGCCTGCAGTTCTTCGCGTCGCAGGAATGGAACCGTGAAACGCGCGGCGACCCCCGCGCGGCGTTCGTGCCCACGGCGGCGGAACGCGCCGGCGATTTCAGCGGTCCCGCGATTCCCGGTTGCACGAACGCGACTCCAATCGATCCGCTCACCGGTCAGCCGTTCCCGGGCAACAAGATTCCTGCGGACCGTTTGAGCCAGGGCGGCCTGGCATTCCTTCAGCTATACCCGCTGCCCAATACCACCCCGGCAGCCGGAAGCTGCAACAACTGGGTGACCTCGCTGAACACTCCCATCGACTGGCGGCAGGACAACGTCCGGCTCGATTACGAGATGACGGCAGCAACCCGTCTGATGGTCCGTTATACGCAGGACAGCTGGACGAACAACGCCCCCAACCTGCAGAGCAACCTGTGGGGCGACGATCCGTTCCCGGCGGTGGATTCGAACTGGGATCAGCCCGGACGTTCGTTCGTCACCTCGTTGAACCAGACCATCGGCTCGCACGCGGTGAACACCCTGCAGTTCTCGTACTCGGCAAACAAGATCACGGTCACACGCGGCGGCACCAATCCGGAGCTCAACGCCACGGTCAACTCCTTGATTCCGTCGATCTATCCGTCGAGCGGCCACGAATATCCCGGTGAGGAAGGCCATCCGGTGTTCTGGGGCGGCGGCGGATACGGCACGCTGTGGAACGAAGCGCCGTTCCATAACAACCAGGACCTCTACGTTTTCAAGGACGATTATTCGCTGGTCTTCGGCAAGCACCTGCTCAAGGCCGGCGGCCTCTTCAGCACGAACAAGAAAAACGAAGACGTCGGCGGCTACGGCTCGTACGAGAACTCCGCCTTCTGGGGGGCTGGCGGTCTGCCGGGATGGGGCGCCACCACGGGCAACGTCCTCTCCGATTTCCTGCTGAAGGACATGACGTGGGGCTTCTCGGAATTCTCGGGTCAGCACCAGGTGCCGCAGCGGTGGAGGGATCTGGAGTTCTACGCGTCCGATTCGTGGAAAGCGACCGATCGTCTGACCATCGACTACGGCATCCGGTACTCGTACTTCGCCAATCCGTACGCGGCGAACGACAAGATCATGAGCTTCGATCCGGCGGCGTTCGACCCCGCGCTCGGCAGCGATCCGTGTAACGGATTGCTCGAGGCGCCGGGAACGAACTTCTGCCACGACGCCGGCTTCCAGGGTGGAACCGCGGGGCCGAATCGCTCGCTCTATCCCGAGGACAAGAACAACTTCGCGCCGCGCGTCGGCGCCGCGTGGGACATCAACGGCGACGGCAAGTCGGCGATCCGCGCCGGCGTCGGCCAGTTCTACCTGCGCGAACGTCTGAGCCCCGGGCTGAACATCGGCGCCAATCCGCCGTTCGTGACGAACAAGAACGGTTTGCGCACGCTCGATTCAAACGTCGATCCGTGCGGTTGCTTCGCGGTCGGCAATGGGGCGCCCAATTCAGGCCGTGCACAGGACGCCAAAACCCCGTACAACTGGCAGTGGAATGTCTCCTACCAGCGCGAGATCTTCCGGCACACCACGTGGGACATCGGCTACGTGGGCAACAAGGGCTACGATCTGTTGACGACTGTCGACATCAACCAGGTCGGCAACGGCGACATCAACAACAACGGCATCAACGATCGCCTGGAGTACGTGACGACGACGCCGGCCAACGGTGCGCTGCGTCCGTACGGTGCGGCGTTCGGCGATCACCGGATCACGTTCTGGGAACACACCGGCCATTCGACGTATCACTCGATGCAGACGCAGGTCATCAGCCGGTGGGGCGCATCACAGTTCCAGGCGTCCTACACGTTGTCCCGCACCAGGGCGAACGTGCCGCTCGACAACAGCGACGGCAATCTCTCGGCGAACGAGACGCGCCTCGATCTCACGAACCCCTCCGCTGACGACGGTTACGCCAATACCGATCGCCGACACATCTTCAACGCGGCGCTGGTGCTGGCCGGCCCGACGATGGAAGGGGAGCACGGCATGCGGGCCGCGTTTCTCGGCGGATGGGAGATCGGAACGATTGTCCAGGCCGCATCCGGCCAGGCGGTCACCGTCTATACCGGTTCGCTGCCGGGACTCAATGGCGGGCCGTCCGGCACGGGCTACACGGACAACCAGCGTCCGAACATGGTGGCCGGCGTCGACTGCCGCGCCAACGACTCGAACAACCCCGAGCAGATCATCAATCCGGCTGCGGTCACGCTGACCGGATTCCAGCTCGGGACGCTCGGCAACGAGCAGCGCGGTGCGTGCCGCGGCCCGGGTCTGTTCCAGACCGACATGTCGTTCTACAAGACGTTGCACGCGGGGCCGAAATCTCAGATCCAGCTGCGGTTCGAGATCTTCAACCTGTTCAACAACACGAACTTCCTGTCGCAGAACCTGAACAACGTGATGAACCTGTCCGCCGTCACCCTCGATCCGACGGGCACGAAGATCGCGTCGTACACGGCGGCTGGCAACTTCGGCCAGGCGACGAAAACACGGGATCCACGCCAGATGCAGTTCGGCATCAAGTTCCTGTTCTAACCTCCGGCCGTCCGGGGCCTCGCCATCACCGGCGGGGCTCCGGCCGCCTTCTCCATCCCGCCCATGCGCCTTCCGATTCTGCTCTTGATCTCGATCTCCGTCATTGCAGCGCAGAACGGAGCGCCACCGCCAACGCAGGCGTCCGACAGCAGCGCGTTTCTCCAGGCGCAGTGGCGCAAGCCGCCAGCACTGTCCGCCGCGGACGCCAGCCGCATCGACCAGCTCCTGAAGCAGATGACGCTGAAGGAGAAGGTCGGACAGATGACGCAGCTCGAGATCGGCATGATCACGGACGGGCAGGATGCGAATCTGTCGATCAACCCGGAGAAACTACGCAAGGCGGTCGCCGACTACGGCGTGGGCTCGATCATCAACGTGAAGGACACCGCGCTCACGGTCGCCAAGTGGCACGAACTGCTCTCGGCGATCGAGAGCGCCGCCGCGGGGACGCGCCTGAAGATCCCGGTGATTTACGGTATCGATAGCATTCACGGTGCGACCTATGTCGCAGGCGCGACGCTGTTTCCGCAGCCGATCGGCATGGCCGCCACGTGGGATCCCGAACTGATGAAGGCGACCTCGCAGGTGGCCGCCCGGGAGACCCGCGCCGCGGGCATTTCCTGGAATTTCTCCCCCGTGCTCGACATCGGCCGGCAGGCCTTGTGGCCGCGGTTGTACGAAACGTTCGGCGAGGATCCGTACCTTGCGAGCGTCATGGGGGCAGCGACTATCTCCGGCTATCAAGGCGACAACCCCGCCGCTCCGACGGCGGTCGCGGCGACGATGAAACACTACGTCGGCTACAGCTTTCCGACGAGCGGACACGACCGCACGCCGGCGTTGATTCCCGAGATCACGCTGCGCGAGTACTTTCTGCCGACGTTCGCCGCGGGGGCGCGCGCCGGAGCGCTCTCCGTGATGGTCAATTCCGGCGAGGTGAACGGCATCCCTGGGCACGTGAACAAATGGCTGCTGACGGACGTCCTCCGCGGCGAGCTTGGCTTTGACGGCGTGGTCGTCTCGGACTGGGAAGACATCAAGAAGCTGGTCAGCACGCACCACTCCTCCGCGACCGAGAAGGACGCGACGCGGGACGCGGTGCTCGCCGGCATCGACATGAGCATGGTCCCGAGCGATTACAGCTTCAGCGATCTGCTCGTGCAGCTCGTGAACGAGAAACAGGTGCCGATGGCGAGAATCGACGAAGCCGTGCGGCGCATCCTGACGATGAAAGCGCGCGTCGGACTGTTCGCCGGCTCGGGGATCCCGTCGAACGGCGCCGCGGAAGTCGGTTCGGCGGCCTCACGCGATCTGGCACGCCGCGCCGCTCGCGAATCCATCGTCCTCGCGAAAAACGACCGTAATGCGCTGCCGCTTGCCAGCGGCGGCCGCGTGTTGATTACCGGCCCGACGGCCGATTCGCTCCCGTCGCTCAACAACGGGTGGACGATCACATGGCAGGGCAACCGGCCGGATCTCTATCCCAAGGATCGGCACACCATTCGCGGCGCGCTCGAGGCGCGGCTTGGAGAGCGCGCGACCTACGTCGCGGGCGCGTCGTTCGACAAGGAGCTGGATCTCGAAGCGGTGCGCGGCGCCGCGGCAACGGCTGATGTCGTCGTGCTGTGCCTTGGCGAGATGTCGTACGCCGAGACGCCGGGCAACATCGACGATCTGTCCCTCCCCACCGCACAGCTCCGGCTGGCCGATGCGGTGATCGCCGCAGGGAAGCCCGTGATTCTGGTGATGGCGGAAGGCCGGCCGCGAATCATTCATTCGATTGCCGACAGGGTCCCGGCGATTCTGGTTGCCCTCAATCCAGGGCTCGAAGGCGGTGACGCAATCGCGGACGTCCTGCTCGGAGATGTCAATCCCAGCGGGCGGCTGCCAATCACCTATCCGCGGGAGCCCAACGCCCTGCTCACATACGACCACAAGGCATTCGAGGAGCAGGACACGGCATTTGGGCTCAAGGCGTTCCACCCGCAGTTCGAATTCGGCTCGGGTCTGTCGTACACGACCTTCGAGTACGCAAACCTCACCGTTCCCGAAACGGCAACGTTCGACGGCGGCTTTGATGTCTCGGCAACCGTTCGCAACACGGGCTCGCGTGCGGGCACCGAGGTCGTCCAGCTGTATATCTCCGACCGCGTGGCCAGCGTGACGCCCCCCGTCAAGCGTCTGCACCGCTTCGTACGCGTCGACCTCGCAGCCGGTGAATCGCGTGACGTTCGATTCCACGTGTCGCGCAGCGACCTGTCGTTCATCGGACCCTCCGGCAAGGCCGTGAGCGAGGCCGGCGTGTTCACGGCAAGAATCGGGACCCTCGCGCGTGATGTCACGGTCCAGTGACACACCTGGCGCGGGATGCCGTGCGACTCGCTTGACGTGGCCAGATGGTGCGCATAGGCTGAGCGCATACCCGTCTCCCGTGGAGGGTCGATGAACTCCTGGCGTTCGAGCCAGGGCCGCGCCGTGATTGCCGGCACGGCTCTTCTGCTGCTCAATAGCGCGTACCTCGCGTCGACTGCGAGTCCAACTCTCTTCTACTTCGCCAACGTCGTTGCCCACATCGGTCTCGGTCTGGTGCTTGGTGTCTGGTGGGCAATGGCCGCCTGGCGCGGCCGGCGATACACGCCGGCGTGGATGCAGGCCGCGGGCCTGGTGCTCGTCGCGGGCGCGGTGGCCGGCCTGGCCATCGTCTTCATGGGTGCTGCGGGTCGTACGCGCTGGCTCTTACCTGTCCATATCTCGCTCGTACTCGCGGGCGGCGTGCCGCTGCTGGCTTACGCGGCGGCCGTCGCCGGGCGGCGGACGGTCGGCCGCGAACGGCTGGCCATCGTGGTCGGCTACGTGGTGGTCATCACGGCTGCGGCCGGCGCCGTCGTCCTGGCGGCAACCCATGACAGCCGGCGCCAGGCCGAGTACCGAATCACCAATCCCGCCGCGCCGCTGGCCATGTCAGGCGAAGGCGCCGGACCGGAAAGCCCGTTCTTTCCCTCGTCGGCCGACACCAACGTTCACGGGATCATTCCCGCGAACTTCTTCATGACGAGCGCGAGCTGTGGCCGCTGCCACAAGGAGATTTACGACGAATGGAAGTCGTCGATGCACCACTTCTCGTCGTTCAATAACCAGTGGTACCGCAAGTCGGTCGAATACATGCAGGATACGGTAGGAACCACCCCGTCGAAGTGGTGTGCCGGATGCCACGATCACGCCGTTTTCTTCAACGGCCGGTTCGACAAGCCGATCAAGCAGCAGATTGATACGCCGGAAGCCCAGGCGGGACTCGCGTGCACGTCGTGCCACGCGATCGTCCACGTCGGCAGCACGATGGGGCAGGGCAACTTCTCGATCGAGTATCCGCCGCTGCACGATCTCGCGGCGAGTGATCGCCCGTTCCTGCGTTTCGTTCACGACACGCTGACCTATATCGACCCGCAGCCGCACCGGGAGATCTTCCTGAAGCCGTTCCACCAGCAGCAGCCGGCGCAGTTCTGCTCGTCCTGCCACAAGGTGCACCTGGACGTGCCGGTCAACAGCTACCGGTGGTTCCGCGGATTCAACGAATACGACAACTGGCAGGCATCGGGGGTCTCGGGTGAAGGCGCGCGGTCGTTTTACTATCCGCCCGCATCGCAGACCTGCTCCGACTGCCACATGCCGCTCGAGCCGTCGCACGATCCGGCGGCGCGCAATGGATTCGTGCGGTCGCACCGCTTCGCCGCCGCGAACACGGCCGTGCCGTTCGTGAACCACGACAATACGCAGCTCGCTGCCGCGCAGGCATTCCTCAAGGCTGGCGCGGTGAGCGTGGACGTGTTCGGGATCGTTCGAGGCGCGGCGCCCGCGGTAACGCCGGGCCGTGCGCGCGCTGACAGCGATCAAAAGCTTGCGAGCACCTTCGCCGTGGGCGAGGAGTCGATGAACTTCGGTTCGTCACAGAACGTTCTCACGCCCGCGGCCGACGTCCTCGCCCCGATCGACAAAGTCGACGCCGCCGTGCATCCTGGCGACTCGCTGCGCGTCGAAGTGGTCGTCCGCACCCGGAAGGTCGGCCATTTCTTCCCGGGCGGCACTGTCGATGCCTTCGACGTGTGGGTCGAACTCGAGGCCGTCGATGACGCCGGACGCGTCATCTTCCACAGCGGCGAAGTGGCGGATGACGGCAAGGGACCTGTCGATCCCGGCGCGCATTTCTATCGCGCGCTACTGCTCGACGAGCACGGGAACGTCATCAACAAGCGCAACGCATGGGCCGCGCGCACCGTCGCGTACGTGCGCCTGATTCCACCCGGCGCTGCGGACACGATCCACTATCGCCTCAACGTCCCAAAGGATGTCACCGGCCAGATCCACCTGACGGCGCGCGTGAATTACCGCAAGTTCTCGTGGTGGAACACGCAGTGGGCGTATGCCGGCGTCCCCGGCGCTGCGAGTGACGGCAGCGTGGCGAAGTCATACGACGACCGCCACTGGCAGTTCACCGGATCAACGGCGCACGTATCCGGCGAGATGAAGGCGATACCGGCGATTCCGACGACCGAGATGGCGCGAGGCGTCGCGACGCTGCGGGTCGTACCCCGGGACGAGGCCCTGCCGCAGGACAAGCCATCGATGTCGCGCGGGGTTCGCGAGCGATGGAACGACTATGGGATCGGGCTGCTCCTGCAGGGAGACATCAAGAATGCGGAAGCGGCGTTCTTGAAAGTGACGCAGATGGACCCCGGGTACGCCGACGGATGGGTGAACGTCGGCCGCGCGCGGTTGCAGGAAGGGAATGTGGACGGCGCCGAACAGGTGCTGCGGAAGGCGCTCGAAGTCGATCCGAATCTCGCGAAGTCCCATTTCTTCCTGGGCGTGGTACTGAAGACGGATGGGCGGTACGACGAAGCGCTGCAGCACTTGCAGCGGGCTGCCGACCTCTATCCGCGCGACCGCGTCGTCCTCAACCAGCTCGGGCGGGTGATGTTCCTGCAGCGGCACTTCGCTCAGGCGACGGAGCAGTTCCAGAAGGTGCTGGCGATCGATCCCGAGGATTTGCAGGCGCACTACAACCTGATGCTGTGCGCCCAGGGGCAGGGAGACAAGGCGGCGGTTGCACGTGAGCGCGCGCTGTACGACAGGTTCAAGGCGGATGAAGCGTCGCAATCGCTGACTGGCACGTATCGTCAACTGCATCCCGAGGACAACAACGAGCGACAGCAGATCCACGAGCACATCGATGGAGCGCGCCGTGGCGCCGCGTATGAGACCGTGGCCACGAAGGGAACCGGACAGTGACGATGCGGCGCGCTGCCGCGATGATGGCGGTCGCGGCCGTTGCACTGGCGACACTCGCCGCCGCGCCATCCACCACGCTCAGTTTCCGCGACGTGACGGCGCAGGCGGGCATCCATTTCGTCCATGACAACGGCGCGTTCGGGAAGAAGTACCTGCCGGAGACGATCGGGTCGGGCGTCGTGTTCTTCGATGCCGATGGCGACGGCTGGCCGGACCTGTTCTTCGTCGATGCCATGAACTGGCCCGGCCATCCGGCGGCGAAGGGGACGTCGGTCCTTTACCACAACAACCACGACGGGACGTTCAGCGACGTCACGCGGCGTGCCGGCCTCGCCGCAGCGCTGTATGGCATCGGGGCAGCCGCGGCGGACTACGACAACGACGGCGCCGTCGACCTCTACGTGACGGCGCTTGGCGCGAACCGTTTGTATCGAAATGTCGGCCAGGGACGGTTCGAAGACGTCACGGCGCACGCCGGAGTCGGCGATACCGGGTTCTCCACGAGTGCACTCTGGTTCGATTACGACAACGACGGCAAGCTGGATCTTTACGTTGCGAATTACGTCCAGTGGACGCCTGAGAACGATCTGTATTGCACGCTCGATGGCAAAGCGAAGTCGTACTGCACGCCGGAATCCTATAAAGGCGCGAGCGGCACGCTGTATCACAACCGCGGCAACGGCACGTTCGAGGACGTGACGCGCAAGGCCGGGTTGTACGACCCCGCATCGAAGGCGCTGGGCGTCGCGATGATCGACTACGACGGCGACGGCTGGATGGACCTTTTCATCGCGAACGACACCCAGCCGAACCGGCTCTATCGGAACAAGGGCAACGGGACGTTCGAAGACGTCGCCGTCACCGCCGGCGTCGCGTTCGATGAAGGTGGCGTCGCGCGGTCCGGGATGGGCGTCGACGCGGCCGATTACGACGACTCGGGACGCCCGAGTCTCGTGATCGGGAACTTCTCGAACCAGATGATGTCGTTGTATACGAACGAGGGCAACGGGCTGTTCGTGGATGAAGCGCCGGCATCGAGCCTGGGGCGCGCGTCGCTGCTGACGCTGACGTTCGGGTGCTTCTTCTTCGACGCGGACCTCGACGGCCGCCTCGATATCTTCGCCGCCAACGGTCACGTCGCGGATGACATCAATCACGTGCAGCGGAACGTGACCTATGCTGAAGCGCCTCAATTGTTCCGGAATACGGGGCAGCGCCATTTCGAGGACATCAGCGCCAGGCTCGGCGACGCCTTCCGCCAGACGTTCGTCGCACGCGGCGCGGCGTACGCGGATTACGACAGGGACGGCGATCTCGACCTCGCGATCTCGGTGAACGGAGGCCCGGCCCGGCTGCTGCGCAACGACGGCGGAAATGCGAATCACTGGCTGCGGGTTCGAACGGTCGGGACGGTCTCGAACCGGGACGGGATCGGCGCGCGGATCACGATTACTACTGCGGCGGGAGCCAGGCGGTGGGCGATCGTGAAGACCGGCTCGAGTTACGCCTCACAGAGCGAGTTGCCCGTCACGTTTGGCCTCGGCGCCGACACGAGCGTGAATGCCATCGACGTGCGCTGGCCCGGCGGAAAGACCGATCACGCCGGTCCGACCGCGGCGGGCCAGGAAGTCACGTTCGAGGAAGGCCGAGGCGTCGTGGCGCCGGCGCGCGGCGGGTCAGCCCCGCGATGACTCTTCGGCTCGCAAGAGCCGCTGCGGCCGTCACGGTGGCGGCGGCGCTGAGCGGCAGCAGTCATCTGGCGGGCCAGCCGGCGCGGGAGTCACCGCGCGACCGTCTCGAGCGTGCATACCGGGCATCAAATCGTGGCGTCGCGCTGCTCGAGCAGTTCGACTACGTCCCGGCAGCCGAGGCGTTTCGGGAAGCGCTGCGCATCGATCCCTCGCTTTCCACCGCACACCTGAACCTTGCGATTGCCCTTCTATATGCCGGCCAGTCGTCGGCGGCGCTGCCTGAAGCGCGCCCGGCCGCGACCGCGCTGCCGGATGCACCGCAACCGGCGTACGTCCTCGGATTGATCGCCCGAGCGGAGAATCGGACTGACGAAGCGATCGCCGAATTCAGGAAAGTGCTGCAGATCGATCCCGTCGATGCCGGCGCGAACGTCAATCTCGGGCAGCTGCTTCTGCAGTCTCGTCAATACGCCGACGCCGTGGCACCATTCCGCGCTGCCGTCGCGGCGGAGCCGTACAACGCAACCGCCGCTTACGGACTCGCGATGTCGCTGACACGGTCCGGCGATGCGGCTGCGGGCCAGCAGCAGATGGCGCGCTTCCAGACGCTGCGCGACAGCCCGTATGCCGTCACGTACGGGCAGGGTTATCTCGAACAGGGCAGGTACGCAGAGGCGTTCGCGTCCACCGGCGCCGAACCTGGGCTCGTGGATCGTTCCACGCCGGCCGTGCGGTTCGTGCCCGACGCCGCCGCGATGCCCGCAAGAGGAAGTGGCGGCCGCCGCGCGATTCTGGCCGACGTCGATGGCGACGGCGATCTCGATCTCGTGGTCGCAGGCGACAGCGGCGCGCACCTGCTCCGCAACGAGGGTGGCCGGTTCACACCGACGAACGCCATTCCCGCTGTTGCTGCGGGAACCACCGAGATCACGGTGACGGCGGGCGACTTCGACAACGATCGCCGCCCCGATCTGTTCGTGGCCGGCCGGTCGTCGGCCAGGCTTCTGCACCAGAAAGCCGATGGCTCGTTCGAGGACGTGTCGGCTGCCGCCGGACTGCCGCGCGACCTCCATGCCGGCGCTGCCGCGTGGGTCGACGTCGATCACGACGGCGATCTCGACCTCGTGACCGCCGCACCCGTGCGCCTGCTGCGCAACAACGGCAACGGATCGTTCACCGACGTCACCAGCGCTGCGGGACTCTCCGTGTCCCCCGGTGACGAGACGGCGCCCGCGGCAGTCGTGCCGACGGATTACGACAACCGGCGTGACATCGACCTCCTGATCCTCTCGGGCGGCGCACCGCTGCATCTTTTTCGCAATATGCGCGACGGCACGTTCAAGGACGTCGCGCGGGATGCCGGCCTGCCCGGCGCCACCGGGATCAGCGCCGTCGCGGCGGCGGACGTGAACAAAGACGGGTTCATCGACGTCTTCCTGGGGCGGGTCGACGCTCCGGGGGTGTTCGCGCTGAGCGACGGCCGCGAACGGTTCCACCTGGTCGATGCGCCCGCCGCGACCAGCGATGCGTCGCTGGCGCTCTTCCTGGACTACGACAACGACGGCCTGCTGGACCTGCTCGTCGCGACACCGCGTGGTCCG
>DATJIZ010000451.1:0-8785 GCA_035492735.1 Gemmatimonadaceae bacterium | reverse complement strand
CGGCGAGCGCGGTCTGTACAAGACGGCGGACGGCGGAAAGACGTGGACGAACACCAAGGAGATCAGCAAGTACACCGGCTTCGTCGACGTCGCGATGGATCCGTCGAATCCCGACGTGCTCTACGCCGCCGCGCTCGAGCGCGAGCGCCGCGAGTACGGCTTCCTACCAGCCGGGCCGGAGAGCGGAATCTTCAAGACCACCGACGCGGGCAAGACCTGGACGCAACTCGAGAAAGGCCTGCCGCGTGGAGACGTGGGTCGTATTGGATTGACGGTGTGCAAGTCGCGGCCGGCGACCGTCTACGCGATGGTGCACGCCAAGCCGCCGCAGAATGGCCTGTATCGCAGCGACGACGCCGGCGCGACGTGGCGACTGGTCAACGCGCAGAACGGCACGGCGTGGTACTACAGCCAGGTGCGCTGCGACCCGACCGATCCCGATCACGTGATCTCGCTCAACGCACAGTCGCGCGAATCGCACGACGGCGGGCGGACGCTCACGCCATTTGCCGCGGGCGGCGTGCACAGCGACCATCACGCGCTGTGGATCAACGACGACAACCCGGAGCAGATGATCCTGGGCGGCGATGGCGGCTTGTACATGTCGTGGGACGCCGGCCGCACGTGGGACCACATCGAGAGCATCGTCGCCGGCCAGTTTTACACCGTCGCCGTGGACGACGCGCTGCCCTTCTACAACGTGTACGGCGGCCTGCAGGACAATCAGACGTGGGGCGGACCGAGTCGCACGCGCAACAGTTTCGGTCCCACCAACGCGGACTGGTTCCGTATGGCGGGCGGCGATGGCTTCTATGCCGTGCCCGATCCGCTCGATCGCGATCTGGTGTACGCCGAGTCGCAGACCGGCGGCGTGGTGCGCTACGACGCGCGAACGGGACAGGCGAAGAGCATTCGCCCCACACCCAAGCCCGGCGAGCGCTATCGCTTCAACTGGAGCGCGCCGATCGTACCGTCGAGGCACGATGCGCGCACGGTGTACATGGCCGCGAATTATCTGTTCAGGAGCCTCGACCGGGGCGACAGCTGGACGCAAATCAGTCCCGATCTCACGCGCGGCATCGATCGCAACAAGTTGGCGCTGCGCGGCGCCATTCCCGACTCCGCCGCGCTCGGCCGCAACGAAGGCACCGCGGACTTCAGCAACATCACGACGGTCGACGAGTCACCGCTTCGCGCGGGCTTGCTCGTCGTCGGCACCGACGACGGTTTGATCCAGGTCACACGTGACGGTGGCAAGACATGGACGAAGACCGATGCGTTCCCGGGCGTTCCTGACACCACCTACGTGAGTCGCGTCGTGTGGTCGCGCGCCAGCGAAGGAACCATCTACGCGACACTCGACGGTCATCGCAGCAACGACTTCAGGCCGTACGTGCTGAAGAGCGCTGATTACGGCAGGACGTGGACGTCGATTTCCGGCGATCTGCCCGACGGTGGTCCGGTGCAGGTCGTCCGCGAGCACCCGCGACAACCCGGTTTGCTGTTCGCGGGCACCGAGTTCGGCGTGTACTTCACGATCGACGGCGGAGCGCATTGGACGCAGCTCAAGAGCGGACTGCCCGGCGTGCCGGTGCACGACATTCAAATTCAGGCGCGCGCGAACGATCTCGTGCTCGGCACACACGGCCGCGGCATCTACATCCTGGACGACGTCACGCCGCTGGAGCAGCTCGCCAAGGCGAAGCAGGCATCGGTCGCGTATCTCTTTCCCGTCCAGGAAGCGCTGCTCTTTCAGCCGAACAACAGCCGCAACTCGGGAATGGGAACGCGTGGCTTCACGGGACAGAATCCGGAGCCCGGGCCGCACATCGCCTACACACTCAACGACGTTCCTGCGGACGCGAAGATCTCGCTCTCGGTGGTCGACGCCGGCGGGGCCGTCGTCCGCGCGCTGCCGGCGGAGAAGACAGCAGGCCTCCACCGTCTCACCTGGGACATGCGCGTCGGACCACCGCTCACCGGACCGGTCGACAGCGCAACGCTGGCGAACGCCGGGCGTGGTGGTCGCGGTGGACGGGGCGGATTTGGTGGCGGATTCGGCGGCGCGCAGGCCGGCGCGAACGCCGACACGACCGGACGTGGCGGATTCGGCGGCTTTGGCGGTCCTGGCGGCGGACGCGGTGGCGTGTTCGATCCAACGTTCCCCGCCCTGCCTGGGCGATACGTGGCGCGACTCACGATCGCGACGCCGCACGGCGCGCCGACGGTACTCGAGCAATCGTTCGCGCTCACGAAGGATCCGATGGTGACGCTCAGCGACGCGGAGATGAGACAGCTGTACGCCTTTCGGCTCAGCGTCGTGACACTGCAGCGCGATCTTCGCGAGCGACAAGCGCAGCTCGACACGGCGCAGCGGGTGCTCGCCGCGGCCAAGCGCGCGGCGGATTCATCGGGCACGAAGGTGAGCCCCGCGTTGCGAGCCCGCATCGACAGCGTGCAGGGGGAGCTCGCGGCCATTACGCGCGAGCTCGGCGCACCGAACGGAGGCCGAGGTGGTCGGGGATTCGGCGCCGTCGGCGCCGTCGGTGGCTTCGGTGGCTTGGGCGGTCCGGGTGGCTTGGGCGGTCTCGGAGCGACGCCGATCGCGGGCGGCGGACGCGGTGGGCGAGGCAGCGCGAACGTCGTGCAGAGCGGCGCTCCATCGCGTGAGACCGGGGCCTCACCGCGCGAGACAGCCGCCGGCGCTGGGCAAGCGCCGACCGACCAGGATCAAAATCCAGTCGGACCGAGCGCGCCCGAGACGCTTCAGGCCAGGCTCGGGACCACCACGGAGATGCTCAACGTCAGCTTCAACCCGAACGCGGATCAGAAACAGACAGTCCGAGCGCTACCGGCGGAGCTCGCGAGAGAAGGCGCGCGCGTGAAGAAGGTCGCCGCCGATGATTTGCCGGCGCTCATCAAGGCGCTGAAGGACGCCGGAATCGACGTGAAAACGCCGTAGCACGGCGCGTCGACGGTCGGAACAACGGCTGCTCGAGCCGCCGATCGCGGTGGTCTTTCGGTCAGCCCTGCGGCAGCGAGTCGAGCTTTTGCTGAAGCACGCGCGTCCGGCGCGCCGACTCCTGCGCAAAACACGCCGCGCGCTCACGCGCATACAGGGGCGCGCTGCCCACGCTGCGACACGTCGCATCGCGCCACTCGAGCCAGCTCTGCTCGGTCCTGCGAAGCTGATCCACACTCTGCGGATCGGGATCGTTGTCGCTCGCGTTCGCCTGTCGTCGCAACGCCGCGATCACTTTGCGATAGGCGTCGTTCAGCGCGATGTCGTTCTCGCGTATGGCGCCCGACAAGCATGCGCGCTGGTCGGATGCCGACGGTGAGTCGCACACATCGCCGGTCGCCGGCGTTTGCGCCGTGTCGCGCGACCCGCGACGCGCCGTATCGACCCGGGCGCTGTCGGGGCGAGCGCTGTCCGTGGCGGCAGACCGCGGCAGCGAGACGATCGGTGGATTCTGGACGAGCGGTTCGGGCCGGCGTGCCGGCGGCGCGATCAAGCCAGTGCCTCCGGCAATCACCGTCGTGGTTCCGGCCGTCGTTCCAGGAACGACCGGCTTCGCCGGACTGGTCGGATGCACGATCGCCGACGTGTCGTACGACACCGTGGGCTCCGAGCGATGCAGCGACACGTCGCCGGTCGCGCTGGTGAGCGTGTCGGCGGGAGTGATGCCCGCGGCGCTCCGACCGGCCGCGGTCCGTCGATGACCGAGCAGCAGGACGGCGACAACGACGATCACCGCTGCTATCCCGACCGCCATGGCCAATCGCGCACCGAAGCTCATGCCGTGCCGCACCACGACCACGGCGTCATCGTCGTGCGGTCGCGTCGCCACCGGCACGGCGACGTGAGTCGTTGCCGGGCCTTCCACGGGCGCGGTGAGCGGTGCGGCAGCCACGGCTTCGACCGGAGCAGCCGCCGACGTGCGCGGCGCCGGCGGCTCGACCACGACGCGGCCCGGATCGAGCGCCGAAACGAGCGGACCGACCGACGGTGCCTGCCCCGCGCGATCGCACTGCATCAAGCTGTCGACTTCGCGAATGACCGGCTTGGGCAGTTCAGGACGCACGGCGGCGAGCGAGCTGAGACGCGCGGCTGCGGCACGCTGGCCGGCGAGCATTCGCCAGGCGAGCTCACCGAGCGTGCGCGCGTCGTCGCAGGCGTTGGGAAGCTTGGCGCCCAGCGCTGGACTCGGCTCGAGCGACACCAGAACCTTGCCGCTTCCCTGCTGAAAGACCACGCCGTTGGGCGAGACGTAGCGATGGACGACGCCCTGCGTGCGTGCCCAGTCGAGTGCGCTGCCAACCTGCTCGAGTGTGTCCGCGACGCGAACGTTCGGAATCGTCCCCACCGTGCTGATCAACTGGTCGAGCGTCGTGCCACGCACCCGCGGACGGACGATGGCCAACACTCCGTCTCCAATCGGCAGCTCGTCGAGCACGGGGATGACGTGCTGATGGCGAGACGACGAGAGAATGCGTGCGTCCGATGCGAGATGCTCCGCGCTGGCGTCGTCCGCACCGGCGGGCAGCCGCAGCACCTGGATGACCACGTCCCGGTTCAGCTCGAGATGCCGAGCGAGGTACGCGCGCGTATCGCCCGAGCGATTCAGCTCGGTCAGGATCTGATATCGGTTGTCGAGCTTGCTCAGGTCGGGCGTGAATTCTGGTCGATCGTTGGCCATCTGACGGACTCAGGGAACGCGAGACGCGGCAAGGTCATGCGTGAACCATGCCCGGGGTACGCTAGCGCTTTGCGCTGGCTCGCTCGGCCTGCACGTAGGTGAGCCAGCCGTACGGGTCGTCGTCGACTCCTTTCACGAGGTCGAGGAAGCGCTGCTGAATCTGTGTCGTGATCGGACCGCGCTTCCCGTTTCCGATCGTGATGCGGTCGACGCTGCGCACCGGTGTGACTTCCGACGCCGTCCCGGTCAGGAAGATCTCGTCGGCGGTGTACAACATCTCGCGCGGCATCAACTGCTCGCGAACGGTAAATCCCATGTCGCGCGCGAGCGTGATGATGCTGTACCGCGTAATGCCGTGCAAGAGCGTGCCGTTGAGTGTGGGCGTGTAGATCACGCCGCGATGCACGACGAACAGATTCTGGCCGGACCCCTCGCTCACCACCCCGCTCGGATCGAGCGCGATCGCTTCGGCAAAGCCGTTGCGCAGGGCTTCCATCTTGATGAGCTGGCTGCCGAGGTAGTTGCCAGCCATCTTGGCCATGCCGGGAATCGTGTTCGGCGCGACGCGGTGCCATGACGCGACGCCGCAATCGACGCCGTTCTCCAGCGCCCCCTCGCCCAAGTAGGCGCCCCACGGCCAGCAGGGCAAAAAGACTTCGACCGGACTGTCGAACGGCACCATGCCGCTCGCTCCGTACCCACGTAGGACCATCGGACGCAGATAGCAGGCGTCGAGGTTGTTGCGGTCGACCAGCTCACTGCACGCCGCGACCAGCTCGTCCAGCGAGTACTTCACGTCCATTCGGTAGATCTTGCAGGTGTCGAGCAGGCGCTGAAGGTGATCCTCGAGACGGAAAATGGCCGGACCGCGCGGCGTGCTGTAGCAGCGGATCCCCTCGAACGCCGACGAGCCGAACTGCAAGGAATGGCAGAGCACGTGGACCGTGGCATCCTGCCAACGAACGAACTCGCCGTCATGCCAGATCCATTCGGTCTCAGTGAGTTTCGCCATGCAAGCCTCAGTGATGGGAGTGCGCAATACACGCCGCAGGTGAAATATGCCGCCAGTCGAGCTCGAATGCGACGTCGCGAACGGGCAATTCGGGGCGATGCACCCGATGCGCGCCGGGCTGGCAGCGGCGCGCCGCGGTACGACCGACCATGATCGCATTTCCCGACGAGTCAGGCCGCACGCAGTGAACATCGCCCGTGCCCCGCGCGTAGTACGGTAGGTTCGATTCGCCCTTGGAGAGCACGTGATGCTTCGACATCATTCGCGCACGCACTGGATTCGCCGCATCGTCATCACGTGCGGAGCCGCCGCCGGTTTCGTTTGGTCCACCGAAGCGTTCAGACCCGCCGGGCACGGAGCGCCGGGGCTCTCGTTCCGGATTTCGGCCGCGACTCGCATCTACCCTGGCGACACCCCGCGCGCGCAAGACGACGAAGTGATGCGCGGTCGCGGCATCGCCGTGAACAATCACTCACGGATCGAGTTCCTCGCGTTCACGCCGACCCCGCAAGGTGTCACGACCGACGACTTTCTCGTTGCACTCGACTCGGGCAAGGTGTTCATCCAGCACGCAAAGGATCAGAGCTTCACGCCGGCCAACGACGTCTTCAGCGGACCGGCCGTGGTCGCGCTCGGACGCGTGATGGGCGGCGGACGCGGCGGCTTCGGGCGCGGTGCCGTCGGCGACTCCGCGGGTGGCGGCGCCGGTAATCGTGCAGGGCGCGCGGGCGGAGGTGGCTTCGGCCGTGGCGCCGGAGGCGGCTTCGGCGGAAGAGCTGGACGCGGCCGCGGACGCGGAGGACTTGGCCAGGGCTTTCTGAATCAGGTGCAGCTGCTCAACGTCGACTTCAAGCTGGAGAAGCTCGGCGCCGGTGACGCGATGGACGGCCGACCCACGCAGCATTACCGCGTCACGACCGACTATCGCATCGTGTGGGGAGATCAGGTCATTCCCGCGCACGCCGTGACCGAGCTCTGGACGACGCAACTGCCCACCAACATCCCGAACCCGTTCGAGCCGCTCGTCGTCGCCGATCAGTCCGCGGATGGACCGCTGATCGAGTACGCGCTCAAGCTCCGCGCGGTGCGCGCGCAGATCGAGGGAACGCCGATCAAAGTCGTCACGACGACCACGCTGAGCGGCATCCAAGGCATCGTGGGCTTCCAGAATCTCGTTGGCAACGATCCCACGATCGACAAGCTGACGGTGGTTCAGCAAACGCAGCTCACCAACATCCAGCCGGCCGACGTCGATCCCAAGATGCTCGAGGTGCCCGAGCAAGGCGCGCCAGAGTAGTTTCTTGCGGATGATGCGAATCCTGGTACTCGCCGCGACGGCGGTCTGCATAGCCGCCGCGGCCCGCCCGGGCGCCGTGCCGCGCTCCCCGCGTGGTGGCGATGCGCGCGGAGAACCCGGCCACACGGTGTTCGACAGCGTATACACCGACTCGCAGGCGACTCACGCCGAGTCGACCTACTCGCAGAGCTGCGCGAAGTGTCACGGCTCGACGCTGCAGGGCGCGCAGGACGGCGGCCCGCTCACCGGCCCCGACTTCCTGGCGAACTGGAATGGGATGACACTCGCCGATCTTCAAGACAAGATTCGCACGACCATGCCGCCCGACACGCCCAACACGATCCCGGCGCCGGAAGCCGCCGATCTGATCGCCCTCGTGCTCGCTCGCAATCACTTCCCGGCCGGCGCGGCCCCGCTCACCGCCGAACCGGAGCGGCTCAAGGACATCAAGATCGTCCGCAGCCGCCCCTGACCGGCGTTTGTCGCGACGGCCTATGACGGCGGCTTGCCGCCCCGGCCTCGCGCCGCGGCGGAGTCGGCGGGCGTTTGCGGCGGCGGCTCGAACTCCTTCTCAGGAATTTTGAACGCGTCGGCGATCCATTGCTCGCCGACGATGCCGAGCGCGCGCTGAGCGATGTACTCGCCGATCTTCGGGGAGAACTTGGCGCCCTCCGCGTTACCGCCGGCTCCGATCAACGCGTTCGACCATTGTGGGTGCCAGTCGACGACGAAGTTGCCGCTCGACGTGGACTCGTAATGGCAGGCGTGCGTCTGAGCGATCGGCGCGTCCTTGAGCAGCGGAAAGCGGTGCGTGACGAACCGCCGCATGGAATCGAGCCGCTCCGGACTGGCCCACCGATCGCTCGTATCCGGATCCTGCTGCTCCGGCGGAACCTCCTGCTGTTGGCCTCGACCTCCGCCCCCACGACCGCCGCCCGCCCCACCGCCACCGCCTCGTCCAGCTTCCGCCGTCGCGGAGCCTCCACCCATGCTGGCATTCGCGAGGTTCGATCCGACGTCCGTCGTCGGACTGTTGGGATTCGCGCGCGCGTTGCCACGACCCTGCTGCGCGGCCTGGGCGGAGGCAGCGGCAGTGCTGTCGGCTGCGTTCGCGACCTGCGGTGTCGGCGCCCGCTCTCCCCCGCGTACACGGAAACCACGGTTGTCGACCGGCAGCGCCGGCCATCCGGTCACGCCGGGGAAGTTGAAGCTCGGCAGGTTCGGATAGGTGAATCGGTAGTCGCCGACCGGCGTCCCGTAGTACGCCACGTAGCCCATCGGTGTGCGCGTCTTCTTGGCGAAGATCTCTGGAAAGGTCTTCCCGAGCCACGGGCCCACGCAGTAGATGAACTTTTCCGCGCGCAGCGTGCCGCCCGTATCGAGCGCGATCTCCTCGAGCGTGCCATTCGAGATCTTGGATGGTGAGGCGCGGCCGATCACGACCTTTCCGCCGAGATGCTCGAACGCCGCCGAAGCCGCTTGCGCCGCGCGGCGCGCGCGGAGAACGCCGGCATCCGGCTCGTAGAGGCAGGCCGTGATGTCGTCCATGTTCACGACCGGAAATGCTTTTCGGACGTCGTCGGGATTCAGAACCTTGTAGGGGATCTTGTTCTTGTCCCACCACACCTTGCAGCGGAGCTGAAAGTTGTCCCACTCGGTGCGGTAGATGATGTCGCCGGTGACATGGAAGAGATTGAGGCGCAGCTCGCGACCCCACTCGTCGTCGAACTGCTTCCAGCGCGTCATCGCGTCGCGCGCCCACAGCATCCACAGCTC
>DATJIZ010000450.1:0-21020 GCA_035492735.1 Gemmatimonadaceae bacterium | reverse complement strand
GCGGCATTCTTCAGAAAGATCAAATAGCTCACCGTGACGCTTCCCTGCGTCGACAACGAGTCGCCGTCGCCGGTCTTCTGGTCCTTGAAGTACACGCCGGACGCCGTCTTCTGCATTTTCGAGATGTCGATGTTGAGGCTCGACGCGAACGTCTCGGTGGCCGGGTCGCTGGGATTGTCGGGGGTCGCGGACGGCGCGTCGACGTTCAGGTTGAGACAGGCTGACAGCGACAGCGCGCCGACGAGAGCAAGGATGCGTCGCATGAGACGGCGGGTGGGTGTGTGGGAAAGGCGGGCGAAGAAACGCAGGTGCGAGCTTTCGGAGTGACGGAACACCGTCAGCGAACGCGCATCACGGCCAATTGTACCGTTGGCGGAAGTTGCAACCCGTTCGAGCTTGCGGTGATCAGCGCGTCCTCGCCGGACGCGACCGAGAATCGCATGAACGAGACGCCGTAGGCGGTAAGGTTCACGCTCGTGATCGCGCCATCGACGAGTGTTCGCGTCGCGAGTGGGAACGCGATCGACGTGCCCCCGGCGGTGATCACGCTTCGGAGATTCCAGCTCGGCTGCTGGAATCGTTGATCGAGCCCCGCGGCGTTGTCGTCGGCAAACACGGAGATCGCCCAGTCACGGAGGAGCGGATAGGGCGACGTGCCCAGCGCGGCGGTCAGGTTCGCGATCCCGGTGGTCTTGGAGTTGACCAGATTGAACCAGAACGTGTTTTCGGTTCCCACGGGCAAATGATCGGCCGCGAACCGCAGGAAGCTCCAGATCGCGCCGCGCGTCGGAAGGTCGTCGTCGAACGAGTCGAAGCCGATCGGCCCCTGGCTCTCGGTGCGTCCGAGATACTGCGAGTATCGGCGCGTGTTGTTGAGCGCATACGTGGAGTACGCGCTCGTGAACACGGGGTCCTGAAAGCCGGAGAAGTCGAGATTGGCGCGTGGGGTCCTGCCCGCGGCACGGTAGAAGTTGAGGTCCTCGGCGGTGTGGGCGAGCCCTTCGTCCAGCCACCGCTCTTCGAACACCGGCCCCACTCCGTTCACGTACATCCGCCGCGACGCGTTGATCAGATGCTGGTACTCGTGCGCGACGGTTCCGTCGGTGAGTGTGGTGACGAGCGATTTCGAGCGCTTGTTGCCGTTGACGACGCCGCCGGTGTCGGGCACCAGCAGATAGAACATCTCCGCCTGGTTGCTTCCCGCGCACGGGCCGGGCGCGGTCGTCTTGGGATACAGATCGCGCGAGTAGAAGAAGCCGAGCGTGACGCTCGAGGCCCCGGGCGACGTCAGCTCGTTCACGCTCCGCGTAAAGAACAGGATGACGCGGCCGTTGTTGTCAATGTCGCTCGGCGCTCCGAACGCGGCGCGGTCGACCGGATCCGAAACCGTGTCGAAGGTCACGCCGATCGAGCGATACTCCTCATCGGTGAAGCCGCCTTCGGGATTGGCCGTATCGGCGACGACGATCGCCTTGTCCGTGATGGCGGCGACGCGCCCCGTGCGATACGACGGATTGTCGCAGAAGCTCGTCGCGCTCGCGTTCAGTTGGAGCAAGTCGCCGATGTTCGGAACCGACGTCGTGACGGACCGAGACGGGAACACTTCGCGCAACGGGCGGTGCCACGATGTGGGATTGGCCAGTCGCGCCGCGGCCTCGATCCGCTCGCGCGCCCGAAGCTGCATCTCGAAGGCGTCATTCGGCACGATCGGCGGAACGGGAATGCGCGTCGTGCGCGCGGGGAACACGAGAGGCGACGGCAGCGGAAGCGGTGCGACCCCGAAGCCGCGAACGTCGACCCGCGTTGTCGCGTTGGGCGTCGAAGCGTTGTAGTACGGGATCACGGCGTACTCGGCCCCGCTGGTCGAGGCGTGCACGCAGAAGCCCTGCGCCCCCGCCGCCAGGTCGGTCACCACCTGACCGATGCTCAGCTCCATGGGCTCGGCCGCGCCGGCGCAGATCGACTGGCCGGCCGCGAGTACGGTGACCAGCACGCTGTCCGTCTTGGCCCCGGCCGTCGCAACGACGTACGTGCCGGCGCCACGCCGCAGGGCGTGCACCAGACCGGCGCTGTCGATCGAGATCAGGGTCGGATCACGCGGCGCGAAGGTCGGCGGCGCGGCAACGTTTCCGTACGCATCCAGCCCGCGCGCGGTCAGGCGAATCGTGTCCACGTTCACGAGCAAGCGCGGGTTCTGCGGGGAGATGGCGATCGACGTGACGGGACCCGCCGCACCGGTCGCCGAGAACTTGACCTGGGGCGTGACACCGCTGACGGTCGCGACGACTTCGTTCGTGCCGGCAACCGTCCCGAGCGTCCACGTTGCCGTCGCCTCACCCTTCGCGTCGGTCAGCGCAATGAGTGGGTTCGTCGAGCCGTTGCCGACCGTGACGGCGAATGCAACTGATGCACCGGTGACGGCATGTCCGGACGCGTCGGCTACCTTGACGACGATCCCACCCGGCACCGCGGTCGCCACGATCGCCGATCGGCTGAGATCCGATACGGCGTCGAGCCGTGCCGGCGGCCCGACCACCGGCCGCGTGGAATCGCCGCCGCACGCGACGACGATCGCGGGGAGCAGAACGACGCACCACGCCCTGGCAGAGGGGAAAGGCATTGAAGGAAAGGAAATCGACGGAACACGACTGCGACAGGCCCGGAAGGCCTACCCCGCCCGCGGCACTTGTTCCGACTCAATACGTCTCGATTCACGGACGTTCCCGCGGCATCCGGGCAACGGAGCTCAGTGCCCGGTCGCGAGCTCCGACGATGCCACGCGTGCGCACTCGGCGAGCACGGCCGCGCCGACGAAGATGCTCTCTTCGGCCGGGTAAAAGGTCGGCGCATGCGCCGGAATCATTGGGCCGCCAGCTTCCCGCGCCCCAATGCGCATGAAGCAGCCCGGAATCTTTTCCATGTAATGCGCGAAGTCCTCGGCGGCGAGGTTGAGGAAGCCCAACGGAACGAGCCGCTCGTCGCCCAGCACCATTAACGCCGCCCGGCGCGCCCACGCCGTCGCGAGCGGCGGGTTGACGATCGGCGGCGTTCCCCGCTCCACGGTCACCTTGGCGTGCACGCCATACCCTTCGGCGACCGTTCGAACGATGCGATCGAGCTCGCCCAGCATCTCATCGCGCGACTGCGGCTCCACTGCTCGCACCGTTCCGGTTGCACGCGCCGTGTCAGGGATGATGTTCGGCGCCGAGCCGGCGCGGACGCTGCCGATCGTGACGACGCCCGGGGTTGCGGGATTGAGGCGACGCGCGACGATCGTCTGCACGGCGGTAATCACCGCGGCCAGCGCCACGATCGGATCGCGTGCTTCGTGCGGCCTCGCGGCGTGCGCGCCGGCGCCCGTGAGCTCGATCTCGAACATGTCGGCGGACGCGGCGAGCGGACCCTCGTCGACCACGACTTGCCCGACTTCGAAGCGCCGATCGACGTGACCGCCGAAGATCGCGGCTACGCCGTCGAGCGCGCCGCTGTCGAGAATGGCCAGTGCGCCGCGGCCCGTCTCTTCGGCCGGCTGGAGGACCACGAGCACGTCACCCTGCGCCGGTTGCTGCTCGAGCAGCGCCGCAGCACCGACCGCCCACGCGGCGTGCACGTCGTGACCGCATGCGTGCATGATCCCGGGATGCCTCGACGCGTACGGCAGCCCGGTGGCCTCGTGAATCGGGAGCGCGTCGATGTCGCCACGAAGCGCGACCGGCGGGGCTCCGTGTCCGCGCCCCGGCACCCGCGCGATGATCCCCGTGGCGCCGACGCGGCGCACGTCACTCAGCCCAAGATCGCGGAGCGCCTCTTCGAGTCGCGCCGCCGTCGCCAGCTCCTGCGACGAGAGCTCCGGGTCCTCATGAATCGCGCGACGCAGCGACACGAGCCGCGCGCGCAGTTCCGCCGAAAAGTGCGACAGCGCGCCGTCGAGCGTCACGCGCGCACGGTGGCCAGCGAGGGGCGGGGCGATTTGGTCATCAGATAGAACGCCCGGTCGCGCGAGTGATCGAATAGAAACCCATTCACCGTGTACCCGGACGTCAAGCCCCACTGCATTGCGGTCCTCACGGAGTTGCGCCACCGCGCCACCTCTTCGGGCGCGCTGCGGAGCATCGCCTCGGCGTCAGCGGGGATCTCGACGCGCACACAGTGCGGGAGGATCGACGCGCCTTCGACCCCGGCGATCCATTCGGGCGTGGCGATCGGCCCCTGCTGGCAGTCGGACGAAGAGACGGTCCAGTTCACGTCGAACAATCGATTGTCCAGGTCGTCCTCGCGCGTCGGCCAGGCCACGATCAGCCGGTCCGTCGGCGTGAGGCCGTGCAGTACGCTGTCGGTGAGCCCGTACATGTTCTCGACGTATTCGGCGACGCGCGCACCGAGTCGGTTGACGTTGAGGTGTGCATTGCGCGCGACGAGTGGATCGAAGCTCCAGTAGATCACCTCGCCGCCAACTTCCAGCACCGCGCGACGCTGTTCTTCCTTCAGTCGCCTGCCGATGCCCAGGTTGCGCGCGTCGCGACGCACCGCGAGCATGTCGGACCAATGCACGATCCGGCCGCGCTCCACGCCGGTGAGACCGAACACGAATCCGACCAGATCGCTGCCATCGAAGGCGCCGAGGACGACACCACCGATCCGTTGCGCAACCTTGAGAATGCTCGTCGGCACCTTGTCGCTGAAGTCGTCGCCCCAGGTGGCCTGCTGGAGACGGACACACGCGCGCAGTTCGGCCTGTGAGTCGAGCGGCCGAATCTCGATCGCGTCTGAATCCACAGGAGGCGGCAGCGGGTGGGGGGCGAGAGGAGGCGGGGAACGAGCGGGACCGACAGGCGCATCAAGCTACGCCCGCGTCGGCACCGGCTCAAGCGAGTGCATCGATATTTTGCTGCGGTTCCGAGGAGGTTCGTCGGATGGTCGAGGCTGCACCGCGTAGCGCGAGTGATCGCATGTGGCGGGCAATCGCCGTCGCGGCGGTCGTTTTCGCATCGGCGGCGGTGTGGTCGACGGCTCGCGTCTTCAGCGGAACGGTCGACGAGCCTGCGCATCTCGCCGCCGGAATGCAATGGCTGACGACCGGCGAGTACACCTACGATCTACAGCATCCGCCGCTTGGCCGCCTGGCCGCCGCCCTCGGACCGTTCGCGCGCGGAGTACGCACCGTCGGCGCCCTTGGCGTCTATGACGAAGGCGCGCAACTGCTCGGCGGCGGCCAGCACTACATCGACGTCCTCGCCAGCGCGCGTCATGGTGAGCTCGTGTTCCTGCTGATGCTGGCGGTCGTGGTGTGGGTATGGTCGCACCGCTCGATTGGCGATGCGGGCGCGGCGCTCGCCGTGCTGTTCGTAGTCACGAATCCAAATCTTCTTGCGCACGCCGGGCTCGCGACGACGGACATCGCGTGCGCCGCCGCGACGACCCTCGCCCTTTACGCGGCCGCGCGGTGGATCGAGGAACCAACCTGGCCGGCGACGCTCGGGCTGGGCGTCGCGGTTGGCGTGGCGGCGAGCAGCCGGCTCTCCGCTCTGGCGTTCTTGGCTGGTGCGCTGCTCGCTTGCTATCTCGTTCGCGCCTGGGCCACGCGCCGATGGTCGCTCGGCGACGCGCTCGACGCGCGACGATGGAGCGGCCGGATTGGCGCCGCGGTGCTCGTATTCGCGTTCGTCGTATGGGCGGTGTACCGCTTCGATGTCGGCCGGGCGTCGACTGGCGGACTGCTCGTTCCGGCGCCGGCGTTCATTGCCGGCATCGACCGGTTCGTCCTGCACGGCGGCTCGGGCCACCCGAGCTTCCTGCTCGGCAGACCGGGGAACCACGGCTGGTGGTACTACTTCCCCGTCGCGCTCGCGGTCAAGACACCGATCCCGCTGCTCCTGCTCGCCGCGGTCGGCGCCGCCGAGGTGATTCGAGGCTTGCGCGATCAGCGCGACTGGAGGGCCGCCATGCCGCTCGTCGCGGCCATCGCCATGCTCGCCGTCGCGATGAGCGTTCGCGTGGATCTCGGCGTACGTCTCGTGCTTCCATTGTATCCGCTCCTGGCGATCGTGGCCGCGCAGGGCGCGCTCCGTCTCTGGCAGCGATCGACGCGACTGGCGCCGCGTGCCGCGCTCGCTGGACTGATGGTCTGGACGGTGATCGGCGCCGTCCGCTCCTACCCAGACTATCTGTCCTACTTCAACGTGCTCGCCGGTGCCCACCCCGAGCGGATCCTGGTCGACAGCAACCTGGATTGGGGCCAGGACCTCTATCGACTGCGCGACACGATTCTCGCGCGCGGCATTCACGACTCGGTGCGCGTCGCCTACTTCGGCACGACGGCGCTGGCGGCCGCAGGCGTTCCGAACGCGCGGGAGCTCGGATTGCACGAGCGGGCGACCGGCTGGATCGCGGCGAGCGAAACCTTTCTCGCCGGTGAATGGGTCGGCGGTGCGTACTCCTGGCTGCTCGACTATCCGGCGTCGGCGCGGATCGGCCCGTCGATGCGTCTGTGGTATATCCCGCCGGCGCGCGCGCTGAACGTCACCACGGATTCGTCGCCGCGCTGAGGCCAACGAACCACGCACGGCCCGGCGACGGCTCGTAGAACTTGGTCGCGGCGATGCTCGACCCTGACGCGTTGATGGCGACCGATCCCACGTAGTGCCGATCGAACAGGTTTTGCACGCCGATCATCGGTGACAACCACGGCTTGCCGAACGCCGCGGTCGCCCCCGCGCGAACGTTGAATACGGCGAAACCAGGCGCCGCAACGCTGTTGGCGTCGTTCACCCACACGCGGCTCTTCGCGCTCGCCTCCGCCACGACGAAGGCGCGCGGCAGATGCCAGGTAGCCGCCGCTTGCGCTTGCTGCTCCGGGATGCCAGGGATCGTGTTGCCGGCGTATTGCGCTCCACCATTCACGAAGTCTCGAAACCTGAAGTGCGACAGCGCGTAGGTGCCCGTGATCGACACAGGGCCGACGTCGGTCGAGAGCTCCAGCTCGATGCCTTGACGGCGCGTGCGCCCCGCGTTGCGGTAATACGTGCGGCCATTGCCTCCCGGCACCTCGAACGGAATGAGCTCGTCACGCACCTCGGTGTCGAACAACGCGACGTCGTATTGGAAATTCGCGATGGCCACACCCTTGGTGCCCATCTCGTAGGTCGTCGAGTACTGCGGCTTGAGGTCGCGGTTCAAGCCGGCGCTTCCGTCCGACTGATTGCCGAGCTCCGTCGTCGTCGGCGTCTCGAATGCCGAACCTGCCGTCGCGTAGAGCGACTGGAAAGCGGAGATGCGCGCCGCCAGACCGACCATGGGGCTCACCGCGGTCATCGAACGGATGCCGGAATCGTCGCGCCCATCGCTGAGAAAGTGATCGCGCAGCTCGAAGCGGACGCGATCGGCCCGCACACCCGCCGACGCGCGCAGGCGTCCCACGTCGACCTCGTCGCGCAGATAGGGTCCGACGCTCGAGACCAGCTCGCGCTGGTCCAGCGTGAGCACGCCGCGCTCGTTGGCGAGCGACGGACAGCTCGCGTTGGCAGTCGGTACCGCATTGCAATTCGCCCAATTCTTTCGTGCATCGTTGAGCCACTGCGCGTCCAGTCCGGCGCTCGCGCGATTCGCCGTCCCCGCCCAGGTCCACGGAATCGTGAGTCGCGCGCCGGCTCCGCCCTGCCGGCGGTCGACGCCGACCACCGCGAACGTGAGCGGGTTGTAGAGCGAGCGCGTGCCGCCGTACACCTGCCCCGTGAACTCTCCCTGCGATCCGATCGGAGTCCGGTCGGAAAGACCGAGCTGCACCTGATGCACGACTTTCCGCGCCTTCTTGAGCACGGAAGCTCGATCGGCCTGCTCGGGCGCGGTGTCCATTTGCGCCCGGGTCAACGCACCGGGATTCTCGGCCAGCGGCATGTCGAGGCCCATGCCAACGAGCGCGACCTCCGATCCGCCGATCTTCGCCGCCACGCGGCTGAAGGCGTTGGTGAGCCGTTGGTGCGCATACTGACGGTAGCCGTCCGATTGCGTCCGGCCGATGTTGCCTTGGTACGTCGCCGGACCGGCCGAACCGCCGAACAGTCCAGTGTACCGCTCGAGTCCGAAGGCGCCGTTCCATGAACGCGCCTGCACGGCGAGCGGCACGGCCGGCGGCGCCGCCGATCGGAGATCGATGACGCCGCCCGACGCGTTGCCATACAGCGCCGCCGCCGGCCCCCGGATGACCTCGACCCGACCGACCGACTCGAGATCCAGATAGTCGATTGGCGTTTGTCCATCCGGCAGCGTGAGCGGCATCCCGTCTCTCAGGATGCGGATGCTTCGCGCGCCGAACTGTGATCGCGCGCCGAACCCGCGCACGGACACCCGCGTGTCCTGCGACGGGTTCGTCCGATTGGCAACCGTGACCCCCGGCAGGAGCGCGAGCGTCTGGTCGACTTGCGTGTGTGTTTGACCGGGCGCGAGCGAGTCGGGCCGCAGGCTCGAGATCGCGAACGGCAAATCGAGCGGCGATCGCTCGACGTCGCGCGTCACCGTCACGACGGGCGGCAATCGGCGTGGAATCGTGTCCTGTGCCGCCCCGGTCGATGCCGCCCCAACCAACACGGCGGTCCCCCACACGATCACATTGCGCCACACAGGCACGGTCGATTCGCTCCGATGGTCCATTCGGCGCAATCTACCGCGGGGATCAGGCCGCAGGAGCCACATAGTTTTCTTGGCATGACCGATCTGCCTGCAACCACGAGGGCTGCCGCGCCGCGCCCTGAGCCCGTCGTATTGAGCTGGAGCGGCGGCAAGGACAGCGCGCTCGCGTTGGCCGCGCTGCGCGACGATCCGCGGTACGAGGTCGTGGCGCTGCTCACCACCGTGACCCACGCATACGATCGTATCAGCATCCACGGCGTGCGTAGGTCGCTGCTCGACCAGCAGGTGCGCAGTCTCGGTCTGCCGCTGCACGAGATCGTGCTGCAGCCCAACTGCAGCAACGAGCTGTACGACGCGGCGGTCGAGCGCGCGCTGTCCGAGATTCGCCGTCGGTATCCGACTGTGCGACGCGTCGCGTACGGCGACCTCTTTCTGGAGGACGTTCGCCGCTATCGTGAGGAGCGGCTGTCTCCACTCGGGTTCGAGGGTCTGTTCCCGATCTGGGGTCGCGCCACGTCCGAGCTCGCCGACGAGTTCATCGACGCCGGATTCGAGGCGCGCCTCGTATGCGTCGACACTACTCAGCTCGACGGCGCGTTCGCCGGACGTGCCTTCGATCGCGCGCTCCTGGCCGACCTCCCTCCGAACGTGGACCGCTGCGGCGAGCGCGGAGAGTTTCACACGTTCGTCGCAGCGGGTCCAGGATTCGCGCGGCGCGTCGACTACGCGGTGGGCGAGCTCGTCCTGCGCGACAACCGATTCATGTACTGCGATCTCTTGCCCGGCGGCTGAGCGTCAGCCGGTCATTTGTCCTGACCGTTGTTGCCCGGTGCGCCCTCCGACCACCACCACAGCCGCGCGACCTGTTTTTGCCGCGGCCACACTTCGGCCATCGTGTTGGCGTCGTACATCCGCCCGTTCTTCATCACGTAGCGAATGGTGTTCGTGTTCTTGATGTCATCGAGCGGGTTCTTGTCGAGCACCTGCAGGTCGGCGAGCTTGCCCGCTTCGAGCGACCCCACGTCCTTTTCGTGACCGATCGCCTGCGCCCCGAAGATCGTCGCGACGCGGAGCACGTCGTACCGCGGCATGCCGCCGGAGGCGATGTTCCAGATCTCCCACTGCGCCCCGAGCCCTTGGAGCTGCCCGTGGCTGCCCATTCCCACGCGGCCGCCCGCCGCGACGACTTTGGCAGCCTGCTCGGCGAACAACGGGAAGGACCACTGTGACGGCGCCCACCAGCCCGGCCGGCGCAAAGTCTTGCGCTCGACTTCGGCCAGCGGCGTGAAGTGGTGCAGCTTGATGTCGTTCACCACGTCCGAGTTCTCGTACCAGTAGTTCTCCGCCCATGGTCCGCCGTACTGCACGATGAGCGTCGGCGTCCAGGTCGTCCCCGACGTGGCGAGCAGCGTCGTCACGTCCTTGTACAGCGGCGCGATCGGCAGGGTGTGCTCGATCCCCATGTACCCGTCCATCGCCTCCGTCATGTTCTTCTTGAAGTCGAGGCCACCCTCGAGCGTCGGCGTCAAATGCTGCTCGCGCGCCGCCTGGATCAGAAGCTGGCGCACGCGCCGGTCGCCGGTCATGTACTGTTTGATCGTCTCGGTGTTGAAGAACTCGGAGTACTGGCGCAGGAAATCGCGCGCGTCGTCCAGCGTGCGGATGTTCGACCCCTGAAACACGCCCGGCCCGGTGGCGTAGATCCGCGGACCGATGAACTCGCCCGCCTCCACCATGTCGCTGTACGACAGCACGTCGGTCGTCGAGGTCTGCGGATCGCGGGTCGTGGTCACGCCATACGCGAGATTGATCAGGTACTCCCAGGGTTGCGAGCGGTGGACGCTGAACGCGGGCCAGATGTGCGCGTGAATGTCGACGTACCCGGGCATGATCGTCTTGCCCGAGACATCGATCTGCTTGGCACCGGCGGGAATGCTCACGCTGCCCTGCGGCCCCAGCGCGACGATGCGATTGTCGGTGACGACGATGTCGCCGTTCGGGATCACGTCGTCCGGACTCTTCATCGTGAGAATCCTCGCACCGCGCAGGACGACGGTGCCTTTCGGCTTATCCTTTGCCACCGTGATCACCACATCGTGCCGCGCCGCCTGGTAGATCGGAGGCGTCGGCGCCGAGCCTCGCCCGCCGCGGCCCGCACCGCTTGCTCCGCCGCCGGCGGCGCCCGCGGAATCGGCCCGTGCTTCGGCGCGCGCGATCGAATCGCGCACCGCGGTTTCGGCGGCGGCGAGATCGTACGTGAACAGCGAGTGCCCGAGTGCGTAGTCGATCGTGCGGCTGTCCGCGGACCACGTCGCGAACTCGCCGCCGATGTTCGATACGCGGCGAACGGGCACCTCCGACTGACCGGGATTCGTCGCGTTGATCGTCGGCGGATTTCCGGTGCGAGGCACTTCCTCGATCACGAAGACCTTGCTCCCGGTCTGCCCCGACAACTGCAGCAGCACCTTGCTCCCGTCCGGCGCCATTGTCATCGCGCCGCCGCCACGGCCGC
Source organism: Gemmatimonadaceae bacterium (assembly GCA_035492735.1). GTDB lineage: Bacteria > Gemmatimonadota > Gemmatimonadetes > Gemmatimonadales > Gemmatimonadaceae > JAQBQB01. Next base: position 9,883 of record DATJIZ010000450.1, on the reverse strand, counting down.
CGCGCCCTCCGCCGCCGCCGGTGCGCAGAATGGTTTTCTGATTCGTGCCGTCCCAACGCATCGAGACGAGCGAGCTCCCCTCGGAGAAGTAGATGTTCGCCGTATCGGTCTTCACGAAGTGCGGACGGCCGAAGCTCGAGATTGGCGACACGAGCGTCTCCGCGCCGCCCGTGCTCGGCAGCCATACCAGCTCGACACCGACGGCGGGCGCCGGCGGACGCTCGTCCTCGCGCAGATCCTTGCGCATGTCGCGCGGCCCACGACCGACGACGATGCGACGACCATCGAGCGAATACGCCGGCATCTCATAATACGCCGGCTTCCGGCTGAGTCGTTCGGCGCGACCGGAGCCGTCGGCGCGCACGCGTGAGACCGTGCCGCCGTCGATGTCGTTCCACGTCACGTACGCCACGTACTGGCCGTCGGGCGACCAGGTCGGCTCGAACTCGCCCACGTTCTCCGACGGCACGAGCCGGTGCGGCGTGCCGCCCGGCAGATCCATGAGCCACAGCCGATCGAGCGCGACGAAGGCGAGCCGTTTGCCATCCGGTGACGGCGCGATGTCCCGGATCTGGCGAACGGTCATCGACGAATCGTTGAGCGGATACTGGAAATGCATCGGGCCGGCGATCATCTGGTCGATGTCGGCCGTGAACGGAATCATCGTCTCCTTGCCCGTCGCCACGTCCGCCCGCCAGAAGTGCCCGTGATGCCCGATCACGATCGATTTCGAATCGGGCGTGAACGCGTAGGTCGGCAGCAGATCGCGATTGGGGCGCGACTCCTGGTCGTCGCGCTGGATCTTGGCCAACAGCATGTGCTCGTCGCCCGTCTCCAGGTCGCGAAGCATCAGCGACTCGTCGGCGTTGTTGCGCGTGCCGTACGCGAGCCACTTGCCGTCGGGACTCAGCTCGGGACGCATGCCGCTGCCGACGGCGTTGGTCTTGGTGAAAATCTGCCCGGTCTCGCGGTCGAACATTCCGATCTGCCAGCCGAGCGATGTCTGGTTGTAGCCACCGCCGGTGCTGTTGCGCATCGCGGTGTAGATGTAGCGGCCGTCCTTGCTTACCGTTGGGCCAAGAAAGACGTTCGGCGCCGCGCCGCCGCGACCGCCGCCCGGCGCTGCCCCTCCACGGCCAGCCGCGGACGAGTCGCCGGTGAGCCGCATGCCCGCCGCGGCGCCGCCATTGGCGTAGTACATGTAGAGGTCGTTGCCACGCGACACGACCACGTACTTGCCATCGGGCGTGAAGGTCGGCGACTGAAAATGCAGATTCTCGTTGTCGCGCGTGAGCGCGCGCGGATGCGTGCCGTCGGCATCGGCGACCCAGACGTTGTCGGAGCCTGTGCGATCGCTCACGAACACCACGCGCTTGCCGTCGGGCGAGTAGTGCGGCTGCGCGTCGAACGCCTGACCGCTCGTGATGCGCGTCGCCTTTCCGCCTTCGATCGGCAGGGTATAGAGATCGCCGAGCAGCTCGAAGACGATCGCCTTGCCGTCGGGCGAAACGTCGAGCGAGAGCCACGTTCCCTCGTCGGTCGTGAACTTGAGCGGCGTCGAGGGCGTGAGCGGCAGCCCGCGAGCCGTGGAGTCGTTGGCGCGGCCGCCACGCTGGGCAAGCCCGGGGCTGCTGTTGACGAATGCAAACGTCGCCGCGGTCGCGACGAGCCAGGTGAGTCGGGGCATACTCGCCTCTGGTGGGATAAAGGATTCGGCTGACCGCTGGATTCTCGCTGCCGAACAGAGCGGCGGCAAGTGCAGCGCGCCACCGGATCGCGGGAGCCGGCGCTTATCTTCTGCAAGTCTCAACCAACCCTCTCAATGCTCGTTCTTCGCATCTCGCGACGGCCATCGGTCGTCCTCGCCGCGGCGCTCGTGCTCGCCGCGTCCCTGCCCCGCCCGACCACCGCCCAGCAGAAGCAGCGATACGCCAATCTTCCGGAAGCGTTGCGATCCACCGCGATACTCGCCGGGCGGGCGGGGCCGCGCGGCGTCGAGTGGATCGAAGGCGGCGCGCGCTTCTCGTTCACGGTGACCGATCCGGCCACGGGTCGCTCCGAGATCCGCGCCTACGATCCGGCGACGGGGCGCGACTCGCTCCTCTTCTCGGCGCAGGGGCTGACGTTCCCGGGCACCACGAATCCCTTCCTGTACGAAGGCTTCCACTGGGCGCGCGACTTCAAGAATCTCGTATTTCAGACCAACTTTCAGCCGATCTATCGCCGCTCCGGCACGAGTGACTTCTATGTGTACTCGCTCGCGACCCGGTCGCTCACGCTCGCCGGCAGCGGCGCGCGTACCGCCGAGCTCTCGCCCGACGGAAGCATGCTCGGCGAAGAGCGGGGCGGCGACATGTACGTCGTCGACCTCGCCACGCACCAGGAGCATCGACTGACCAGCGACGCGAGCGAGCACGTCTTCAACGGTCATTTCGATTGGGTGTACGAAGAGGAGTTCGGCCTCCCACAAGCGTGGAGCTGGTCGCCCGACAGCCGGCACATCGCGTATTGGCGGATCGACGAATCTCACGAGCCCGAGATTCAGTTGACCGATTACAGCGGACGCCACCCCGACTGGGAGCACATCCGGATCCCGCAGCCGGGCGACACCAATCCGTCGGCGCGGATCGGTGTGCTGGATGTCAAGAGCGGCAGGCAGGTCTGGCTCGATCCGCACGTCGCAGGCGAGTACTACGTCCCCCGCATCTACTGGACGAGTGAGCCGGACACCCTCGCTATGATCGTGCTCGATCGAAAGCAGAAGGACATGCGCCTCGTGTTCTTCGACGTGAACACCGGTGGCTCGCGCGCGGTCATGGAAGAAACGTCGCCGACCTGGATCGACGTGTACGATTTTTACGCCGGCGTCCAGGATCTCATGTCCTTTCCCGAAAAGTCGCGCGAGTTCTTCTGGCTGTCGGATCGCGACGGCCACCAGCACATCTATCGCTACGACTACAGCGGAAAGCTCGTGCAGCAAGTCACGCGCGGTGCCTGGAGCGTCACGCGCATCGAAGGCGTCGACCCCGCGAGCCGCACGATCTACTTCACAAGCACCGATCCGTCGCCCCTCCAACGCCAGCTCTGGAAGGTGAAGTTCGACGGGACGGGGCTCGCGCGCATCACCGCCACGCCCGGTCGGCATTCGATCGACATGTCGCCGAACGGCCGCTACTTCATCGACGCGTGGTCCTCGACCAAGCAGCCGCGGCAGGTCGAGCTGTGGTCCACGTCGACCGGGAAGCTGCGCACGCTCGAGACCAACGGCCAGACCACGCAGTGGCTCGCGACGCACGAGTACTCGACGCCCGAGCTGTTCACCTTCACGACCTCCGACGGCGTGAAGATCGACGCGTCGATGATCAAGCCCGCTCCCTTCGATCCGACGAAGAAGTACCCGGTGGTGTTCACGATCTACGGCGGCCCCGGCTCGCAGGGTGTGTACGACCAGTTCGACGCGTCGGGCTGGAATCAGTGGCTCTCGCAGCACGGCTACATCGTCGTCGACGTGAACAACCGCGGGACGAACAACTACGGCCGCGACTTCATGAAGGTCGTCTACAAGCAACTCGGGAAATACGAAAGCCGCGACTTTGCCGAGGCGGCGAAGTACCTGCGGACGCTGCCGTACGTCGATGGGTCGCGGATCGCGATCATGGGCACGAGCTACGGCGGTTACAGCACGCTGTACACGATGGAGATGTACCCGGACGTCTTCGCGTTGGGCATGGCGAACTCGGGCGTCGCCGACTGGCGGCTGTACGACACGATCTATACCGAGCGCTACATGTCGACGCTCGACGACAACCCCAACGGCTACGCGCAGTCATCGGTCGTCGAGAACGCGCCCAAGCTCAATGGCAAACTGCTGATGATCCATTCCATGATGGATGACAACGTGCATCCGCAGAACACGATGCAGCTCTTCACCGCGTTCACGAACGCAGGCAAGGACGTCGAGGAGCGGATCTATCCGCCCGGTCACCACGGAGCAGCGTACAACCGCGAAAGCGCTCAACTGATCAATCAAGTACAATTCGAGTTTCTTGATCGCGCGTTCCGAAGCAAGGAGTGAGAAGAGGGAAGAGCGAAGCGGGAAGGGGAAGACGGGGGAAACGGCGCGAGCGCCTCGAGCCCTTCCCTCTTCCCTCTTCCCTCTTCCCTCTTCCCCCTTCCCTCCCCTGATGTTTTCTTGCAGAATCGCAGCCTCCCAACACATTCCGTAACTCCACCTCTCGAGGGCCTATGTACCGACCGCTCGGCTCCGTTGCCGTTCTCTGTACCGCCGCGTTGTGCGCCTGCAGCCAGAAGGAAACCCCCGCCAAAGACACGACCCGGGTCGCGCAGGCAGGCGCCGCCTCCACATCGCAGGCGTCGTTCGATCCCACGACGAGGGTCGCCGTCGTGCACACGAAGGACTTCAGCATCGATGCCCCGGACTCGGTCACCGCGGGATGGACCACGTTCCATCTCGTGAATGACGGTCCGAGCCTCCACCACGTCCAGCTCGTCCGCCTGGACAGCGGCAAGACCGCTCAGGATCTCGCCGCCGCGATGAAGAATCCCGGTCCCCCGCCGCGCTGGGCGGTGTTCGTCGGTGGCCCGAACGCGCCCGATCCGGGAACCCAGTCGAACGCCACGCTCAACCTTGCCGCGGGCAACTATGTAATGCTGTGCCTCGTCGACATCCCCGGCGGCGTGCCGCACTTCGCCAAGGGAATGGTGCGGCCATTCACGGTGACCGCCGCGAGCGGATCCACCGGCACCGAGCCAACGAGTGACGTCACCGTGTCGCTCGCCGATTACAAGTTCAATGTCCAGGGCACGCTCAGCGCCGGCAAACACACCGTCAAAGTCTCGAACGCCGGCCCGCAGCCCCATGAAGTCGAAATCGTGCGATTCGAGCCTGGTAAGACGGTCGACGACATGAATGCGTGGATGAAGAACCCGCAGGGTCCGCCGCCCGCCCACGCGCTTGGCGGCGTGGACGCGATCGTTCCCGGCACCACGGCGTACTTCACCACCGACCTCACACCGGGCGATTACGCGTTGATGTGCTTCATTCCCGATGCGAAGGACGGCAAGCCGCACCTCGAGCACGGCATGATCAAGCAGTTCAAGATCAACTGACCGCCGCTCGATCTCACGTCACGGCTCTTGGCAAATCGCCAGGAGCCGTTTCTTTTCTCACCCAACTTCTCGACATGAGCCGGCACATGTCCGCACGTACTCGCAGCACCGTCATCGCCTTCCTCGCGCCCATTGCGCTCGCCGCTCAACAGCCTTCGAGCTTCACCGTCGGCTCGGCAACGGCGGCGCCGGGCACGACCGCCTACGGCGCGGTCTCCGTTCCGGCGGGCGTCGACTCCGCATTGGAGATCCCGGTCGCGGTCATCCGCGGATCGCGCGCCGGCCCGGTCGTGGCCTTCGTTGCCGGAAGTCACGGCACCGAGTACACGTCCATCATCGCGATGCAGCGCCTCATCGCGCGAATCGATCCGCGCAAGCTGTCGGGCACCGTGATCGTCGCGCCGCTCGTGAACGTGCCGTCGTTCGAGACGATGACGCCGCACTTGAACCCGGTCGATCGCAAAGGGATGAACGGCGGGTATCCTGGAGACGCCAACGGGACGCAGACCGCTCGCGCGCTCGCCGCGATCACGGAGCACATCGTCGCGCCGGCGGACGTGATCGTCGATTTGCACGGCGGTGATCTCGACGAAAACCTGCGGCCGTACAGCTATTGGTTCCGCGGCGGCCGTGCCGCGCAGGATTCGGCGGGACTCCGGCTCGTCATGGCATTCGGCCTCGATCACATCATCGTGACGGACGTCGATCCTGCCGCGCCAAACGCGGGTCGTTCGCTCTCCGGCCAGGCGCTCGTGCGCGGCAAGACCGTCCTCGTTGCCGAGGCCGGCCACAGCGGCACCGTCGAGCCGGGCGAGCTGACGCCGCTCGTCGAAGGCTCGCTCAGCGTGCTCGGCGCGCTGCGCATGATCGATACGCCCGTCCGTCGCGTGGTGCATCCGGTGTGGCTCGCCGGCGCCGGCGCCCGCGTCGCGGCGGACAGCGCCGGCGTGTTCCTGCCAGTGGTCGATCGAGACGTGCTCGTGAAGCGTGGCCAGATCGTCGGCCGGACGACCGATTTTCTTGGTCGCCCGACCGGCGAGATTCGCGCGCCGATCGACGGACTGGTGACGTTCATCCGCGGCGTGCCGTCGATGTGGCCGCACGCCACGCTGGTCAACATCGCGCCGGTGCTCCGTGCCCCTCCTGCCTGGGCACCGCCGCGGTGACCGCGTAGCGGCTGGCGCCAACCGCCGACAGCCGCCACACGATCGCTCGTTCCGCTCAGCGCAACTGAACGCCGGTCGTGGACCTGACCGTCATCGTCGAGCCCGCGGGGATCACCGCTTGCGTGCCGCCCGTGCCGAGTGAGATCACGGTTCCCGCCGCCGCCCCGAGCAATCCTCCGGAGATGATTTTGCTCAGGTCGCCACCGCTGATGATCGCGCCGAGAACAGCTCCCGCCGCCGCGCCGGTGACCGCTCCTTTGACGGTGGAGCTCGTCGTCGCGTTCGTCGCCTCGTTCTTCACGGTGACGTTCGAGATGCTGCCGTCGAACGGATAGAGGCGCCCGTTGAACGTGAGGCTGTCGAAGTCCAGGCGGATCACCGATTGTTCCGTTGGAAGCGTCCCCGTGTGCAGACCTGTCACGTGCCCCGAGAGCACGGCGCCCGCCGGGACGGCCGTCGCGCCGTTTGTGGCCACGACCGGATCGATGAGGGTCGCCGTGAACCGGTCCCCTTCCTTGCTCGACACGGTTCCCACCGACTCATCGAGCCGGACGTTCATCGTCGTGCCAGGGGGCAGGTAGCTGCGGTTCGCGGGGCTCGCAGGGGCGACTTCGCCGCTCGATTGCACTTGCGCATTGTTGGCGCACGCCGACAGCACGACGGCCGCGCCGAGCATGAATGTCAAATGCTGTTTCATCGAACCTCCTGGTGGATTGATGATCCGCGTCAAACGCGGCAAATCGTACGCCGAACCGCCGCGTCGCCATCCGAGAAACGGCCGAGTGCGCGTCGATCGCCTATTGCTTCGGCGTCCGATCGCCGCCAGAATTGACGGCGCCCGTCCACTGTTCCCGAGCTCGCCGATGCCCCTCACGCGCCGTGAATTCGTCGCCAAATCGAGCTCGTGCGCGGCGCATCTCGCGTTGCTCGCGGCCGCCATGCCGCGGGCAGCACGGCTCCGATGGCCCGGCGCACCGCATGGCCCGCTCGCGGCGCGCGAGCCATTTGGTTCGCTCGAGAAACTCAGCGACGGCGTGTGGGCTCTCGTCTCTACGCCGCTCGGGGGAGACCGCACCACGCTGTCGAATGGCGGCATCATCGCCGGATCGAGCGCGGTGCTCGCCATCGAAGGCTTCAATCAACCGCAGGGTGCGCTCTGGCTCGCCGGCAAAGCGCGCGAGCTCACGGGTCGCTGGCCGACGCACGTGGCGCTCACCCATTATCACAGCGATCACGCGAACGGTGTGGCCGGATACATTGCCGGCGCCGACCATCCCGAGCTTCGCGCGACGCAGCGCACGCGCGAGCTGGTCCTCGAGCGCAACAAGCCGGCCGATGCGTCGCGGGACCGGGCACTCGGCGATGCCGTGCTGCTTTCGCCGGCCGACGTGACGGTGCTCGATCTCGGTGGCCGCACCGTGCGTCTCGTGCCACGGCTCGGCCACACGGAGAGCGATGTGTCGGTGGAGCTCGACGATCCGGGCATCGTGTTCTGCGGGGATCTGTTCTGGAACGCGATGTTCCCGAATTTCGTCGACGCGATTCCCACGAGGTTATCCGCGTCGGTCAAATCGTTGCGACGGAAGGACGACACGATTTACGTGCCCGGACACGGCCCGGTGGGGCACGCCGCCGAATACGATCGCTACGCGGAGATGCTGGACGCTGTGGAACTTTCCGCGCGCAAAGCTCGTTCAGCAGGCATTCCGGCCGCGGACGCCGCGCGCGGCTTCACGCTTCCGGCGTCGCTCGGCGAGTGGACGCTGTTCAGCGCATCGTTCTATCAGCGCGCGTTCGAGGCGTGGTACCGGGAGCTGTCGGTGCCGTCGGGGAAATCGGTGTGAGCTCGAGCGCGCGAGCGATCGCTCGCGCCTGCAGTTTTTTTTCGCGTCGCACCTGATCAGTCGTACCATCGTAGTCGTGGTTCAACTCCGCTGGAGGGCGCACCGCGCCAGGAGGACTATGTGTCCCACCCACACTCTCGTGGCCCCATCAACTCGAGTGGACGCCGAGCATTTCTCGGAAAGCTTGCCGCCAGCGCGGCGGCTGGCGCCGCCGGACTCACGCTGACGTCGGCGCTGGAACATCCGGGCGAGCTGTTCGCAGCGACGCCGTCGATCGGACCGGACGGCGAACACTGGCTGGACGGCCTCAAGGGCAAGCACAAACAGGTCGTCGACGCGTATCAGCCGAACGACGGGTTCCCGCTGGGGTTCGCCTTCACGTTCATGGCCGCGCAAGCACCGGCTGACTTGCCGGTCGGCGCCGTCATCGTGCTGCGGCACTTCGCCATGCCGATCTCGTTGAACAGCTCACTGTGGGAGCGCTACAAGATCGGCGAGGCGATCAAGGTCATGGATCCGGTGACCAAGCAGCCGGCTACCCGCAATCCGTTCTACAAGGCGCCGCCCGGCTCGCTGGAGCTCGAGGACATGGCCGTCGACAAGTTGATGGCGAAAGGCGTGATCATCGGCGCCTGCAACATGGCGCTCCAGTTCCTGAGCGGCATGCTCGCCGGCAACGCGGGCGTCAGCAAGGAAGCAGCGGCCAAGGAATGGGCCGAGGGCCTCATCCCGGGCATCACACTTCTCCCGTCGGGCACGTGGGGCGTGAACCGCGCACAGGAAAAGGGGTGCACCTACTGCACCGGTGGGGGTTGATCAGTCGCGCTCGCGTCGAGCGCCCAACGCTGGGCGCTCGACGTGCTTCGCCCGTCATTGTAGATCGAGTCGCTGCGCGGCCGGCGCCGCCGCGGTCACGAACGCCTCCGCAGAAGTGTGCCGTGGAAATCGCCGCCGATACTCGCTCATGAGCTGCTCCACGAGGCGATCGCCGTCGCTCCTGCGGACCAGCGCCCAGACACTGCCGCCGAATCCGGCGCCGAATGCCGACGCCGCCGCCGCTCCCAGCTCGCGTGCGCGGTGGACGAGGAACACGGTTTCATCGATCTGATTGTGCAGCATCGCCACCGCGTTTCGCATCGATTCGTCGACCGCGGCGGCTAGCATGTCGAGCGCGCCGTGCAGCAACGCGTCGCCGGCCGCCGGGATCAAGCGCTCACTCTCCATCGCGAACTGTCGCACGCGCTCCTCCAAGGTTCCGGCATCGAACCCGTCGCTGGTGGCCGACGCCGACCGAATCGCCGCGACGATCGGATCGGCCCTGCCGCCGGTGAACCGCACCGCGTCGCCGAGCGATGCGTCGCCGCGTCCGGTAGCGCGTCGCCAACGCTCGAGTGCGGCGCGGGCGAGCATCGCCAGCCGGTTGTAGGAATCGAGCGCCGCGCCGGTCTTCTCGGCCATCACCCCGCTCGACGCGATCACGAACGCGTAGTCGGGCGGGAGCGGGATCGTGCGCTCGTGCCGCACCGGACAAAACGAATACTGCACGACCGCTCCCGGTTGGCCGCACAGGATCGCCGTGTGATCCTCGCTTCCGCCGAACGTGCCCACACCGCGCTCGCCGACGAGTCCGTGGTATGTGAGTCCGTTCTCGACGGCGCCCAGGTACTCCGCCAGCTCGTCCCGGCCGGTGATCGCCCGGCGAAATTCCTCGCGCCGTTCGAGATCATTCGACGCCGCCAGCAC
>DATJIZ010000449.1:0-4763 GCA_035492735.1 Gemmatimonadaceae bacterium | reverse complement strand
GCCTACATGTCGCCCGAGCAGGCGCGCGGCGAGCACGTCGACCAACGCACGGACATCTGGGCGTTCGGTGTACTGGCGTACGAACTCCTGGCCGGACGGCGTCCATTCCAGGGTCAGACGACGACGGCGATCCTGTCGTCGCTGCTGACGGCCAAGCCGCCGCGGCTGCGCTCGGTTCGCGCGGAGGCGCCTTCTGTCGTCGAGTCGCTGATCGATCGCGCGCTCGTCAAAGAGGCCGGCGAGCGCACGTTGACGGCAGCCGACGCGGTGGCGGCGCTCGAGCGGTACCGCGGCAAGACGTCGCAGCAGCCGTCGCGTGCCGCGGCGTTGCTCAAACGCCCGGCGACGGCAATTCCTCTCGTGGCGGCCGCCGTCGCGCTTGCGCTTGTCGCCGTCTGGCTGACCAGAGGCACCATGAATCGGCGTTGGGCGCGCTCCACCGCCATCCCGGAAATCCGTCGTCTCGCAGATCGCCAGGACTTCGTCGCGGCCGCCGATCTCGCCGCAGAGGCCGAGCGGTACCTGCCGGGCGATCCCGATGTTGCCCGGCTGTGGTCCACGATCTCGCACTCGCTCACCGTCGACAGCCAGCCGCCCGGTGCCGAAGTCTCGTACACGGTCTACGGTGCGGCGGACTCGTGGCGGGCGCTCGGCACGACGCCGCTCAAGAGCTCTCGGCTGCCGTTGGGTCTGGTGCGTCTGAAGGCGGATAAATCGGGCTTCGGCAGCGTCGAAGATATCGCCTCGCCAGTCGGGCCCGTGAACGCCACGTTCACGCTCTTTGCGACCGGACGCTCGCCCGAGGGCATGGTGCGGGCGGCGGGATCGTCCACTGTGTCGATTTACGTCTTTGGTCTCGAGACGCCCCGCGTGCGCCTCAATCCCTTCTGGATCGATCGATTCGAGGTGACGAACCGCCAATACAAGGCGTTCGTCGATGGCGGCGGGTATCAGAAGCAGGAATTCTGGAAGCTGCCGTTCATTCGAGACGGCAAAACGATCCCGTGGCCGGAAGCTGTGGCCGGGTTTCGCGACGCAACCGGCCGCCCGGGACCGTCGACGTGGGAACTGGGCAACTACCCGGCCGGACACGACGAGTTTCCGGTCAGCGGCGTGAGCTGGTACGAAGCCAATGCGTTCGCCGCGTTCGCGGGCAAGAGCCTGCCGACGGTGTATCACTGGAACTACGTCGCCTCACAGATCCTGAGTGGCTTCGTGATTCCGCTGGCGAACTTCAATTCGCACGCGCCGGTCGCGGTCGGAACGACGCGTGCGCTCCATAGGTTCGGCGCGTACGACCTTGCGGGCAACGTCAAGGAGTGGTGTCTCAACGACGCGCCGGGCGGAAAGCGATACATCCTGGGCGGCGGCTGGGACGAACCGCCGTACCTGTTCCGCGACGCCGATGCGCGATCACCCTTCGACCGCGCGCCGAACTTCGGATTCCGCACGGTGAAGTACGACGACGGCGATGCAACGGTCGGCGCGGTGAGCGGCATCGTCCTTCCCCCGTCTCGGAATTACGCATCGGAGAAGCCCGTCGGCGACGACATCTTCGAGGCGTATCGGCGCTCCTACTCCTACGATCGAAGCGACGTCAAAGGCGATATCGCGTCGACTGACGATTCGAACCCCGACTGGAAGCTCGAAAAGGTGTCGTTTCCCGCCGCCTATGGTCAGGAGCGTGTGATCGTGTACGTGTTCCTGCCGAAGGCGGCGAAGCCCCCGTATCAGACCGTCGCCTACATGCCCCCCGCGCCGGCGTGGGATCTGCGGTCGAGCGCCGGCTTCCTATCCAACCCGCCGTTCGCCTTCGTCGTGAAGAGCGGCCGAGCCGTGGTGTTTCCGATTTACAAGGGGACATTCGAGCGCGGGAATGACGAATATCGCGGCGATCAGCCGAAGAACACGAACCTCTGGCGCGATTACATCATCGATTTTTCGAAGGATCTCGGCCGCACGATCGATTACGCGTCGACGCGATCGGAGCTCGACCACGATCGCGTCGCGTTCTTCGGCGCGAGTCGCGGCGCGTCACTCGCACCGATGCTGCTAGCGAATGAACCGCGGATCAAGACGGCGGTGCTCTGGCTCCCGGGCTTCTATCTCGAAAAGCAGGCGCCCGAGGTCGATGCCATCAACTTCACGCCGCGCGTGAAGATTCCGGTACTTCAGTTGAGCGGCAAGTACGACTACAACTTCCCCGACGAAACCTCGTCGCAGCCGTTTTTTTCCACGCTCGGGACGCCGGCAGCCGGCAAGAAGCGTGTCGTCTACGACAGCGGCCACAACCTCCCGCCGAACGAATCGATCAAGGAAACGCTCGACTGGCTGGACAAGTACCTGGGGCCGGTCCGCTGAGACGCTCGGCCAAAGCCTTGCGCTACAACCCGTCACGAGGAGTACCCAGGAGCGCCAGGCTTTAGAGCGGTTTTGGCTTGTACGTAGTACGGCGGTGTGGTACTCCTCCGGGCGAATGGAGGTGGCGATGGCGCCGTATTCGATGGATCTGCGGGCGCGGGTCGCCCGGGCGTGGGATGTGAGTGGCGACGCCGAGGACGTCGCGGCGACGTTCGGTGTGAGTCGCGCGTGGGTGCATCGCCTGATCCAACGCCGGCGAGAAACGGGCTCCCTCGCCCCGCGGAAACAAACGAAATATCGATCGCGCGTGTTGGCCGGGCAGGAGCAGCGGCTGGCCCTGCTGATCACGGCGCAGCCGGATCTGACGTTGGCGGAGCTCCGCGACGCCCTGCCGACCACGGCGGCGCTCAGCACGCTGTGGTTGGCGATCGATCGACTGGGCCTGACGCTCAAAAAAAACCGTACACGCCGACGAACAGCGTCGCCCTGACGTGGCGGCCGCCCGCCGGCACTGGCGAGACACGCTGCCGCTCCACGATGCGCGTCAGTACGTCTTCGTGGATGAATCGGGCGTCACCACGGATTTATTACGTCGCTACGCTCGCAGCCCGCGCGGCACGCGCATTGCGGATCACACGCCCTGCAGTCACTGGCAGACGCACACGGTGGTCGCGGCGCTCCGCCCGTCGGCGCTGACGGCGCCCGCGGTGTTCGATGGCCCGATCGACAACGACACGTTCCGCGCCTACGTCGAGCGCGTCCTGGTGCCGACGCTCCGCCCGGGGGATGTCGTCGTCCTCGACAATCTTGCGGCCCACAAACAACCCGAGGTGCGCGCGGCCATTGAGCAGGCGGGTGCGCTCCTGCGATTTCTTCCGCCCTACAGTCCCGACTTCAATCCGATCGAACAGGCCTTCGCCAAACTGAAGGCGTTCTTCCGCGCGTTTCGGCCGCGCACGTTCGACCACGTCTGCGTGTTGATGGCGGCCGCGCTCGGGCTCTTCATGCCTGACGAGTGCGAACACTACGTCAGGCATTGCGGCTATCGCCTCGCTACACGAAAATCAAAAACGCTCTAGCCGAGCGACTCCCTATTTCTGCGCGGCCGTCGAGGCCATGCCGGGCGGCACGAACTTCTGCAGCCGCTGGCCGTACGTGTCCGCGGCGTACACCGCGCCCTTCGAGTCGACGACGATGCCGTGCACCCAGTCGAACTCGCCGGGCCCCCAGCCCTGCTTGCCCCACACCGCCAGAATCTTGCCGTCCTTCAGCGAGAACTTCAGCACGCGCTCGTCTTTGTGATCGGCGATCCAGCCGACGCCTTCCGTACCCTTGCGTGAAATGTGCACGTCCCAGGGGTTCCAGTCGTTGCGAATCTCGCGGATGTAATTCAGGTTGCGGTCGAACACCTGCAGGCGGTGTCCCTCGCGGTCGATGATGTAGAGATTTTCGTCGGCGTCGACCGCGAGCTTGTGCGGGAGGTTCCACTCGCCTGGGCCGGTGCCTTTGTCTCCCGGGCCGCCCGCGCCCTTCCCCACCTGCTTGATGAACTTGCCGTTCTTGTCGAACATCACCACCCGATTGTTGCCGTAACCGTCGGTCACAATGATGTTGCCGTTGTGAAGAATGGCGATGCCCGAGGGGAGATTGAAATGAGTCGCATCGTTGCCCTTCTCATTGGTCGTCCCCAGCTGCATCAGCACCTTATCGAGTTTTGGCGACAGCTTCACGATGCGATGCGCATCGCGCTCGATGACGTAGACATTCCCCTCCCAGTCGACGCCCCCCGAGTGCTGCCACGACGGGTTGATCGTCTTGCCGTTCATCTCCTGATCGGCGCCGGAGAGGATCAGGTTGCCGTCGCGATCGAACACCATCACCGGCTTGACGCCGCGGTTGAAGACATAGATGCGATCGTTCTGATCGATCGCCAGGCCCGAGATGCCCGGCTGGTTGGTCGGCCCGCCCGCACCCGACGCGTTCGCCATCGGCTGTCCACTGCCCGCGGCGCCGCCGCGTGCCCGCCGCGCCGCGGCCTGCGCCTCGCGCTCCGCCGGCGGTGGCGGCGCATCCTTCAATCCGAAATACATCCCCTGCGGCAGCTTCGGCCAGTTCGGCACGAGCCTGTAACCGCCATCGCCCTGCGCATCGATCGCGCTCGATGCGGCGCACACCGCCACGCCGAGCAGCCCTGCGAACACCATTCGCTTCATCAGACCCCCTCTAATCGACATTGGCGCATTGCGGATTGCGGGTTGCGGGCGCGACCGACATCATACGTGCGCGCGCTGCGGTTCCGCGTGCGGATTTCGCGCCAGCGCCAGCGTGGCGAGCGCGGCAAGCGAAACCGCGGCGCCCGTGAAGAACGCCCATCTGTACTCACCGGTCGCCACGTACACGCG
>DATJIZ010000448.1:0-4823 GCA_035492735.1 Gemmatimonadaceae bacterium | reverse complement strand
AATTCTTCAAAGCGACAGTCACGTCCAGCGACCTCGTGACCGGTGAAGCGGCGTCGAACAGCCGATCCACAGTGCCCCGGCAGCGTCCCGCCGAAGCTGTGTGCCTGCGGTGTAGACCGTGTCCGCAAGCGCAGGAGTATTCTGTCACCGCGCAATTGGATCGTCAATCGAGAAAATTTCCCGAAGCCCGTAACCGGCCGGATGCCACACTCATCCACCAGCCATCCACAAAGTCTCCACGCACCATCGCTACGCATCACGTCGCCGCACACGCTCGCGTTCGTCACAACGGCTTGAATTGCTCGAACGGCTGACGGCAACTCCGACAGAACCAGATCGCCTTGCACGCCGTCGACCCGAATTCGCTCTTCCGCTCGGTCGCAAGCGACTGGCAGTACGGACAACGCAGCGACGGTGTTCGTCTCGTGAGAGAGACGAGCTCGCTCGGCTCAGCCGGCCCGGGCGGTGCAATGCCGTACGCCTCGAGCTTGTCCCGCGCATCGCGCGAGATCCAATCGGTCGTCCAGGCTGGACTGTACGTCGTGCGAATCTCCACCGGTGCGATGCCGTGATCAGCGAGAGCGCTCGCGATGTCGGCTTCGATCTCGCGCATCGCGGGGCAGCCCGAGTAAGTCGGCGTGATCGTCACCACCACGCCGTCGGCCGTCACGCCGACGTCGCGCACGATGCCGAGCTCCACCACGCTCACCACCGGGATCTCCGGATCCTTCACATCGTCGAGGATCGCGAGAATCTCATCCCGACTCGGCAACGCGCGGATCACCACTTGGCTCCCGGGTGCGAGCGCGCCACGATCTGCATCTCCGCCAGCATGTGGCCCAGGTGCTCGGTGTGGCGTCCGACCCGTCCGCCCTGCTGCATGTACTCGTGCGTTGGCACCGTCAGACCGGCGCGCAGGACCACTTCGCCGACTTGCGCTTGCCACGGCTCGGCGAGCGTGCTCGGATCAACGCCCATTCCGATTGCCGCCATCTCGCGATCGACCTCGTCCGCGGCGAACAACTCGCCGGTGTAGCGCCACAGCTCGTCAACGGCGCGCTGCGCGCGGTCGTGACTCTCCTCCGTGCCGTCGCCGAGCGTGATCACCCACTGTGCAGAATGCCGAAGGTGATAGCGCGATTCCTTGAGTGCTTTCGCCGCGATTCCGCCGAGCGCCTCGAGCTTGCTTCGCTGCAGCGCTTCCATCTGAAGCACGGAGTAGGCGCTGAACAGGAATTGCCGAACGATCGTGAAGCCGAAGTCACCCTTTGGCAGCTCGACCATCAGCGCGTTGCGGTAGTCGACGGCATCGCGAAAATAGGCAAGCGCGTCCTCGTCGCGCCCCTGCCCTTCTTCCTCACCGGCGAGCTTGAGCAGCAACGCCGCCTCGCCGATCAGGTCGAGCGCGATGTTGGTGATGGCGATGTCCTCCTCGAGAATCGGCCCGTGCCCGCACCACTCGGACAATCGGTGCCCGAGCACGAGGCGATCGTCGCCCAGTCGGAGGAGGTACGGCACGAGCGCCGGCGTCGACATCGATCGACGAGTCACTGTCAGAAGACGCGCACGCCGTGCGGCACCTTGTAGAACTGCGGGTGCCGATACGCCTTGTCGTTCCCCGGATCGAAGAATGGTCCCATGTCTTCGGGCGTCGACGCCGTGATCGCGCGCGACGGCACGACCCAAATGCTCACCGCCTCGCCGCGTCGCGCGTACACGTCACGCGCGTTCTGCAGCGCCTGTTCGGCGGTCGCCGCGTGCACGCTGCCGGCGTGCTCGTGCGGCTGGCCTTTGGGTGGCTGCAGGAAGACTTCCCAGAGCGGCCATTGCGAGTCGTCCGAGGACGTCGAGTGCTGAGAGTTGGTTCGGGGAATCTCGGCCATGGTCGTGAAGACGGCGGCGCGAACGCCGCCGCGGATTGTGAGCGCTACGCGGCTTCCGCCGCTGACGCGTTGTGTTTGGCGGCATACGCGGCCGCCGCCGCACGGACCCATTCGCCATCGGCGTGCGCGGCGCGGCGTGCGGCGAGCCGCTCGCGGTTGCACGGCCCGTGTCCTTTGACGACGCGCCAGAACTCGTCCCAGTCGATCTCGCCGAACTCCCAGTTTTCCGTCTCCTCGTTGTAGCGGAGATCCGGATCCGGCAACACGAGGTCGATCGCTTTGGCCTGCGCGACGGTGAGGTTCACGAATCGTTGGCGTAGCTCGTCGTTGCTCTTCCGCTTCACGCCCCACTTGAGCAGTTCGTCGGAGTTCGGCGAGTCCTTGTCGTGCGGGCCGAACATCATTAGCGACGGCCACCACCACCGGTTCACGGCGTCCTGCGCCATGGCGCGCTGCTCGGGCGTGCCGGCAGCGAGCGTCGCCATGATCTCGTAGCCCTGCCGCTTGTGGAAGTTCTCTTCCTTGCAGATGCGAACCATCGCCCGCGCGTACGGACCATAGCTCGCCTTGGCCAGCATGGTCTGGTTGACGATCGCGGCACCGTCCACGAACCAGCCGATGCAGCCGATGTCGGCCCAGGTGAGCGTCGGATAGTTGAAGATGCTCGAGTACTTCGCCGTGCCATCGAGCAGTTGCTGGATCAGCTCGCGGCGATCGACGCCGAGCGTTTCGGTGCCGCAATAGATGTAAAGCCCGTGCCCCGCCTCGTCCTGGACCTTGGCGAGGAGCGACGTCTTGCGGCGGAGACTGGGCGCGCGCGTGATCCAGTTCCCCTCGGGGAGCATGCCCACGACCTCCGAATGCGCGTGCTGCGACATCATGCGCACGAGCTGCCGGCGGTAGCGCTCGGGCATCCAGTCCTTGGGCTCGATGGTCTCGCCGCGCGCGATGCGTGCCTCGAACTCGGCGACCCTGGCTGGATCGTCGGCCGGAACCGTGGTCTGTGCGGACGAGCTCATTCGGATCGACTCCTGGAGCCTGACGTGCGGGATACACCCGTCCACCAAATCTAGTGCCGCGCCGTCGAGGCCGGATAGATTCCGTCATCCGTCACCCCGTGAATCACATGCGCTCTCGACCGCTCATTGTTGTCTTCGCCGCGATCGCGCTGAGCCGCGCCGCCTACGCCCAAAGTGCGGGCGGCACGAGCGACGACGCATTGCCGCCGGGCGATTACATCCGCGTGAGCGGCGGCGCCGCGATTCCCGTGGCCGCACAAGGCAGTCTGCGCGACTGGGATCGTGGAACGGGGCTCGCCGTCGCGTACGAGAGCTGGCAGGCCGGCCCGACCGGTGTCAGCCGCGCCGGCTTCGCGCTCACCGCCGCATACAATCTGCTTCCACTCGATGAAGAGCGGTTCGTGTCGACGTTCGTGGACCCCACGACCGGGCAGCCGGCGCACGCGGCCACCGCGTCGCGCGCCGGGATCCTCGAGGTCACGACGAACGTGAAGATTCGCATTCCCGCGCCGGTCGTGACGCCGATGGTGAACATCGGCCTGGGATTGATCGATTGGCATCCCGGCACGATCCACTACACCGCCGGCGCCATCACCGGTACGGCTCGGCAGCTTCATCGAACCGGCTTGGAGTTCTCGATCGGCGGGGGCATCGACCGAACGATCGTCGATCGCATCGCCGTGTTCGGCGAGGCGATGTACGTGTTCGGCTATACGAGCTACGGCGGCGGGTACACGTCACCGGGCGGCGTGTGCACAACGGGGAGTTGCGACGCGCTGCGCAACACGACGATCGGCACGATCCGCGGCGGCCTGCGCGCGCGCATCGGCCGGTAACGAATCGATCGCGCCATGTCGAACGCCGGGCACGCGGAGCTCGCGCCAGACGGGACCGTTTCGGTCGCGATCGATGACGGTGTCGCGGACATCTGCTTTGGGCACCCGAAGAGCAATGCGCTTCCCGCCACGGTGCTTCGCGGGCTGGCCGACGAAATCAATGCGGCCGGTGCCCGGAGCGACGTTCGCGCGATCGTGCTCCGAAGCTACGGCACCGGCGCATTCTGCGCCGGTGCGTCGTTCGACGAGCTCGCGGCGATTCGCGACCGCCTTGCGGGAAAGGAATTCTTCATGGGCTTCGCGCGTGTGATCCTCGCAATGACGCGCTGCCCCAAACCGATCGTCACCTGCGTGCATGGCAAAGCGGTGGGTGGCGGCGTAGGCATCATCGCCGCGTCGGACTACGTCGTGGCGCTGAGCCGCGCGTCGCTGCGACTGAGCGAGCTGGCGGTGGGCATCGGGCCATTCGTCGTCGGACCCGCGATCGAGCGCAAGATCGGCACCGGCCCATTCAGTCTCATGGCGCTCGATGCGGAGTGGCGTGACGCGATGTGGGCGGAGCGGCACGGACTGTACAGCCGCACCTTCGATGCACCGGCCGAACTCGAACAGGCGCTCGACCATCGTGTTCGCGAGCTCGCCGCGTCCAACCCCGAAGCCGTTCGGTTGATCAAGGCCGCGACGTGGCGAGGAACCGATGACTGGCCGGAGCTCCTCGAGCAGCGCGCCGAGATGAGCGGCGAGCTCGTGTTGTCGCAGTACGCGCGCGCGGCCATCGAACGGTTTCAGGCGGGAGCGCGGTAGAGCTGCGCGGCGACCGACGGCAACACGCGACGAGTGCTGACGAGTGCTGACGAGTGCTGACGAGTGCTACGGTCTTGTCGTCGCCTCGCTCGCCGTTGCGCGAACCGCCTGCTCGAAGCTGATCGTGAAATTCCGTTCCACCTGCAGCGTCGTCGCGCGATAGCACGCCGGTTCGAGACACTTGGCGGCATCGAACAGCGTGTGCACGTCGAAGGGCTGGCCCTCGAGGTGCGCCAGATACTCCTCGACAGCGGTGAGATACCCCATCATTCCGCCGAGCT
>DATJIZ010000447.1:0-2585 GCA_035492735.1 Gemmatimonadaceae bacterium | reverse complement strand
CGCGCGTGACGGCGTACCGCAGGGTGGTGCTCGAGCATTTCCGGCGTCCGCGGAATCGTGGGCCGCTCGCCGACGCGAGCGCATCGGCCGAGGGAGCGAATCCGCTGTGCGGTGATCGCGTGCGCGTGGAACTGCGCGCGGACGACGGTGTCGTGTCCGAGGCTCGATTCACCGCCGACGCCTGCGCGCTGTGCGTCGCGTCGGCTTCGCTCGTCACCGACCGTGCGCGCGGCATGACGGTGTCGGAGGTCGCGCGGATCGACGCGGCGTGGCTCTTTGCGTCGCTCCAGGGCGAGCCGCCGCCGGCGCGGCGAAAGTGCGCCACGCTGCCGCTCGACACGCTGCACCGCGCCATCGCGATGCTCCACGCCGCGCGGTGATCGCCGGACTGCTGCTGGCGGCCGGCGGCGCGCGGCGCTTCGGCGCGCAGAAGCTCGTCGCGCCGCTTGGCGGAACACCGATCGTGCGGCATGCGGCGGATGCGCTGCGCGGGGCCGTGGACGAACTGGTCGTCGTCGTCGGAAGCGATGCGCCCGTCGTGCGCGAGGCGCTCGCCGGATTGGATGTACGATTCGTCGAGAATGTCGACTGGGCGGCTGGCCTGTCGACGTCGCTGCGTACCGGCGTTGCTGCGGTGGAGGGCCGGGCCGACGCCGCGGTGATCGCGCTGGGCGACCAACCCGGACTCGACTCGGCGCTGGTGCGATCGGTGATCGCGATGTGGCGCGCGTCGCGGCAACCGATCATCGCGACGCGCTATCGGGGCAATCGAGGTCACCCCGTGCTGGTGGACCGCACACTGTTCGTCGAAGCAAAACAGATCACCGGCGACGTGGGCGCGCGCCTGTTGATGGACCGCGATCCGTCGCGTGTCGGCTACGTGGACGTGGACCAACCGGCGCCGCGCGACGTGGACCGGCCGGCCGACCTCGAGGCGCTGGAGCAGTAGGCCGGGCGCCACTCGCCGCGCGCCCGCGTCCGGCATATCGTACTGCGCGTCCGAGCGCCCCTCTCGTAGATGGAGATCGATGATGCCGCAACCCACGCCACGGCTTCTCGCATGCTGCGCCGCCGTGCTGTGCCTCTCGACGACCGCCGCCGCACCCGCCCACGCCCAACGAGCCGCGACCATGGCCGGACGTTCTCCCGTGTACGCCCCGAACGGCGTTGCCGCAACGAGTCAGCCGCTCGCGACGAGCGCGGCCCTCGAGGTGCTGGAGCACGGCGGCAACGCGGTCGACGCCGCGGTCACGGCGGCGGCGGTGCTCGCCGTGGTCGAGCCGATGATGACCGGCGTCGGCGGCGACATGTTCGCGATCGTGTGGAGCGCGAAGGAGAAACGACTGATCGGATTGAACGCGAGCGGGCGCGCCGGCGCGTTGATGTCGCGCGAGGAGCTGCTCAAGCGCGGCCACACGCACATGCCGACGCGAGGCATCGAGACCGTGACCGTGCCCGGTGCCCTCGCCGGGTGGGCGGCGCTGCTGAAGAAGTACGGCACGATCAGTCTTGCGCAGGCCGTGCAGCCCGCGATCGGCTATGCCGAAAAGGGATTCGTAGTGACACCGGTGATCGCCGGCGACTGGGCAGGCCAGCACCGCGTCCTGGCGGCCGATCCGGGCGCCGCCGCGACCTTCCTGGTCAACGGCGAGACGCCGAAAGCCGGCGACTGGTTCCACAATCCCGATATGGCGGCGACGCTCCGGCAGATCGCCAAAGAGGGTCCGGCGGCGCTGTACGGCGGAACGTTGGGCCAGCGCATCGTGGCGCACGTGCAGAAGCTCGGCGGCTATCTCACGCTGGACGACTTGAAGAAGAATCAGCCGACGTGGGTGACGCCGATCTCGACGGTGTTCAAGGGCTATCGTGTGTGGGAGCTGCCGCCGAACAACCAGGGGATCGCCACGCTGGAGATGCTGCGCATTCTCGATGCGTACGACCTCAAGGCGATGGGACACAATTCGGCGCCGTACCTGCACCATCTGATCGAGGCGAAGAAGCTCGCGTACGCGGACCTCGCGCAGTACGTGGGCGATCCCGATCATCTCACCGTTCCGCCGAGTCACTTGTTGTCCGACGAGTTCATCGCGGAGCGGCGGAGCCACATCGACGAGCACAAGGCGCAGACGCACGTCGATCCGGGGCCCGGACGCACGGCGAGCGAGACGATCTATCTGACGGTGGCGGACAAGGACGGGAACATGGTCTCGTTCATCAACAGCTTGTTCGACGAGTTCGGATCGGGCATCGTCGTTCCGGGCACCGGCTTCGCGCTCCAGGATCGTGGCGCGGGGTTCACGATGGACCCCGGCCTGCCGAACACGGTCGCGCCGGGCAAGCGACCGTTTCACACGCTCATTCCCGGGTTCGTCACCAGGCCGGGCGCGGCGTCGGCGCCGGATGGGACCGGCGACACGCCGTGGATGAGCTTTGGCCTCATGGGCGGCGCGATGCAGGCTCAGGGACATGCGCAATTCCTCATCAACCTGCTGGTGTTCGGGATGAACGTGCAGCAGTCGATGGACGCGGGCCGGTTCAGGCACATGGCGGGAACGCACGTGATCGTCGAGCCTGTCATCGCCGAC
>DATJIZ010000446.1:0-3649 GCA_035492735.1 Gemmatimonadaceae bacterium | reverse complement strand
CCGAGCGCGAACTCGGTCATCAGCGCGGGAACGCCGATCACGATCGACACGAGGGTGTAGAACAGCACGAACGCCGCACCGCCGAACTTCCCTACCATATAAGGAAAGCGCCACACGTGGCCGAGGCCGACGGAGACGCCGACGATCGTGAGCAGTCCGCCGAGACGCGACTTGAACGTCTCGCGCCCGCTGCCACCACTTCCGCCAGAGTCAGCCGTCGCGTGCAACGGCGGCGAGTGTGTCGAGGGCACGGTCGACGTCATCGATCGTGTTGTAGAAGTGCGGGGCGAGGCGGATCACGCTGCCGCGGGCCGACGGAAGGATGCCGCGCGCTCGCATCGCCTGTTCGACCGCATGAGAGTCGCGCACCACGAACGCGGTCGATGCCGTCTTGCGGCGCATATCGTCCGTACCGTGTAGCGTGAGACCACGCGCTTGCCCGCCCTCGATCAGCGCCCGACCGAGTACCTCGAGCCAGGCGCGAATACTGGCTGGACCAACTTCGTTGATGATCTCCATGCCGGCGCGCGCCACGTAGGCATTGATCACCGGTGGCGTGCCGGTGTCGAACCGGCTCGCCGTGGGCGACCAGTCGAGCGACTTGGCGTCGAAGCCGAACGGGTTCGCGCGGCCGAACCAGCCGGTGACTGTGGGATGCAGCGTCTCGACGATCTCCGGCCGCACGTACAAAAAGGCGATGCCCGGAATTCCCATCAGGTACTTCAGATTACCCGCCGCGAGAAAGTCCACGCCCGCCTTTGGCGCGTCGATCGGGATCGTGCCGAGTGTCTGATAGGCGTCGATGAATGACAGCGCGCCGGCGTCGCGGGCCCGCGACGCGATCCGCGCCACGTCCTGCACGAAACCATTCATGTAGTAACCGTGACACGACGATACGAGCACGGTGTGATCGTTGATCAGCGCATCGTACGAGCCGGGATCGATCGTGCCGTCGCACACCGGCGCCCACGCCACGCGCGCGCCACGCTCCTGCTGCGCCAGCCACACGTGCGCGATGGTTGGAAACTCGGCTTCGCTCACGACGAGCTTCGTGCGCTCGCCTTTGAAGCTCAGCGCGCTCGCCACTGCGCTTGCCGCTTCCGAGACGCAGCTGAACACCGCGATGTCGTCCGGCCGGGCGCCGATCAGCTTCGCGAACTCCGCCTTGGCGAGGCCGACCTCCGCCATCCATGCATCCCAGTCCATACCCGTCGTGTTCCACGACTCGAGGTACCGCTCGGCGGCCGCGCGCGTGCGGTCGGTCTGCGGCGCCTGCGAGCAGTTGTTCATCGGGATGCACCACGCGAGAAGCGGAATCCGCCGCCGCCACGCATCGATGTCGTACGCCGGCCGTGCGGTGGTCACGATGCTTGCCCGGCGCCGCGCTTGCGCTCGGCGATCCATCGCTTGAACCGAAAGGCGTTCTCGGGGAGTTGGAGATCCATGCCGTAGTGCTCGGGACCGACTGCGGCAACCTTGGCGACGATCACGCTCAGGTCGTCCCGCTCGAGCGCTTCGACGAATGCCTCGCCGAATTCCGTCGTCGTGGATGCCGAGGCCACACGCTCGATTCCGGCGCCGCGGGCGATCGCGGCGATGTCGGTGAGCCCGGACGCCGTCTGCGAATCGAAGCCGCCGGTCGAGAGCAAACTCCCGTTGTCGAACACGACGTGAATCAGATTCTTCGGCCGATACCGCGCGAGCGTCACGAGCGTGCCGAGGTTCATGAGCACCGAGCCATCCCCGTCGAGCACGATCACCCGCTCGCGCGGCAGGTGCATGGCGAGCCCGAGGCCGATCGACGACGCGAGGCCCATGGCGTGCTGCAGATAGAAAAAGTTGTCGCAGTGGCCGAGGTTGTAGAGCTCCTGCGCACACGCGCCCATGATCGTCACCACGATCTTGTCATGGAGCTCGGGATAAATCATCTCGATGCAGCCGGCGCGTTCCATCAGGATTCCATCAGGTCGCGCGTGAGGAGCAGCGCGACTGGCGAGAGTGAGCTCTGCGAGAACGTCCACGCCTCGCGAATCTGCTTGCCGACCTGTTCGGGATGTCGGGCGAACTCGAATGGAATACCGAGCGCGCGGAGCACGCCTTCGGTGACGATGCCGCCGCGCGTGTGCCACGGGTACGGCTCGCCCCAATGGCCGCGGAATGCGATCAGCATGCAGAGCGGCACGTGATAGAGTTGGGAGAGCGAGACGATGCCGTTGATCGCCGCAAAGAATCCGTGGTTCTGCATGAGCAGCGCGTGCGGCGTTCCGGCGAAGTATGCGCCAGCCGCGATGCCGATCGCTTCTTCCTCCCTCGCCACCTGGACGAGCTGCATCTCCGGATCGTCCTCGGCGCGCTGCAGCAGGAGGCCGAGCCAGGTCTCGGGGAGCGCCGAGAGCGATCGGATGCCGGCGGCCTTGATGCCGTCGTAGATGACTTTGCTATTCTCGTACGAGACGGTCACGACGGCGACTTCCTTCCGCGCGCTTTCGGCTTGGCCTTGGCGAGCTTCCAGAACTGCCGCTCGCCGATCACGGTCACCTTGTGTCCGCGCGCCGCGAGCCGGCGAACCTCGATCAGCTTCGATCCGCCATCCTTGCCGGCGATCTGCAGCGCGTTCGGCCGGCCGCGCACCAGCACGTCGGTCGACCGGCCCGGCCTGGACTGCACGATGGCGCCCGCCCGCTTGGCCGCGGCGACCGCGTCGCTTCGCGGATGCGTCAGGAACCCGGTAAACGATACGCGCTTGCCGGCCAGACTCTTCACGCGACCCAGGCGCTGTTCCTTGGGCCGCTGTCGAAGCGCCGCGATCAATTCGCTCGCCGCCTCGTACCGCTTGCCGCGCGATCCGAGGCAGCGATGGATGACTTCCTTGAGATGGTCGCTGCATTGCAGCCCGCGAACGTCTTTGCTGCGCATCGCGCTCGTGATGTCGCCGCGCAGCAGCATCGCCGCGATGAGTCCGATCTGATAGATGTCGTCGCGCTTCTGCCAGCGGCGTACCTTGCCCCAGGCGATCTCGTTCGGCACATGGAACAGATTGAACGAGTCGGCCGTGACGCCGCGCCGGCTGAGCTGATGTGTCGCGATCCCGAAATCGCCGAGCTTGAGCCGGTCGCCCTCGCACACGAACACGTTGAACGGCGTCAGGTCCCGATGCAGCGCGTGCCCCCGGTGCAGCGCGTCGAGCGTTCGGAGAATGGCCGCGATCTCGCGGCGCACGAAACGCTCCGATTGGGCGCCCTTCCGCTCCAGCCACGCGCCGAGATCGCCGTGCTCGGCGTATTCCATTACGAGGCAGTAGCGCATCTCGCCGCCCTGCACTTCCGCGAACCGGTCGAAGACCCGAAGGGCACGATCGTCCCTGGCGAGCAGCTCGGCGAAGTACGCCTCCCGAAGCCAGCCGGACATGCGATCGCTGATCTTCACGCACACCTGCGCCGGGAGCCCGCCGGTCGACGTCGGCGTCGCGAGATAGACTTCGCCGAATCCGCCCTTCCCGATCAGTCGATCGAGCCGATAGGCTCGCCCCGATTCCGAGCTGTGCGCGGTTCGCGCGCCGGCTTCGGCCGGGCGAGGCCGATCGGAATGCGGCGTGTAGACTGAGGTCGTCGTGGCGGGTGGAGCGGATCGAGTCGACATGCCCGATGCG
>DATJIZ010000445.1:0-8403 GCA_035492735.1 Gemmatimonadaceae bacterium | reverse complement strand
CGACTGCGCCATGTTCACGTGATCGTTCGGATGCACCGGCGTGTACGTGCCGCGTGCGCCGCCGAGGATCTCGTTGGCGCGATTGGCCAGCACCTCGTTCACGTTCATGTTGTGCGAGGTGCCGGCCCCCGCCTGGTAGGGATCGACGACGAACTGATCGTCGAACTTACCGCCGAGGGCCTCGTCAGCCGCCTGCACGATGGCGTCGGCCAGCTTGGCATCGAGTCGTCCGGTTTCCTTATGCGTGAGGGCCGCGGCCTTCTTGATCCACACCTGGGCCCGGACGAACGGCTCGAGCGGCAAGAGGCCGCTGATGGGAAAGTTCTGCCTGGCTCGAAGCGTCTGTACACCATACAGCGCGTCGACCGGCACATCGAGCGGACCGAGCGGATCCTTTTCGCGGCGAGTTTCAGCCATGTTCGTTGACGAGGATTGAGGTGATGGAACTCGAGATCGGGAGCGGCACGCCTCGCACTCAGCGTTTGGCCACGTCGCGCGCGACGGCGATCAATGCCACCACGGCGGCGAGCATGGCGACGCCGAGGAGCGCGACGCTGATCCCGTGCAGCCGCCCGAACTCCACGCGGAGCGGATCGCCGGGCGCGAGTGCATCGACGGGTCCCGAAATGCGCGATCGCACCCGGTCGATTCGAGAACCAACGACGAGCTGCGCCGAGGCGCAGGCGATCGCGATGAGCGCGCCGGAAACGAGCGTCGTACTCCAACGCCACTCCTCGGCGTCGATCGCGTCGGCGGCAACGACGATCGCTCCGACGAGCATGCCGGCGTAGAACACGACGGGCAGTACTCGTCCAACGATGTCGCCGGCGAGCGTGCGCGTTGGCAGCACAGCGAATGCAGCAGGCGCCACGACGGCGCTGAACAGCACCGCAGCGCCAAGCCACAGTGCCAGCGCCGAGAACTCGATGATGGGCAGACTCATGCGCCGGGGCACGAGCGCTACCGTCTTACCAGACGGGCGCCACCGGTGAGAAACGCATTGGTTGCGCGCTCTGCACCGACCGTCGTGCTCGGCCCGTGTCCGGGATGAACGATGGTGTCGTCGCCAAGCGCGCAGATCCTGGCCAATGATTCCTCCATCGCCGCCGGATCGCTGAGCGGCAAATCCGTACGACCGATCGAGCCGGCGAACAACAGATCCCCGCCGAATGCGATGTCGTCGTGGTGAAAGATCACGTGACCGGGCGCGTGACCCGGCGTGTGGAGCACATCGAAACGCGTCCCGCCCACGTCCACGACGTCGCCGTTGGCAAGGAGTACGTCGGGTCGGTCGGGTTGCTCGAATGGCAAACCGTACATCGCAGCCTGCACGTCGGCGCGCTCGAAGAGCGGCAGATCGTCCGGATGCAGGTGCACCGGAACCCGCCAGCGCCGGCGTACGCCTGCAACGCCGCCGATGTGATCGATGTGCGCGTGCGTCAGCCAGATGGCGTCGAGCGCCGCGCCGCTTTCTTCCACCATCGCGATCAGGTGCTCCGGTTCCGCTCCGGGGTCAATCAGGACGGCCCGGTTGCTTCGCTCGTCGACCACGAGATACGAGTTCTCCTGGAACGCGCCGACCGTTCGCGACAGGACCCTCACGATGTGTAGCCCCCGCTGCTCAGAATCGGTTCGTTCGGCTCCCCGTCGGCGATCGCCTTGAGGTACTTCTCGGCGGCGATCGCGGCGGTCGTCGCGTCGCCGACCGCCGTCGTCACCTGACGCGTCAGCTGCGAGCGCACGTCGCCAGCGGCGAACAGACCGCGAAGACTCGTCTGCATGTTCTCGTCGGTCTTCAAGTAGCCCATGTCGTCGTGTTCCACGTGCCCGTCGATGATGCCGGTATTCGGGCGAAAGCCGATGAACACGAACATTCCCGTGACCGCGAGATCGCTCGCTTCGTTCGTGGTGACACTGCGCAGTTTCAGCAAGTTCACGAGGCCCTGCGCATCACCTTCGACTTTTTCCACCACCGTGTTCCAGATGACTTCGATTTTCGGATTCGCGAACAAGCGCTGCTGCAGAATCTTGGACGAGCGCAGCTCTTCCCGGCGGTGGATCAGGTACACCTTGTCGGCGTAGCGCGTCAGGAAGTCTGCTTCCTCGGTGGCCGCGTCGCCGCCGCCGATCACGGCGATCGTCTGCCTGCGGAAGAATGCGCCGTCGCAGATCGCGCAATACGACACACCCTTCCCCGCGTACTCGAGCTCACCCGGGATGCCAAGCTTGACCGGCGTGCCGCCGGCGGTGATGATCACCGCTGGCGAGTGGTACACGTCCCCGGATTCGGTGGTCGTCTCGAACGTGCCATCGGGAAGCTTCCGCACGCGCTCCACGACCACGCCATTCCTGAACTCGGCGCCGAACTTGGCAGCGTGGTCGGCGAACTTTTGCGCCAGCTCGTGGCCGAGGATGTGCTCGAATCCCGGGTAGTCCTCGATGATCTCGGTATTCAACAGCTCGCCACCGGGAAAACCGCGCTCGAGCACGACGGTCCGCAACATCGATCGTCCTGCGTACATGCCGGCGCACATGCCGGCGGGGCCGGCCCCGATGATGACGACGTCGTAGTTGTGGGTCGCGGTCATCCGTTCCTCTTGGACCAGCGACCCTCGCGGCCGCTGGATCAGCTCTGTTCCAAATGTAGCGGATGTGGGAATCGTGCTCGGCTATGCGCCGATGACGAGCCTCGTCAGCGCGCCGTGGCAGTGCGATACGGTTCCGATGATCACTTCGGCGGGCCCGTGCGCTCCTGCCGCCGCGATTCGCCTGTCGGCATCGATCACGGTGACCGTGTCGAACATCCCCACGCCGTACGCTCGATGCGTGCAGTGGAGCACCGCGCTCTCCACCCCAGGGCCGGTGTGGTCCCCTTCGGCGGCGTGTTCTGCCAACCGCACCGGAAGACTCCAGTCCCTGATTCCGCGCGTGACGGGGCAGATACGGGGCTCGATGCAGTTCACGGGACACGTCCACGTCGCGAAGCTGACGTAGTGCGTGCCATCACGCCCCGCACGCTCCCACGGCACGCGCGGCGGCCGATCGAACGGGGCCGTCTCGACGGAACGATCGGGCCAGCGCGCGCGCGCACGCGCCACCAGCCAATGACCCATCAGGTGCGGCATGAGCGGCGAGGGGACGATGGCGTCGGTTCCGACGGCGTCGGGTTCCATGGCGCCGTGCTCGAGGTAGTCGCCGAAGAAATCGGTCCAATCACGAACGTCGACGCGCACCGGCAGCTCGCCCGACGCGGTCGGCTCGGTATCGACGCCGCTTGCAATCGCGCATTGCGGATCCCGGTCGACGACGATTACGCTGCGCGCCGCGATCGCACCCGCGGACGCCGCTCTTCGCAGCTGGCGGACATAGTAGGTGCCATAGCACCCTCCGCCGACGACGATGATGGTGCCGTACTCGTTGGACCGTGCGGCGTTACACGCGGACATGCCGACCACCATCCACGATGATCGTCTCGCCGGTAAGGTAGTCGGATTCCAGGATGAACAACACTGTCGACGTCACGTCGGCGGGACTGCCGGATCGCCGCAACGGTGTGGTGCGGCGAAGCCGTTCTTCGTCGGACTCGCTCCAGTGCGCTGGCAACAGCACTGTTCCCGGCGCGACGCCTGCCACTCGCACTTCGGGGGCGAGCAGCCGGGCGAGGGCGCGGGTGATGTACACGACACCGGCCTTTGACAGACCGTGCGGGACATACGCGGGCCACGTCTCGAATGCCGCGAGATCCGCAATGTTGACGATCGCGCCGTGCGCCGCGCGGAGGTGCGGTGCGGCGGCTTGCGCGAGCATGAATGGCGCCCGGAGGTTGAGCGCCATGATTCCGTCCCACTGCTCCGCCGTGATCTCACCGAATGGCGTACGGATCATGACGGCGGCGGAGTTGACCAGGACGTCGAGTCCTCCGAAGCGGTCGGCGACGTCGCCGATCAGCCGGCTTGCGCTCGTCGGCTCGGCGAGATCCGCGGCGAACAGTTCGCCCGCCCCTCCGGCGCTCTCGATCGAGCGAAGTGTTTCGCGCGCGCCGTCACCGTGCGCGTGGTAGTGTACGGCCACCCGCATGCCGCGCGCGCCGAGCGCGATCGCGATCGCGCGGCCTACGCGGTGGCCCGCCCCCGTTACCAGCGCCCGTCGGGCGTGAAGATCCACGGTCGACCCACCCTCACGCGGCGCGCGCGTTGACGCGGCCGTCCTGGCGGCTGAGCCAATCGGCCGGGATGCGCATGGCACCGAGCGTGCGCGCCCCATCGCCCGAGCCGTGCCAGTCCGAACCGCCGCTGGGAACGAGCCCGAAGTAGTCGACGAGGGCCGCGAGGCGTGCCGCGTCGTCGGGCGTGTGGCTCGGGTGACGCACCTCGAGGCCGTCAATGCCGAGCGCCACGAACGCTTCGACGCGCTCGCGGGTGCCCGACGACGCCGGATGCGCGAGCACCGCGAGCCCTCCGGCGCGATGAATGAGTTGAATCGCGTCCGAGACCGGCAACTTGTCCTTGGGCACGAATGCCGGTTTTCCGTTTCCGAGGTACCGATCGAATGCGTCCCGGAAATCGACGGCCCAGCCTTCGGCGATCATCGCGCGCGCGATGTGCGGCCGGCCGATCGCGCCGCCGGCGGATTGATCGAGCACCGCGGGGAGCGCGATGCGAACCCCGAGCTCGTTCAGCCGTTGCACGATGCGCTCGGCCCGCGTGCGGCGCATGTCGCGCAGCCCGACGAGTCGCGCCTCGAGGTCGTGCGTGTCCGAGAGGTGCAGGCCGAGGATGTGCGTTTCCGCGTCACCCTCGACCGCGCTCAACTCCACGCCGGCCACGACTCGAATCCCGAGCGCTGCACCGGCCGCCGAAGCCTCGGCGATCCCAGCCACGGTGTCGTGATCGGTCAGTGCGATCGCCGCGAGTCCGACGCGCTTCGCCTCCTGGACAACGTCGGCAGGCGCGCGGGCGCCGTCCGAGGCAGTCGAATGCACGTGCAGGTCGACGAGCCCGGTGGCATTGGGGCCTGCGAACGCAGAACCCGTCACACCGAGTAATTCGCTTCTGGCGACGTGTCGCTCGGCTGGGAGAATGCCAGCAGCCGCGCGAGATCCGCATCGCTCATCTCGACGAGTGAACGCTCGCGCGATCGGGTGCCCACCGGCGAATACCGGGTCACGCGCACCTCGCGATCGTTACCGGTGCCGCTCACGAAAATGAGTCCGAACTCGTCTTGGTCGTACTGCGTGACCCGACCGGACGGGAACACCAGCCAACGTTTGCCGTCGACCGTGATGGCGCGTGATGGCATCTATCGCAACTCCACTTCGATGTATATGCGGTTCGGGTCGAGCACGGCATCCGGCGCGGAGGCGTGCGCGCGGCTCAAGGTGTCGTGATCCGCGGCCTCGAAGAACTCGAGGAACGCGCCGGGCAGCCCCGCTTCCTCGAACACCCAGAACCGGCAGTTCGCACTCTTGTAGTACTCCTGCTTGCGACGGAGCTTCTCGTGAAAACGCTCGCGCTCGGGCGGCGTCACGAGGGTTCGCTGAATCGTCAGGGCGCGCGGCATGCTCAGAGCACCGTCTCGGGAAACGTCTCGAGCGACTTCTTGATGCCCGCCATGAAGCGGTCGGCATCCGCGCCGTCGACGATGCGGTGATCGAACGAAAGCGACAGGTACGCGCAGGTGCGAATGGCGATCGCGTCCTCGCCCTCGGGTCCGGTGATCACCTTCGGCCGCTTCTCGATCGCGCCGACGCACAGAATCGCGACCTGCGGCTGGCTGATGATCGGCGTGCCGGTCAATGAACCGAACACGCCTGGATTCGTAATCGTGAACGTGCCATCCTGCACCTCGCGCGGATCGAGCCGTTTGGTCCGGGCGCGGCTGGCGAGGTCGTTGAGCGCGCGGGTAATTCCGGTCAACGAGAGATTGTCGGCGCCTTTGAGCACGGGCACGAGTAATCCCCAGTCGAGCGCGACGGCGATCCCGATGTTGACCTGCTTGCGGTAGATAATTTCGTTGCCGCGCACCGACGCGTTCAGCACTGGATGCGCCTTGAGTCCGTCGACGACGGCTTTGATGATGAACGGCAGATACGTGAGCTTCTCACCGGTCGCTCGCTCGAACTCGGCGCGGAGGGTTGCGCGAATCCGCGCGACGCGCGTGAAATCAACCTCGAAGAACGAGCTCACGTGCGCCGACGTATGACGCGAGGCGACCATGTGCTCGCTGATGAGCTGGCGCATCTTCGTCATCGGCTCGACGGTGTCGCCGGGCCAGGGCTCGGGAAGCGGCACGCCCGGCACGCTCGACGGCATTGGCGCGCGCGGTGCCGGCGCGGCGACGCCGGACTCGAGGAACTGCAGCAGATCGCGCTTCGTCACGCGGCCGGCAATGCCGGAGCCCTGCAGCCCGCTGAGCTCGATCCCGTGCTCGGCAGCCATGCGGCGCACGAGCGGCGACGACTTGGACCGCAGCCGTTCCTCGAGCGAGCCACCGTTGTGGTGTGGCACTGGCGTGGGCGTGGGCGTGGCTGCGCTCGTTTGGTTGGAGGGCGGCGGCTGCGAAGTGGTAGATTGTTTTTGGGGGGGGCCCCCCGCACCTCCAACGGCCGCCGCCGGCGCGCCGCTCGCCATCGCCGGTTGGGCCGCCGCAGTCGCCGGACTCGCGTTCACGGGCGCAACGCCTGCCGTCACGTCGGTCTCGAGCCGCGCAACCACGGTGGATACCGGCACGGTCTGGCCTTCGGTGACCACGATCTCGGCGAGGACGCCGTTCGACGGGGCGGGAATCTCCGCATCCACTTTGTCAGTCGAGATCTCGAAGATCGGCTCATCGCGCTTGACCTGGTCGCCGACCTTCTTGAGCCACTTGGACAGCGTCCCTTCCGCGATCGATTCGCCCATCTGAGGCATCACGATATCTACGCGTGCCACCGATTCACCCTCGTTCCGAGTGTTGCGCGCGCTGCCGTCCGCGACGAAGTCGCCACAGCGATATGGCGGGCAGCAGAATCATTCCGACGAGCGCGCCGCGCACCCAGTATGTCGACCAGTTGCACGGCGCCCCACTCTCCGCGTCCGCCGCACAGCGCGTCAGCGCGCCGACGATCTTCGCGATGAGAACGGCGATCATCCCGCCACCGGCGAACCCGGCGACCGCCGTCAGACATCCAATACCAAAATACGCGGGCGGCGGCCCGTCCGCTCGGTTCTGCTGCGGCTCGCCCGTTCCGGCCATGTCAGTACGCCGCGAGCGTCCGCAGCGCGTGCACGATGTCGCCGGTCTGCGGCAGCACGAAATCCTCCAGCGAGGGCGCGTACGGCAGCGGGACGTCGTGAGCCGTCACGCGGAGGACGGGTGCATCCAGCCATGCGAACGACTGCTCGTTGATCCGCGCCGTGATCTCGCCGGCCAAACCTCCCGTGCGCGTGTCTTCGTGCACGATCAGCGCGCGATTCGTCTTCCGCACCGTGGCCTGAATCGCGTCGTCGTCGAGCGGCGACAGCGTGCGGAGGTCGACGACCTCGACCGACAATCCGTCCTCGCGCTCGACCTGCTCCGCCGCTTCGAGAGCCTTCCAGACCGTGGCCGCGTAGGTAATGACGGACACATCGCGTCCCTCGCGAGCGACTCGTGCCTTGCCGATCGGCACGACGTGGTCGCCGGGCGGAAGCTCGGCTTTGATCCGACGGTACAGGTACTTGTGCTCGAAGAAGAGCACACAATCGTCGTCGCGAATGGCCGCCTTGAGCAGCCCCTTTGCATCTTCGGCCGTCGCCGGATAGACGACCTTCAATCCCGGCGTATGGACGAAGCCGGCCTCCGGATTCTGCGAGTGAAACGGACCGCCGCGTACGTAGCCGCCACTGGGACCGCGCACCACCATCGGGCACGGCAGGAACGCGCGATAGCGCGCGGTCGCCACGTAGTTGGTGAGCATGTCGTACGCGTTCGCGATGAAATCGATGAACTGCATCTCGACGACCGGGCGCATCCCCATGTGCGCCGCGCCTGCGGCCGCGCCCACGATCCCTGTCTCGGAGATAGGCGTGTCGATCACGCGCTGCTCGCCGAATCGCTCCAGCAGGCCGTCGGTCACCTTGAACGCCCCGCCGTAGCGCCCGATATCCTCGCCGAGGCAGAAGACGTTCGGATCCCGGTCCATCTCCTCGAACAGCGCTTCCCTGATCGCCTCGAGATACGTGACTTCGCTCATCGCGCGCGCTCGGCGGCACTCGCGCTGTACGTGCCCCAACCCTCCGGACGTTCGTGAGACACGACGGCGGCCTCGCCGGTCGGACGATACCAGAGCGGCTTGTCCGCCGGCGGATCCGCATACACGCCGACGAGCGCGTCGAGTGGCTGGGGCGGCGCCGAACGTTCAGCGAGGTCGGTGGCGACGTCGAC
>DATJIZ010000444.1:0-3406 GCA_035492735.1 Gemmatimonadaceae bacterium | reverse complement strand
GGCCGTCACGACCTCGGCGGCGACGAGGTTGTCGCACGCCATGCCGTAGCTTCGCATGAGCCAACCGAGCCCACCGCCGAGCGTGAGGCCGGCGATGCCGGTGGTCGACACGGCGCCGCCCGTCGTGGCGAGGCCGTGCGCGGCCGTCGCGCGATCGAAATCGCCCCACGTAGCGCCGCCGCCCGCACGCGCGATGCGCCGCTCGGGGTCGACGACGACATCGCGCATGCCGCCCAGATCGATGACGAGGCCTCCGTCGCACACCGCGAGACCGGCCGCATTGTGCCCGCCTCCGCGCACGGCGACCGGTAATTCGTTGTCCCGGGCGAAGCGAAGCGCCTCCTGGACGTCGCCGATGCTCTTACACCGCGCGATGCACGCCGGACGACGGTCGATCATCCCGTTCCATACCTTGCGCGCGGCGTCGTACTCGTCAGAGCCCGGCAGAATGATGTCGCCGTGAAAGCGCTTGCCAAGCTGGCGCAGGGGATCGTTCGCAGGACTTTGGGTCGAAGCAGTCATGTGGATCCAGTGCTGAAGGTGTACCGATGTAACGGAATTTCGGGAGAAACGCGGACAGCGCCCGCGCGATCCAGTCAGGCGAATTTGCGCTCGGTCGGTACGCTTGTCACCTTCCAAAGGCCCCCAATCGATCTCCGACCAGAGTCTCGACTATGCTCACCGTCTTTGCTCGTGGCGTGATTGCCGCGTCGCTCGGCCTGGCATCGGCCGACGCAATCCTGGCGCAGCAGCCCGCATCCAAGCCCCTGTCCTCCGTCAATCTCGACACGACCTGCGCCCCTTGCACCGACTTCTACGAGTTCGCCAACGGCGGATGGCTCAAGTCGCACACGATTCCGCCTGACAAGTCGAACGTCGGCAGCTTCGGCATACTGAGCGACCAGAACCAGGAGGTCGTTCAAAGGATCGTGATCGATGACGCGAACCTCGTCCGCGATGGCGAAGCCAGGCTCGGATCGAACGACTGGAAGATCGGCGTCTACTTCGCGTCGTGCATGGACACGACGACGCTCGACAAACTCGGCTACGCCCCGATCAAGCCGGGGCTCGCCGCGATCGCCGCGGCCAAGACCACGAACGACATCGTGAAGCTGTTCGGCAATCGGACGTTGGGCGCGGGCGGCGGCGGTGGTCGCGGCGGCGGCGGCGCGATCGCGCCGTTCTCGCTCGCGCCGCAGACCGATCCCCGGAACAGCCGCATGGTGATCCTGTCGGCCAACCAGGGCGGGCTCGGTCTGAACCGCGAAGACTATCTGAGCAGCAACCTGCGCGCGCAAAAACGGCGCAACGATTACCTCGACCACGTCACTCGATCGTTCGAGCTGATCGGCGAATCCGGGGAGCAGTCCGATGCCGATGCGCGCGCGGTGCTCGATCTGGAGACCGGGCTCGCCAGCGCATCCGTGCCGCAAGCCGACCTGCGCGACCCGGTGGCGAACTACCACAAGATGACCCTCGCCGAATTTCACAGGGTGACGCCGCACATCGACTGGGCGCGCTACATCCAACGTCAAGGCAGTCGGCCGACCGACGTCAACGTACGCACGCCGTCGTACTTCACGGCGCTCGATTCGATCGTCGCCGCCGCGCCGGTCGACGCGTGGAAGGCGTATCTCCGCTGGCACGTGCTGAGCGGCGCCGAGAATTCATTGAGCGCGCCGTTCCGCAAGGAAGCCTTCCGCTGGCAGGAGATCACCACCGGCGTAAAAGCCGAGGCGCCGCGCGTCAAGCAGTGCGCCGCCGCCACGAACACGGCGCTCGGAGAAGCGGTGGGCGAGCAGTGGATCAAGCGCAACTTTTCGCCCGAAGCAAAGGCGCGCGCCGCCAAGATGGTCGACAACCTCGTCTCGGCGTTGCGCAATCGCATCGAAGGGCTGGACTGGATGAGCCAGCCGACGAAGACACAGGCCGTCGCCAAACTGAACGCCTTTTTGCGCAAGGTCGCCTATCCCGATAAATGGCGCGACTACTCGACGCTCGCGCTCGAGCCGGGCCGGTATTACGCGAATCAGCGCGCCGTTACCGAGTGGAACTCGAAGCGCAATCACGCGCGGCTCGGCAGAGCGCCGGATCGCAGCGAGTGGAGCATGACACCCCCGACGGTCAACGCGTCGTACAGCTCCTCGCTCAACCAGATCCAGTTTCCCGCGGGGATTCTGCAGCCGCCGTTCTTCGATCCCAACGCCGACGATGCGGTGAACTACGGCGCCCTTGGCGCGGTGATCGGCCACGAGATGACGCACGGCTTCGACGACTCGGGCCGCAACTTCGACGCGCACGGCAATCTGCGCGACTGGTGGACGCCGGAAGACGCCGCCAAGTACAAGACGGCCGCGCAGCGCGTGGTCGATCAGTTCAATGCCTACACGGTCGTGGACAGTGCCTCGCACGTGAACGGCAGGCTGACGCTTGGCGAGAACATCGCCGACCTGGGCGGGCTGACCGTGGCGTACTACGCGATGGAGAAAGCGCTCGCGGGCAAGCCGCGCGTGAAGATCGACGGGTTCACGCCGGAGCAGCGGTTCTTCCTGGCGTGGGCGCAGGTCTGGCGCGGGCT
This sequence comes from Gemmatimonadaceae bacterium, assembly GCA_035492735.1. Lineage (GTDB taxonomy): Bacteria > Gemmatimonadota > Gemmatimonadetes > Gemmatimonadales > Gemmatimonadaceae > JAQBQB01. The sequence goes on along the minus strand of DATJIZ010000444.1, from coordinate 828 downwards.
TTCGCGGCCGGAGGCGGAGCTGCAGAATCTGAAGACCAATCCGCACTCGCCGGGCAAGTGGCGGACGAACGGGCCGTTGAGCAACATGCCGGAGTTCGCGAAGGCATGGGGATGCAAGGAAGGCGATGCGATGGTGCGCCCCGACAGCTTGCGGGCGAGGATCTGGTAAGCGCATCGTCATGGCATGAATCGTCGCGAATTCGGACATGTCGTCGGCGCCGCCGCACTCGGGGCGGCGCTGCCAACCATACCTTCGACTCCTACGTTCACTTCATCAGCGGGCGACGAGCTTTGCGACCTCACGGCGATCGAGCTCGCCGCGCGAATTCGCCGCAAAGAGATCTCGGCTCGCGAGGTGATGACGGCACATCTCGCGCGCATCGAGCGCGTGAACCCGAGGATCAACGCCATCGTCACGCTGGTCGCGGAACGTGCGATGGACGGTGCCGCAAAAGCCGACGACGCACAGGCGCGCGGCGCGGCACTCGGTCCGCTGCACGGATTGCCCGTCGCGCACAAGGATCTCGTGGACACGGCCGGCATTCGGACGACCTACGGCTCGCCGTTCTACAAAGACCACGTGCCGACGGAGGACGCGCTCATCGTCACTCGCATACGCGCGGCCGGAGCGGTCACCGTCGGCAAGACGAACACGCCGGAGTTCGGCGCGGGCTCGCACACGTTCAATCGTGTGTTCGGGGCGACGCACAACCCGTACAATCTTGCCAAGACGGTGGGCGGCAGCAGCGGCGGCGCCGCGGCGGCATTGCGAACGGGCATGGTGCCGATCGCCGACGGGAGCGACACAGGCGGCTCGCTGCGCAACCC
>DATJIZ010000443.1:0-9761 GCA_035492735.1 Gemmatimonadaceae bacterium | reverse complement strand
GGGGCGGCGCGAAGATCCGGAGCTCCGCGCATGCGCGGCGGTCGCACTGGGTCGCATCGGCAGTCCCCGCGCGGTCGAGGCACTGCGAAAGGCATCGGGCGAAAAGGACGTCGTGGTGCGGAACGCGGTCGGCCGAGCGCTCCGCGGTGGCGCGGCGGCGTCGTGACGACTCGGCCGAGCAGCGGGGACTTTGCCGCCGTCACGGAGGCGGCGGGCGAATCGTACCTTCGTCGCGCCGGCCGGCAGTTGACCTTCGCGATGTACGGCGCGCTTCGCGCCGTGAAGCTGTATCCCGTGGAAAATGCCGCGGTGCAGAAGGCGTTGTCCGACCTCGCCAGCCAGAGCCGCGAGATCGCCTCCCGCGAAGGAGAGCTCGACATCCGCATGTCGGGCGAGTTCATCTTCGTGAACCACACGCGGCTGCGCCTCGAGCTCGAGAATTTTGCGAGCTTCAGCCATTTGCTGTCGGTGTTTCGCGCCGCGGGCATCGGCACGCTCGTCGTGTCGGCCGCGGCGCAACCGAAGGACTGGCTGGTCCTCCTGTCCTTGCTGCAGTCGGGAGCGCCCACGGACGATCCCGAGTCGAGACTGGTCGAGCTTCAGGCGAATATCGAGAGCGTCGGCATCACCGTGTTCGCGATCGGAGCGCCGCCCGAGGCGAGCGAGACGCTGGAGCAATCCAAGGAGCGCGCCAAACGGACGTACGCGCAGTCGGTGGTGGCCACTCGCGAGCTCATGACGTCGCTGCGCATGGGCGCCTCGCCCGCCGTCAAGAAGATCAAGCGCGTCGTACAGAGCATCGTGGACCAGATCCTCACCGAGGAGACCTCGCTGATCGGCCTCACGACATTGCGCGATTACGACGAGTACACGTTCACGCACAGCGTCAACGTGTGCATCTTCGCCGTGGCTCTCGGCAAACGCCTCGGTCTTACCCGCGTGCAGTTGTACGATCTCGGCATCGCCGCGCTGCTGCACGACATTGGAAAGTCGCGCGTGCCGCAGGACATCCTGAACAAGCCGGACGGGCTCAGCGAGGAGGAGTGGCAGGTGATGGCCGGCCACCCATGGATGGGCGTCCTGTCGTTATTCAACGTGCGCGGCGCGCAGGAGCTTCCGTACCGCGCGATGATCGTGGCGTTCGAGCACCACATGAAACGCGACCTGACCGGCTATCCGCGCGTCGTGCGGCCGCGCGAGCTCAGCCTGTTCAGCAGGATCGTGGCGACCGCCGACGGATTCGACGCGGCGACGAGCCGACGCGCCTATCAGACGGTGCCGCTCTCGCCGGCCGACGTCCTGCGCGAGATGCGCGACAACCCGCGTCGTGGCATGGATCCGATCGTCGTCAAGGCGTTCATCAACCTCACGGGCATCTACCCCGTCGGCACGCTCGTCATTCTCGACACCTTCGAGCTCGCCGTGGTGCACGCGCCGAATCCGGTCGCGGACATGCTGTCGCGGCCGATCGTGCGTATTATCAGCGATGCGATGGGCAACCTGCTCCATCCAGGCAACTTGTTCGACCTCGCGGAGGTGAACGAGGCCGGCGCGTTCCTCCGCACCATCATCAAGACGGAAGACCCGGATCGGTATGGCATCAGGATCGGTGATTACTTCGTCTGACGCGATCGCCCGGCGGTTCGCCGATCTGCGCGCCACCAGCAAGCGAGCGCTCGTTCCATACATTACCGCCGGTCACCCCGACGAAGAGCGAACGATCGAGCTGCTGAACGCCCTCGGCGAATCCGGCGCCGACGTGATCGAGCTCGGCTTGCCATTTTCCGACCCGATGGCCGACGGCCCGATCATACAAGCCAGCTCGCAGCGCGCGCTCGAGCTGGGCATGCACTTCGATCGGATGCTGGATCTCGTGGCGCGCGCCCGCGCTCGCGTGCCGCTCGTGTTGTTCAGTTATCTGAATCCGATTCTCTCGGCCGGCCCGGATGCACTGTCGCGCGCCAGCGAGGCTGGCTTCAGCGGGCTGCTCCTCACCGACCTTCCGGTCGGCGCCGATCCCGAGCTCGAGATGCGATTGGGGCAGGGCCCGCTGGCCTTCATCCGCCTCGTGGCGCCGACAACGCCCCAGGCCCGGATGCGCGAGATCGCGGCTCACGGCAGCGGATTCGTCTACCTCATCAGCCGCACGGGCGTGACCGGGCTCCGCGAGGACCTGCCGCCCGAATTGCCGGACACGGTCGCTCGGCTGCGGAGCGCCACCACGCTGCCCGTGTGCGTCGGCTTCGGCGTGTCGCGGCCGGAACATGCCGCGGCGGTCGCCCGCATCGCCGATGGCGTCGTGGTCGGCAGCGCGATGGTGCGCGCCGCGGGCGAGGGCGTAGGCCAGGCGGCAGCGCTGACCGCTTCGCTGCGCGCGGCGATCGACGCCGCCTGATCGCGACCAATGCCCGAGATCACGCTTCGCGCCATGCGCTTTCACACGCTCGTCGGCATTCTGCCGCACGAGCGCGAGATCACGCAGCCGATCGAAATCGACTTGACCGTTCGCGTGAGCGACGGCGCGCACGACGGCGTGGTCGACTATCGTGCCCTGTACCAGATCGCGGCCGATGTCGTGCGCGCCGGGCCGATCGATTTCCTCGAGGACATCGGCGACCGGATCGCCACAGGCGCGCTCGCGCACAGCGCGCGCGTGCGACAGGCCAGAGTCGCGGTCCGCAAGCCACACGTGCCTCTTGGCGGCCCACTCGACCACGTGGAAGTCGTCGTCGAGCGAGTGGCGGATGCGTGACGTGGCATACATCGCGCTCGGCTCCAACCTCGGAGATCGCGAAGGCCATCTCGCTCGGGCCAGGGCGGCGCTGGCCGCGCTGCCGTCGAGCCGCGTGATGGCCGAGTCGTCGATCGAGGAGACGGAACCGCTGGGGCGCCTCGCGCAGCCCTACTATCTGAACCAGATGGTGGCGTTGGAGACATCACTTTCGCCGCACGAACTGTTGGAGCACTTGCACGCGATCGAGGATCGGGAAGGTCGCACGCGCCACGAGCGCTGGGGGTCGCGGACGCTCGATCTCGACATCGTGTGCTTCGAGCAGCAGTCGATGCTGACGGAAACCTTGCGCATCCCGCATCCTGGTCTGGAGAGCCGAAGCTTCTGGCAGCGCGAGCTCCGCGAACTCCGTGAGCTGCGCGCCGCCGCCGCGCCCGAGCGCCAACCATGAGTGACGCGAACGTGGGGGTTGCGGCGCAGTTGGCGCTACCCGATTGGGCGCGCGTCACGGACAAGCGCCGGAAGCACATCGCGCGAGTCATGGCGCTGCTCGCATGGTGGGCCGACGAGATTGGAATCGACGCCACTGAGCGGCACGACTGGCTGCAGGCGGGGCTGCTGCACGACGCCTTGCGCGACGCATCCGAGGACGATCTCCGCGCGCTCGCTCGGGATGACGGTCGCGAAACGGAGCTGCTGCATGGACCGGCGGTCGCCAACCTCCTGGAGTCGCGAGGTGAGTCGAACGCGTCGGTCCTCTCGGCGATTCGCTATCACACGGTGGGTGCGCCCGAGTGGGACCGCGCCGGTCGCGCGCTGTACATGGCGGACTTCCTCGAGCCCGGCCGTCACTTCGCCCGACGAGACCGCGCCTTCCTCGCGGCGCAGGTGCCCCACGACTTCGACGGTGTCTTTCGCCAGGTGCTGCGCGCGCGATTGGAGTACGCGCTGCGCGAAGGCTTCACACTCTTTCCAGAGACGGTGGGACTGTGGAACGAAGTGCGATGAAACGCGGTCGGATCGTGCTGGGGATCGCGTTGACGATCGTCGTGGCGCTCGGCGCACGCGCCGTGGTGCGCGGGCGATACACCGCCACACCGGCGTCGCCCGCGCGCGCATCGGTACCGGCCGCCGAGCGCGCGCCCGACAGCGCCCGCGTGCGGGTGCAGGTGCTCAACGCCACGGACATCACTGGTCTGGCGCGCCGCGCCACGATGGTCCTGCGCGATCGTGGGTACGACGTCGTCGAGACGGGCAACACGAAAGGGCCGCTCGATACGACCATCGTGCTCGATCTCTCCGGCCACCCGGACTGGGCGCAGCGCATCGCGAAGTCCTTGGCGCCGGCGCGGGTGCAGGCGCGCCGGGACACCTCACGCTACCTGGATATCGCCGTCGTTCTCGGAACGACGTGGCGGCCGCCGGCCGAGCCGTTCTACCCGTAGCTGGCCGCAGGCCGCGGCGATGTCCACGCCGCGGCTCTTGCGAACCGCCACTTCGACGCCAGCCGATTTCAGCTCGCGCGCAAAGGCGCGGATCCGTTCTGGAGGCGTGGGCGCGAATCCTCCGGCGCCGCCGGGGTGGAGCGGAATGAGATTCACGAAGGCTCGACATTCGCGCGCGAGCTGCGCGAGCTGAATCGCGTGCTCCTCGGCGTCGTTGATGCCACCGAGCATGACGTATTCGAACGTGACCCGCCGATCGAACACCTTGGCCGCCTCGATCACCTTCGCGAGCGGATACTTGGTGTTGATCGGCATCAGCTCGCGGCGGAGCGCGTCGCTCGGCGCGTGGATCGAAATGGCGAGCCGGAACTGCTCGGGGCGCTCGCCCAGTGCCACGATGCCCGGCAGCACGCCGACGGTGGAGACGGTGATGTGTCGCGCGCCGATGCCCAGTCCGCGCGGATCGTTGAGGATGGTGAGCGCCGGGTCGACGGCCTTCCAATTCATGAGCGGCTCGCCCATGCCCATGAACACCACGTTGGTCACCGCGACCGGCGGATCGAGGAGCCGCATCTCGCGCACCTGACCGGCAATCTCGAACACCGAGAGATTGCGGCTGAAGCCCATGGCGCCCGTCGCGCAAAACGCGCACTGCAGGGCACAGCCGGCCTGCGACGAGATGCAGAGCGTCACCCGGTCGCCTTCCGGAATGGCGACCGTCTCGATGGCCTCGTTGTCGTGGAGCTTGAAGAGGAATTTTTCGGTGCCGTCAGTCGAGCCTTGGCGAGCCGCAATCTCGAGTCTTGGCAGCTCGAACGACTCGGTCAGCGCGGCACGCAGCCCCTTCGGCAGCTCGGTCATCGCGTCGAAGCTCGCCGCGGGGTTCTGCCACAGCCGTCGCACCACCTGGTTGACGCGGTACGCCGGCTCGCCGGCGCGGGCGAAGAACTCTCGCAGGCGCTCGTGCGCGGCCTCCGGCGTCACATTCAGGAGATTGGTCCTGCCGGGTTCCGTCATTTGAACGTCCGCGTGAGAACGAACTGATAACTTGCGCCGAATCCGGCAGCGCCGTCTTCGCGAGCCAGCGCGAGGTCGTACCCGGCATAGCGCAGACCAACGCCAAGGCGGAGTCGGCGGCTGGTCGTGCCGAAGACGCGCGACTGCGAGACCCCGGCGCTCGCGTCGAACTGACGGTAGCGAGTGCTGCCGAAGAGGTAGTCCTCGCTTCCGCGCCCTTCTGTGCGCATGATCGCGTATCCTCCACGGACCGACAGCGTGGTGTCGCGGTGGACCAGCGGAAGGTCGGCGGCCGCCATGAACGTCGCCGCTTCCTTGTGCCGCGATGGGCTGAGCAAGAAGGTTGACGCGGCGAGACGAACGGGAGTACGGGCCACGCGATCGATGATCGCTCCAGCGTCGAGAGCAAAGACCCCGGCATGCTCGGCGTCGAGTGATGCCGAGCGATAGCGTGCGGCCAGTCCGACGGTCGCACTGGCCCGGTGCGCGGCCGCACCGGCCGAGATGAGCGTCGTCTGATACGGGATTTCACCCGGAGTCGACTGCGGGTCGGTTTCCGTTCGGATGATGTCGGTCACGGACGCCTGCGCGAACGACACGTTGGTCGTGAGGCCGTGCGCCACTCGGTACTCCGTTCCGAACATCTCGAGGCGTACGCCTTGGTCCTGCGGCGTCGCGAGGCCGGCGAATCCGGCCCGCAGGCGCGAAGCGCTGTCCAGAGATGCTGCCGCGGGATTCCAGATGGACGCGGCCATTCGGCTGCTGAGCGCGGCGGGCTCGGCGAGGAGACCGAGCGGGAAGTCGAACAGGTCCCGCCCGGGCACCTGTTGCGCCGCGGCGGCGCCGATGAAGCAGAATGAGGCCAGCGCGGCGAAGATGAAGCGGGACATGCACTTGAGCTTAGGTTACGTACACATTCCGGTCAAGCGAATCCCTTTCGCGACCGGCGGGTTGCGGATAGATTTTCGATTACTGGAATGAACCATCCCACGAAGCAGATTCTGCTTCCGCTCCGGCACCGTCCGGACTGCCGGCCCGCAGTCCGTCGCGATCGCGCGACGCACTGACGGGCCATTGACTCAGCCGTCGCGCGAGCTGGTCCACTTCGCGCGGTATCCGAGCTGAGGGCCGACGCCCATTCCGTGATGACTACGAGCCATCTCGAGACAACCCAACGTACACACCTGTGCGGCGCATTGCGCCGCTCCGACATCGGAACCCGCGTGCGCCTCGGCGGCTGGGTGCACCGCAATCGCGACCTCGGCGGGTTGACCTTCATCGATCTTCGCGACCGGGCAGGGATCGTCCAGGTCTCGTTCGATCCAAGGTCGTGCCCGGAAGAAGTGTGCGCCGCCGCCGTGAACGCCGGGTTGGAGAGCGTGGTGCTCGTCGAGGGCGAGGTCGTGGCGCGGCCGGATGCCATGCGCAATCCCGACCTGGCGACGGGCGACGTGGAGGTGCGCGCGAGCGCGCTCCGTGTCGTGGGTCCGGCCAATCCCCCGGCCATTCCGGTTGCGCGGGCGCGGAACGAGAACCTGCCCGCCGAAGAACTGCGGCTGCGGCATCGGTTCCTCGATCTCCGGCGGCCCGAGCTGCAGGACAACATCGTGCTCCGCCATCGGCTGATGCAGGCGACGCGCCGGTACCTGAGCGATCACGGCTTCTTCGAGATCGAGACGCCGATTCTCACCAAGCCCACGCCCGAGGGCGCGCGTGATTATCTGGTGCCGAGTCGGGTGCACGCCGGCGAGTTCTACGCATTGCCGCAGTCGCCGCAGCTCTATAAGCAATTGCTGATGGTGTCGGGGTTCGACCGCTACTTCCAGATCGCGCGCTGCTTCCGCGACGAGGACTTGCGCCAGGACCGGCAGCCCGAGTTCACGCAGATCGACGTCGAGGCGTCCTTCGTGGCGCAGGACGACATCATCGCGCTGAGCGAAGGCCTTATCGGTGCGCTGTGGCGCGAAGCGGGCGTGGAGATCCCGCCGCGCTTTCCGCGCATGACGTATGCGGTGGCGATGGAGCGGTACGGCTCGGACCGTCCGGACACGCGCTATGGGCTCGAGCTGTTCGACGCCAGCGAGGTATTTCGCGGTGCCGAGTTCGGGATCACGAAGGCCGCACTGGATGGTGGCGGCCGCGTGCGCGGCGTTCGCATCGCCGGCGGCGCGAGTCTGTCGCGCAAACAGGTCGACGAGCTCGAAGGCGAGGCGAAGAAAGCGGGTGCGATGGGACTGCTGCGGCTCAAGCAGGTGAACGGCGCGCTCGAGGGTCCGGCGGCAAAGTTTCTGGCCGGCGATGCCGCCGAGCGCCTTGGCATGCGCGACGGCGATCTCGTGCTGCTCGTCGCCGGACCCGATCGCATCTCGAGCCCGGCACTGGATCGCGTTCGCCAGGAGTCGGCGCGGCGGATGAACCTCATCCCGGACGGCGAGTATCGATTCCTGTGGATCACGGATTTTCCGTTGTTCGAGAAGGATCCGGGCAGCGGCGCGCTCGGGGCGGTGCATCACCCGTTCACGTCGCCGCTGCCGGAGGACATTCTGGTGCTCGACACGACCCCGGAGCTGGCTCGCGCCCAGGCGTACGACTGCGTGTTCAACGGCACCGAACTGGGAGGCGGGAGCATTCGAATCAGCGACCCGGCGCTTCAGGCGCGCGTCTTCGGCCTGCTCGGGATCGACGAAGCGACGGCCGCGGCTCGCTTCGGATTCTTGCTGGAAGGACTGCGGGCCGGCGCGCCGCCGCACGGCGGCATCGCGTTCGGCTTCGATCGCATCGCCATGCAGCTGGCCGGCGCAGGCTCGCTTCGCGACGTGATCGCGTTTCCCAAGACGACGGCGGCGCGGGCCTTGTTCGAGGGCGCGCCCGCGCCGGTGCCGGGCGACGAGCTCCACGATCTGCACATCATGGTGGTGGCGAGTGAGCGTGAGTGATCCGACGGTCAGCCAGAAGCTGTCGACCGAGGGCGCCGATCCGCTGACGCTGGCCGGCGTGAACGACGGCAATCTGATGGAGCTCTCGCGCCTCGGCGGCGTGCGGGTCACGCTGCGTGGCGACACGATGACGATCACGGGGACTCCGGAATTCGTCGAGCGCGCGGTGGGGATCGCCATCCGCATGATCGACGCGGCACGCCAGCGGCGCGATCTCACACCCGACGACGTGCTGCGCATGGGCGATCTCGTCGATCGCGGCGAAGACGAGGACGGCGTGGCGACGGCGTCGGCGGATCTGATCGCGGGCAACGGCGCGATGCGCATCGCGCTGCCCGGCATTCGAAAAGTCATACAACCGAAGACGCCGGGCCAGACGGAGTACCTGCGCAAGATCCAGGACAACGACATCGTGGTGGGAATCGGGCCGGCCGGCACGGGCAAGACCTACCTCGCCGTGGCGGCGGCGGTCGACGCCCTGACGCGGAAGCGCGTTCGGCGAATCGTGCTCGCGCGGCCCGCCGTGGAGGCGGGCGAGAGCCTCGGCTTTCTGCCCGGCGACATGCAGGCCAAAGTCGATCCCTACCTCCGTCCGCTGTACGACGCGCTCGACGATATGATGCCGTTCGAGCGCATTCAGCGGGCGCTCGAGCAGCGGGTGATCGAGGTCGCGCCGCTCGCGTTCATGCGCGGTCGCACGCTCGGCGACGCCTTCGTGATCGTAGACGAGGCGCAGAATGCGACGACGATGCAGATGAAGATGCTCCTGACGCGACTCGGCGTGAACTCGCGGATGGTGATCACGGGCGACAAGACACAGGTCGATCTTCCCAAGCGTGAGGACTCCGGGCTCACGCAGGTCGAGCGGATTCTTCCCGGGATCGACGGGATCGCGTTTCACTACTTCAACGAGACCGACGTCGTGCGGCACCGGCTGGTGCGCGACATCGTCCGCGCGTACGCCGCCGACGCGGGGGAGTGACGCGGCGTGAGCCCAGGCGAGCCACGATCGGCGACGCCGGTCATGCCGGTGCACGGGCGCGACGCGCTCCTGTTCCACGGCGCGCGCATCGGCGTCGGCGTCGTCCTGGCGGTGCTCACGTTCATTCTTTTTCCGGCCTCGCCGGCGATCGACTTTCCGATTTACGAAATCGGATCGGTCGCCAGTGACAATGTGATCGCGCCGTTCGCGTTCCGCGTGCTCAAGACGCCGGCGGAACTGCAGGCCGAGCAGGCCTCCGTCGTCCGGGGCGTCGAGCCAGTGTACGTGTACGTGCCCGCGGCGCTGGACAGCGCGCGCGCATCGCTGACGGCTTTCGGCAACGCGATTCGTGACGCGGCCACGAGCTCGCCGCAGAGTCCCGCCCTCGCCGTCCAGCGCGCGGCATCGAGCTGGGGGATTCGGCTGTCCACCGGCGAAGCGCAGTACCTGGCCGCGCCGCGACGGCGCGACACGATGCTGCAGGCGATCGAGCGTGTGTTCGACCGGTGGCTGAGCGCCGGTGTCGCGAGCGCCGGGTCCCTCGATTCCGTCCGCGGCGTCATCGTCGTGCGCTCGGGCGGCGAGGATCACCGACTGACGTCGGACAGCGTCGCCACGTTCACCATGCTGGTCAGCCGCGCCCGGCTCAT
>DATJIZ010000442.1:0-3145 GCA_035492735.1 Gemmatimonadaceae bacterium | reverse complement strand
CTCGAGTCGCTGCAGCCCATGCTGCCGGTCGCCGTATCGCACGATTCGGCGGCGTGGTACACCGTCGAGATCTGGGGTACGCGGATGCAGCTCCAGACCGGCGTGGCGTCGGTGCGGGTCGGCGACGAGCTACGTTCCCTCAGCGGCGCACCGAGACTCGATCATGGGCATCTCGTCGTTCCAGTGCAGTTGATCTCGGAGGTATTTCCCGACGCCGTCCCGAACGTTCGCTGGGATGACGTGACTCGGCAGCTCGTCGTGTTTTCGGTCGACGCCGCGACGCGAGCGAATCTGCGCACGGACGCCGCGTTATCGGCGCCGGTGCGCCGCCCGGTGCGAGCATCCACGTCGACTGATGCCACCGAGCTCCCGCCACCGCCGCGCGCTCCGCGCGGCCGCCGAACGATCATTGTCGACGCGGGTCACGGCGGCGTCGATAATGGCATGAGCGGTCCGATCGGCGGCGGACCACGGATCTATGAGAAGGACATCACACTCGCCGTGGCGATGAAACTCGGTGAGCGGCTGCGGGCGCGCGGCGTCGATGTGGTGTACACCCGCACCACCGACACGCTCATCGCGCTCGACGACCGGGGGCACATCGCGAACCGCGCCGGCGGGGATTTGTTCATCTCCGTCCATGTGAACGCCGCGAGTCCGACGTGGCAGGATCCCGCCGGCGCGCGTGGCTTCGAGACCTATTTCCTTTCCGAGGCCAAGACCGAAGACGCGCGACGCGTCGAGCAAATGGAAAACGCGGCCGCCCGGTTCGAGGACTCGCCGACTGTCGGACGCGACGACCCGCTCGGCTTCATCCTGAGCGACATGCAGCAGAACGAGCACCTCCGCGAGTCCAACGAGCTCGCGACTCTCGTTCAGCAACGGCTCCGTTCGATCGAACCTGGGCCGAGTCGCGGGGTGAAGCAGGCCGGATTCCGGGTACTCGTCACCGCGTACATGCCCGCGGTGCTGGTGGAGATTGGCTTCGGCACCAACGCGCGCGAGGCTCGTTATCTTTCTGATCCAACGAGTCAGGACGCGATCGCCAGCGCGATCGCCGGAGCGGCTATGGACTACCTGAGCGCGTACGAGCGCCGCGTCAGCGGCTCACGCGCGGGATTCGGAAGCGAGCGGTGATCGGCGACTCTCCGCTACGGAGCGTCGTCTGCGGTCTCGTCTTTCAGAATCCAATCGTCCTCGCCGCCGGCACGGCCGGGTACGGCGAAGAGCTGTCCGGCGTCATGCGCCTCGAGCGACTGGGTGGATTCGTCACCAAAGCAGTATCGCTCGATCCACGCGCGGGCGCGCCGGCACCGCGCGTCGCCGAGTTCACCGGCGGGATGGTCAACGCCGTCGGCCTCGCCAATCCCGGTCTCGACGCGGTTCGGCGCGAGCACGTGCCCTGGATGGCCTCGCACCTTCCAGCCACACGCAAGCTGGTGAACGTCGTGGGCTTCACGACCGACGAGTACCCGTCGGTGATCGCCGGTCTGGAGGCGACACTGCACGACGGCCAGGCAAGCGCGATCGACGGATACGAGCTCAATGTGAGTTGTCCGAACACGCACGCCGGCGGCATCGAGTTCGGCGCGGATCCTGTGTCGCTGCGCACTGTCGTGGAAATGGCACGCCGCGAAACCGAGCGGCCGATATTCGTGAAGCTGTCGCCGACGCTCGAGAAGATTGGTGACGCCGCCCGGATCGCCGCGGACGCCGGAGCCAATGGGATCAGCGTCGTGAACACGCTGCCGGGTCTGGTGATCGACGTGGAGCAGCGGCGGCCCGCCTTGGGGTTCGGGACCGGCGGCGTGAGCGGGGCAGCGATCCTGCCGGTGGGCGTGCTCGCGACATGGAAGGTGCGGCGCGCCGTCACGGTGCCGATTCTCGGCCTGGGCGGCGTTTCGAGCGGAACAGATGCGCTGCAGTACATCATCGCCGGCGCCTCGCTCGTTGGCGTCGGCACGGCGGCGATGCGCGATCCGCGCGCACCCGAGCGGATCGTGGCGGAGCTCGCCGCCTGGTGTGATCGCCACGGCGTTCGCCAGATCGAGCAACTGACGGGAACTCTCGAATGGCCCGCGTAACATGAGCATCACCCCGATCGTTGCCTTGGATGTCTCGTCGACCACTGAGGCGCTCCGACTGGTCGAAGTGCTTGGGGATTCATCTCGATTCTACAAGGTGGGGAACGAGCTGTTTACCGCGGAGGGTCCGGACGTTGTTCGTCGGCTTCGTGCGGGCGCCGCGGACGTCTTTCTCGATCTCAAGTTCCATGACATCCCCAACACCGTGGCGGGCGGCGTACGCAGCGCCGCGAGGCTCGGGGCACGCCTGGTGACGGTGCACGCGACGGGCGGCGAAGCGATGGTGCGCGCCGCCGTCGAGGCCGGCGGCAGCGCGTGCGGGGTCCTCGCGGTGACGATCCTGACCTCGCTGAGCAGCGAAGCGATCGCGGCTGCATGGGGCCGCCATAGGGTCGATGTGACGTCAGAGGTGCTGCGGCTTGCCGGCCTGGCCGCGCGGGCCGGCGCGCACGGGGTCGTCTGCAGCGGGGCCGAGGCGGCCGCGGTGCGAGCGGAATTCGGCGATGCGTTGGCCGTTCTCGTGCCCGGGGTTCGGCCGGCGGGCGCCCCGACCCAGGACCAGGCGCGGGTCGTGACGCCGCGCGCAGCGGCCGAGTGCGGCGCCCGCTACGTGGTGGTCGGACGCATGGTCACGGCCGCGACCGATCCACGCGCGGCGATGGAGGCGGTTGGCCGCGAGCTCGCCTGAGTACCGCACTCCCCAACGGCGCACCGCCTCCCCTTGATTGAAGTTGCTGTCCTAACTACTCTTAGGGTCTGGCTGAAAACACCTTTCGATCTGCACCGTCTGGAGCGCCTGTGAAAGTTCGCACAAGCGTGAAGCCGATCTGCGAGCATTGCAAAGTCGTGAAGCGCAACGGCGTCACTCGCATCATCTGCAAGCGCAACCCCAAGCATAAGCAGCGTCAGGGCTAATCAATGGCTCGTATTGCTGGCGTCGATCTCCCGCGCGACAAAAAGGTCGAGATCGGTCTCACGTACATCTACGGCATCGGCCGCCACGCGGCGCTCGAGATCCTGCAGAAGGCGGGAATCGACACGGCGCTTCGCGTGCGCGATCT
>DATJIZ010000441.1:0-6554 GCA_035492735.1 Gemmatimonadaceae bacterium | reverse complement strand
CAGAGCAGCCAGAGGCCGATCGAGACCGGACGCGAGTAGTGGTCGCGACAGGCCTGCGCGAGGTCGCGGCCGGTGACGATGCCGAGCTTGGACGCGAGTCCTTGCAGCAGCACCGCCATCATGTTGGAGAGCAGGACGACGCTGAGCAGCGTGTAGCCGAAGCGCGACCCACCGGCGAGATCGGTCGCCCAGTTGCCCGGGTCCATGTACCCGACCGCCACGAGGTAGCCGGGCCCGGCAAAAGCGAGGAGCTTCCGGAAGAAGCCGCCGCTGCCGACGGGGACGCTGCGGTAGACGTCCTGCAGGCTCGGAGCGACCCGGGCGCGCCGCCAACCGCCGCCCGCGCGTTCCTCGGGCGGCTCGCCGGGTCGGATGATCTTGGGGACCGCCACGGTGGCTTTGTTTAGGCTCTAGAGAAGAAAAGTTTAGCCTCACCTAACTTACGAGCCAGGCCAGTTCCGCGCAACCGACCGGGGACACTGGCACCTTCCTGCCCCGATCGCTCGGCGTTTGGTCAGTGGAAGGGATGCTCGCGCCGCACGACCTGCTCGAGAATCGGAACGGCGCGCTCGAGCGTCGCCCGATTTCCCGCCGAGAGGCCGCGCAGCGACTCGGCGAGCGACGCGACGCGGCGGGCCCGGCCGTCCTGGAGCAGCTTGGCACCGCGCGCCGTCGCCGTCACCCGCACGACGCGGCGGTCGTCCGGGTCAGTCTCGCGGGTGACGAGGCCGTCGGCCTCGAGCGCGGCGACCAGCTTGGTGATCGTGGGCGGCCGAACCTGTTCGGCGGCGGCGAGCTGCCCCAGCGTCACCGGTCCGCCGAACACGATCACGGAGAGCGCCGAGAGTTGCGGCGCCGGAAGCCCCGAGGCGTCGTCCTCGCGACGCAGCCGCCTGAGGAGGTGAATGGCGGCGGAGTGGAGCCGATCGGCCAGCGCGGCGGTCGGGTCGCTCGCCGCCGCGGCGCGGCGCCGGCTCCCTCTTGCGCGTTTGCTCGGCATGGCGAATGTTTAGCTTAGCTAAGTAACTGCGCTGCTTCGTTAGGTCAGCTAACTAACGGCCAGCGCCGGACGACCACAAGTGCGCGCCCGCGCCCGCACGGCGTTCACGTGCCGGCGCCATGCCACCGGAGGCACCCATGCCGGACCTCAGTCGCTCTCGCATCGGCCAGATCGCCGTCGTCTGCAAGGACGTCGCGCGCGCCTCGACGTTCTACCGCGATACCCTCGGCCTCCGCCACCTGTTCGACGCCGGCCCGACGCTCGCCTTCTTCGACTGCGCTGGCGTGCGCCTCATGCTGTCGACCGCCGAGCAGCCCGAGCACGACCACCCCGGCTCGATGCTCTACTTCTTCGTCGCCGGTATCGAGGACGTGCACCGCGACCTCGCGACGAAAGGCGTTCGCTTTATCGACGCGCCCCACTTGATCGCCCGCATGCCCGACCACGACCTCTGGCTTGCCGCGTTCGAGGATTCCGAGGGCAACACCATGGCGATCATGGAAGAGAAAAGAGGGGCGAGAGAACAGGGAACGGGGAGCGCCGCCAGCGCGAGAGCGTAGCGGCGAGCAGCCTTCACGCCGCTCACGCCGCTCACGCCGCTCACGCCGCTCACGCCGCTCACGCCGCTCACGCCGCTCACGCCGCTCACGCCGCTCACGCCGCTCACGCCGTCCCTCTTCCCCCTTCCCCCTTCCCCCTTCCCTCCTCCAGCAGCCTCACGAACTGCGTCAACGCGCGGTGGGTGAGTCCCCACACCGTGTACTCGCCGTGCCGGAACACGTCGACCTCGCGATCGCCCACGCCACGGATCGCGACCAGCGCGCGACCCCACGACTCGGTGGCGCGAACCGATGCCATCGGAACCCAGAACGCGGCGGCCACTTCCGGACTCTCGACGATCATCACGTCCGGCTTCACCACGGCGACGAACGGACGAATCACCAGCGGCGGCAGCGTCGGTGTTCGCGGACTGATGTCGTCGAGCGTGCCGAGTACCATGCCATCGGCGGCGAGATCGATGCCCGTTTCTTCCCACGTCTCGCGAATCGCCGTGTGCTCGAGGTCGCGGTCCGTCGGCTCCATGCGGCCCCCGGGGCACGCGACGTGGCCACTCCACGGATCGTGTTCGAGCTCGGCGCGCTTGATCATCAGCAGCTCCGGCTCACCGACGATCGACGGCCGCACGACCAGCGCGATCGCGGCGTAACGGGTCGGCCCCTCCGCTTCCAGCGTGCGCCCGCGCCGCTCGGCGAGACGGCGGGCCAGCCGCGCGATGTCAGGGCGCACCAGCAGTGCATCGAGCGACATCGCCGCTTTACCCTCTCCGCGTTCGCCGGTCCTCGGTCATTCGATCTCACCGCCCGCCGCGATCCAGTCACGGATGCCACCCGACATCGACGCAACGTTGGAGTAGCCCATCTCCCGCAGCCGATCCGCCGCGAATACGGATCGGTTTCCGGTCGCGCAGTAAATGATCACGTGCGCCTCGCGCGGGACCTGCGCCTCGATCTTCGTCTCGAGGTTGCCACGCGAGATGTGCAGGGTCCCCGGAATCTTCGCCGCGTTGACCTCGTGCAGGTCGCGCACGTCCAGGAGGGTGACCGGCTCGCCGCGCTGCTGCATCTCCAGCACCTGTTCGGGCGTCACCTCGGTGATTCGGGCCTTCGCCTCGGCCATCAGTTGTGCGCCTGTCTTCATACGTCGTTTCGGTGAGAGTCGGGCCGGGCTATGAGCTTTGTATGATCAGCGTTCGCGCATCGGCGTCCAGCTCGGCCATGGCGCCGATCGGGAACGTGACGTGATCGGCGACGTGACCCACTGGCACGTCGGCCACCGCCGGCACGCCGCACCGGTCCGCGAACTCGCGCAGCACGCGACCGAGCGGCCGCTCGGCATCGGATGGCTCGACCGGCATCTCGGTGAAGCGGCCGAAGGCGAGCCCGGCAACCTTCCGCAGTCCGCCGCTCAACCACAACTGCATCAACATGCGATCGATGCGATACACCGCTTCGTTCACATCTTCGATCAGCAAGATGGCGCCATCGAGATCGAACGCGTAGGGGGTGCCAACGAGCGCGGCAACCAGCGCCAGGTTTCCTCCCACGAGCCGCCCGCGCGCGCGACCGCCGCGCAGGCACTCGACGGCGCTGCCGCCGATCTCGTAGCCCGTCGCGTCGCACGTTACGACGCGCTGAAATGACTGGCGCGTGAACGCGGTCAGCGCGGCACGCGCCGTCGGTCCGTGATAGCTGACGAGCCCGACGCGCGTCGTGATCGCCGCGTGCAGTGCCGTGATGTCGGAGTAGCCGATGAGCGCCTTGGGTCGAGCGCGCCACGCATCGAGGTCGAGTCCGTCGAGCAGGCGCATGGCGCCGTAGCCACCGCGGAGACACCACACCGCGTCGACCGACGCGTCCGCGGCGAACCGGTTGAGATCGGCGAGCCGATGGTCGTCGTTCCCGGCGAGATAGCCGTCCCGTTCGAGTACATGCGCCCCGACCACCGGCTGCCAACCGAACGAACGCGTGTTCTCGATTGCGCGCTCGAGATCGCTCTCGTCGCGCAATGGACCAGCCGGCGAGACGAGGCCAACGCGTGAGCCCGGCGCGAGCAATGGCGGAAAGCGCATGCTGCGCACGTACGCACGAGTACGTGAAGCCGTCAACTCTGGTAAACGGCTGGCATCGTTGGTGCGGAAGTCACACTGCCGGGCTCGGGGGAATTTTGCGGAGGAGCCCGTAGCGGAAATCAAACCGTGGGAGGAGGGTTGTATGGCAGATCGCCAGAACGATCAGAGTGGGAAGCAGGGTTCGTCGAGTGACGCGGGCAGCGTCGGAAAGGACGCGTCCTCGTCGGGCAACCTCGGCTCGCGTGGTGGCAGCAGCGGTTCGACGTCGAATCCGTCGAATCCGTCGAATCCGTCGAATCCGTCGTCGAAGAGCGGCGACCTTGGTTCGAGCAACCAGAGCGGCTACGCTGGATCGGGCCTGGGCTCGAGCGACAAGGATCAGGGCCTGTCCGGGAAGTCCGGCAGCTCCGGCAGCAGCTCGTTCGGAAGCCGCACCGATCGCGGCAACCAGAGCGACGAAGGCATCGGCAGCTCCGGCACGCGTGGCGGAATGAGCGGCTCGCCGGGCTCGAGCTCGTCATCCGGTGGCATGAGCGGCTCGTCCGGCTCGGGCTCCTCGTCGGGCGGCATGGGCGGCAGCTCGCGTTCGGGAAGCGATCAGTCGGACAACCTCGGCAGCTCTGGCCGGTCCGGAAACCTGGGCGATTCGGGCAGCTCGGGGAGCAGCGGCAAGGGCTCGCACTGAGCATCTCCTAATACAGCTCGTTGATACGTTCCGGGGCCGCCAACGCGAGGGTGCGTCGGCGGCCCCGCGGCGTGTCTGGCTCATCCAGCGCAGGTCGATCCGGGACGCGCTAAGTTCCGCGCGTGTCGCTCTCGACCCGCGTGCTCGTGGCGCTCGTCCTCGGCGTGGCCGCCGGGCTCGTCCTCAATCGGACGTCGCCCGCGGCGGCTTCCGCGGTCGTGGCGGCGGTCGAGCCGGTCGGTACTCTCTTCGTGAACGCGATTCGCGTCACGGTCATTCCGCTGGTGCTCGGCAGCTTGATCGTCGGCATCGCGACCGCCGGCGGCGGCGCGGTGGTACGACGGATCGGCGGACGCGGGCTCGTCATTTTCCTGATCCTCCTTCTCGCGTCCGGCATTCTCGCGGCGATCGTCGCGCCGCCAGTCCTCGCGCACGTGACCCTCGACCAGGCGAGTGTCGCCAAAGTCCGCGCGGCGAGCGCATCGAACGCTGGCAGCTCCGCCGCTGGCGCGAGCGCCATCCAGACACCGGGCCAGTGGCTCGTGTCGCTCGTCCCCACCAATGCGGTGAGTGCCGCGGCGGAAGGTGCGATGCTCCCGCTCATCACGTTCGGATTCCTGTTCGGACTCGCGCTGACCGCGCTGACCGCCGAGCAGCGCGATCCCGTCGTGCGCATCTTTCGCGGAATCGTCGAAGCGATGCTCGTCATCGTGCGCTGGCTGCTCATCGTCGCGCCGATCGGGGTGTTCGCGCTCGCCCTGCCGCTCGTCGCGCGGCTCGGACTGTCGGCAATCGGCGCTCTGGCGGCGTACGTCGTTCTCGTCTCACTCGTCTCCGCCGTGTTCAGCGCGGCCGTCCTCTACCCCGCCGCGGCGATCGGCGGGCGCATCTCGCTCCGGGAGTTCGCGCGCGCCGCGCTGCCCGCGCAGGCGGTCGCATTCTCGTCGCGATCGTCGCTCGCCGCGCTCCCCGCGCTCATCGACAGCGCGCGCACGCGGCTGCACCTGCCGGAGGAGATTCCCAGCTTCTTCATTCCACTCGCCGTCGTGCTGTTTCGCGTGGGCGCGACGTGCGGCCTCACGACCGGCGCGTTGTTCCTGGCCCGCGTCTATGGCATCGGCATCAGTCCGGCGCAACTCGCGACGATCGTCGTGACCGCCGTCGCCACGAGCTTCAGCATTCCGGGCATTCCCAACGGCTCGATCATCGCCATGGTGCCTGTGCTCACGGCGGTTGGATTGCCGGTCGAGGGCATCGGGATCCTGTTCGGCGTCGACACCATTCCCGACATGTTTCGAACGACGGCGAACGTGACCGGCCAGCTCGCCGCCGCGGTGATCGTCGCTCGCGGTGAGCGACAGCCGGCCGACCAGCCGGAGTGATTCATGGCAGTCGCGCCGGCGCTGTTGTGGACGCTGCCATGGATCGTGCCGCCGATCGTCGCGTTCATTCGAGCCCTGGACTCCCGTTCGCTCGACGAAATCTCCCCAGAGGCGCCGCTCGATTCGCCGCTCGTCTCGGTGATCGTTCCCGCGCGCAACGAACGGCGTAACATCGAGCGCTGCCTTCGATCCGTGCTGGCGGCCCGGTATCCGCGGCTCGAGGTGCTCATGATCGACGATCGCTCCGACGATGGCACGGCCGACATCGCCCGCGCGATTGCGCGCGACGACGGCCGGCTGCGCGTGATCGTGGCGAGCGAGCTTCCCATCGGCTGGTTCGGCAAACAGTGGGCGTGCGCGACTGGCGCGCGCGCGGCCCGCGGCGACCTCCTGCTCTTCACTGACGCCGACACCTGGCATGCGCCCGATCTGTTGCCGCGCGCGGTCAACGCGCTACGTGCCCGGGACGCCGATCTGCTCAGCGTCGCCGGGCGGCAGGAGATGCACGGCTTCTGGGAGCGAGTCGTCCAGCCGCAGTTCTTCGCGCTGCTCTCGATCAGGTACGGTGGCACCGAGCACGTGAGTCGAACCAAGCGCGCGGTCGACGCCATCGCCAACGGCCAGTTCATCCTCGTTCGCCGCCAAGCCTACGACGCGATGGGTGGCCACGAGCGCGTGCGCGACCGCGTCGCCGAAGACCTGGCGATGGCGCAGGAATACGTGCGCTCGGGCAGGCGCATCGCGCTGTTGATGGCCGAGCATCAGCTCTCGACCCACATGTACGCGTCGCTTCGCGAGCTCATCGCCGGCTGGCGAAAGAACATCTACGCCGGCGGTCGCACCGCGGCCCTGGGCGGT
>DATJIZ010000440.1:0-9487 GCA_035492735.1 Gemmatimonadaceae bacterium | reverse complement strand
TTCGGGCACCGCGCCGCCACGGGTCGTGGTGCTCGGCTTCTCGCAGGGCGCCGCGACAGCCACTCGCTGGATCACGCATGGCCGATCACGCATCGATCGGCTCATTCTCTGGGGTGGCCTGATCCCGCCCGACACCGACCTGTCGAGAGGACCCGCGGCACTTCGCGACGTTCCGGTCACCATCGTCGTGGGTGAGCGCGATCACTACATCTCGACCGCGGCACTCGCCGACGAGGCCGCGCGACTCGACGCAGCGCGGATTCCGGTCGAGCTGATCAAGTTCGACGGCAAGCACGCGATCAGCCGAGCGGTGTTTCCGAGGTTGGTAGGGGTCGATGGCGATTCTGCCCGGATCTAGGTATTCGGTTATCCGGTGAACGGTTGTCGGTGACCGGTGGGCGCGGCGTAAGGGACAGCACTCTACCGCAGAGGCTCTGGACGCCGCGCTTTGGACGGGTATTGGATTCGCACCGGCTTTTCCGGTACTCGGCGGTCGGTGGCGGGTCATCGGTGGGCGGGTGGCCGGCGCGGCGGCGACCGCTGTCGCGGTCGCGACCTGTCCCGGACCGCCGCGCCACCCGGCTGCCGATCCCCGAGAACCGGTTCGCCGGCAACCTGGATTCCGCATCCCGATCTCGAACCAAGCCCCGAACCAGATGCCAGTTCTCTAACGCCCCCGTCTCCGCTCGACGAGCTTCGTCAACGCCCGCCGGTCCTTCTTGGTCGGCCGCCCTTTTTCCTCGTACACGAACGGCGCCGGCGCGAGCCGGAGCTGCTCCGCGACGCGCTCGCGCGCTTGGCGGCTCGCCTCGGTCTCCTCGTAGAGCGTTTGTGCCACCGGTGCCGGGCCCCGGCGATCCGATAACGCTCGCACGTTGAGAGTATGCTCAAAGGCTCCGAGCCGAAGCCGAACCTGATCTCCGCGTTTGATCGCCTTGGCCGGCTTGGCGCGCTCGCCGTTCACTTCGACCTTGCCGCCAGCCACGGCCTCGGTCGCCAGCGACCGCGTCTTGAAGAACCGGGCGGCCCAAAGCCACTTGTCGAGCCGCACCCGGTCGGAGTCGTCGTGGATCGTCACTGAACCCGCTACATTAGTCTGTTGATGAATACTACCACGCTCGGGTACGTCCACCGGTACGTCGCTCCCAGCGGCGACGACCCTCGTACGCTACTCCTGCTCCACGGCACCGGTGGCGACGAGAACGATCTGATTCATCTCGGCCAGATGCTCGCGCCCGACGCGGGCCTCCTGAGTCCGCGAGGCAACGTGTCGGAGAACGGCGCGGCGCGCTTCTTTCGCCGATTGGCCGAAGGCGTGTTCGACATCGACGACCTTCACGCTCGCACCAAAGAGCTCGTGGCGTTCATCGAAGCGGCGGCCGGCCAGCATGGGTTCGACCCGACGCGGGTGATTGCCGTCGGCTTTTCCAACGGCGCGAACATCGCCGGGAGCGTCCTGCTCTCTTCTCCCAAGACACTTCAGGCGGCGGTTCTTTTCCGCCCGATGGTGCCGTTCGTACCGGACCAGCCGATATCGCTCGAGGGCAAGCGAGTCTACATCGGAGCCGGCGAGAACGACCAGATCGTCTCGCGACTGCATCCGCAGCGACTCGCCGAGATGCTCCGCGTGCTCGGCGCCGACGTGACGCTCACGTGGCAACCGGCCGGCCACGCCCTCTCGCGCCCCGACGTCACCTCCGCGTACGATTGGCTCGAAGCGTTCAAGGAAAGCGCGTAATCCCACCTCCAGTACACATCGTCTCATGAGCATTCGTGCGGCGGCGCGGCGCGCGGTTGTCGCCGCGGCCATGGCGGTGTCACCGGTCGCGGCCCAGGGCACGCTGCCCGACTCGAGCGTTGGGCGCATCGACGCGATCTTTGCGCGATACACCGCCGACACCCCGGGCTGCGCGCTCGGCGTGTTTCAGAACGGTCGGACCGTTCTCGAGAAGGGCTACGGCTCGGCCAACCTCGAATACGGTGTGCCATTCACACCCACGACGCCGACCATCATGGGCTCGGTGTCGAAGCAGTTCACGGCTGCAGCGATCGCGCTCCTCGCCGAGCAGGGACGCATCTCACTCGACGACGACGTCCGGAAGTACGTGCCCGAGCTGCCCGACTACGGCAAGCGCATCACGATCGCGGAGCTCGTCCATCATACGAGCGGCATCCGGGACTTCTGGGCGCTCGTCGATGCGGCCGGGATGCGATTCGATGACGGCTACACCGTTGGCGACGTGGTGTCGCTGGCCGCGCGCCAGCGACACCTCAATTTCGATCCCGGCACCGAGTACAACTACAGCAATACCGGCTACGTGCTGCTCGGAGTGATCGTCCAGCGCGTGACCGGCGCATCGCTTCGCCGGTTCGAGGACGAGCAGATCTTCGCCCCGCTCGGGATGCGCAACTCGCATTTCCACGACGACCACAACGAGCCCGTTCGCGGCCGGGCGTTCGCCTATAGTCCGGCGCCGGGCGGCGGCTGGCGGATCAACGTCTGGAACAACGACATCGTGGGACAGGGCGGCCTCATGACGACGGTGGAGGACTTGCAGAAGTGGGATGAGAATTTCTATACGGGTCGCGTCGGTGGTCGGGCGTTCTTGGCGCAGCAGCTCGAGCGCGGCCGACTCGCCGACGGGACGCAGATCGCCTACGCGTTCGGCCTGGAGATCGGCGAGTACCGCGGACTCCCCATCGTCGAGCACGCGGGGAGCACGGGCGGGTATCGGACGGCGATCACGCGCTTTCCTGCCCGGCACACCACGATCGTGACCCTGTGCAACGTCAGCACGGCCGACGCCACGGGCATGGCGCACCAGGTTGCCGACATTGTACTCGCCGGACAGTTCACCAAGCCGGTCCCGCCGCCGACCCGGGCGAGCACCCGCCAGGCCGGGAGCACGGTCACCCTGCCGTCCTCCCAGGTTGCGCCGCTTGCCGGTCGTTACTACTCGGACGAGCTCGATGCGAGCTACGAGGTCACCGCCGCGGGATCGACGCTGCTGGTCCGTCGGCCGAGGGCGACCGCGCCTGACACGCTCCACGCCACCGACAGCCTCACGTTCCGAAGCGCCGGCTACACGCTCCGATTTTCGAGCGCAACTCCTGATGGAATCAGGACTTTCATGCTCGACAACGGTCGAGTGCGTGGGGTCGAGTTCACGCGCCGACGCTGATCTGCGTGTAGGGCTTGTCCGTACTTAAGGTCGCGTGTATGTTACTGACGCGTCAGTAAGATACTTTTGCACACGCTTGGGATCGCGCTACGGCGCATGCCCTCAGCGACGACCCAATACGCCATGACAGCTTCCCCCACGAGTCAGGAACCGCGCTGGCGGAGACTGCCCGAAGAACGACCACGGCAGATCCTCGAGGCCGCCAAGGAAGTGTTCGGTGAGCATGGACTCGCCGCCGCGCGGCTCGACGATATCGCGAAGCGAGCAGGTCTCTCGAAGGGCACCATCTATCTCTACTTCCCCAACAAGGAAGAGCTGTTTCGTGAGATGGTGCGGCAAATGGTCGTGAGCCAGATCGAGGAGGGCGAGCAGGCGCTCAGCGCGATGAGTGGCTCGGCCACCGACGTGCTCACGGAGTTTCTGTCGCGCTATTGGCGCTTCATTCGATCGTCGCAGTTCGCCCCGCTGTTCCGATTGATCCACGCCGAGATCCACAGCTTCCCCGATCTCGCGCGCTTCTATGCCGAAGAAGTGATCGCGCGGGCGCATCGACTGATCGCCTCGATCATCGAGCGCGGCATCGAAGCCGGTGAGTTCCGCCGCCTCGATCCGATCGTCGCCGCCCGGATGATCACCGCTCCGTTCGTCATGCACGGATTGTGGTGCACCCATCGCGAATGCTTCACCTCGGTCGCGAAAGGCAGTGACGATCAGATGCTCGACGAGCTGCTGCAGTTCACGCTCCACGCCATCGAAGCCCGACCCTGAGCATCGCACCTTCATCTCGATTGCATCCATCTTGACCGCATTCGTCGAGCTCGCATTTCAATGAACGCTCAACTTCCGAAAGTCATCCGTGTGGGCGCGGCGCTGGCCCTGTTGGCCGCGCTGCTCGCCTTTGCCATTCGCGCCGCCGACGCGCAGGTGCCGACGCCCCGTCGCCTGACGCTGGGCGAGGCCGCACGGCTTGCCGCCGCGCAGGCGGCCGGTGTGCAGGGTGCGCAGCAACGGGCCGAGCAGGCGCAGGCCCGTGTCGTCGAGTCGCGTTCGAGCCTCCTGCCGCAGCTCTCGGCGACTCCGAACTGGACGAGCCATACGATCAACAGCGCCAGCTTCGGCTTCAATTTCCCGGCACCGGCCGGCGAGCGGCCGCTCCTCGATCCAAACGGACAGATCATCGGTCCAGTGCATTTCTGGGATGTGCGGGCCGAAGCATCGCAGACCGTGTTCGATGCGGGCGCAAGCCAACGCGTGCGGGCGGCGCGTACCTCGGCCGTCGCCTCGGCGGCGGGCGTCGCTACCGCAGCCGAAGCGGCGGCATTCACCGCTGCCGGCGCGTACGTGCACGCGCTTCGTGCCGAGGCGCTCGTGCGAGCTCGGATGGCCGATAGTGCCCTGGCGAACGATCTCGTCAACATCGCGCAGGATGAGCTCGAGGCCGGTGTGGGCGTAGCGCTCGACGTCACGCGCGCCGCATCCCAGCGCGCCTCCGGACGCGCACAGCTGATTGCCGCACGCAACGACCTCGACCGCGCGCAGCTGGAACTGCGGCGCGCGCTCAACCTCGACCTCGACACGCCGCTGGAGCTCTCCGATTCGTTGTCGACCGTCGTGCCGCGCCTGGCCGCCAGCAGCGAACAGGCAGCGATCGACGAGGCGCTGCGCACGCGGCCCGACGTCCGCGCCGCCGATCTTCAATTCGCGGCCGCCGAGCAGCAGGCGGCTGCGGTTCGCGCGACGCGGCTGCCGACCGTGGGCGTGTTCGCGAATGACGGACCGACCGGGCTCGAGCCGCAGCACTTTCTCAACACCTACACGTATGGCATTCAGGTTCGCTGGCCGGTGTTCGAGGGCGGGCTTCGGAGCGGACAGACCCAGGAGGCTCAGGCTGCCGCGCGCGAAATCGACGTACGCCGCCGCGATCTCAGGCAACAGGTCGCCATGGAGGTGCGTGGCGCGCTGCTCGACCTCGCGTCGGCACGCGAGCAGGCGGACGCCGCGGGCGAGCACGAGCGCCTGGCCGAGCAGGAAGTGACGCAGGCACGCGAGCGGTTCCGCGCCGGCGTCTCCGGCAACGCCGACGTGATCAATGCGTCACTCTCGCTGAATTCAGCCCGCACCGGGCTCGTCGACGCCCTCACCGCGTATCAGGCGGCTCGCGTCGCGCTGGCCCACGCCGAAGGTACCGTTTCACAGCTTCCGTAATCAGACCTCTCGAACACCAACCGACCATGGCAACAATCGTCAAGCAGAGCACCGAGCCACGCAGCGATCGCGACGTCGAGCTCGAGGGTCCTCCGTCCAGAGCATCAGGCCGGCGGCGCATCGTGCTCCCGATCGTGATCGTCCTCCTCGCGCTCGGCGCTTTCTGGGGCGTCAGGCAGTGGAGCTACGGCCGGAGCCACGAGTCGACCGACGACGCGGCGGTCGACGGCCACCTCGTGCCCGTACTCGCCAAGGTCGGCGGCTACGTCCAGCGGGTCACGGTGAGCGACAACGACCACATCGCGGCCGATTCGCTGCTCGTGCAGATCGACCCGGCGGAGTACCGCGTGCGGCTGGCGCAGGCCGAGGCCGACCTCGCCGCGGCGCGGGCGGCGGCCGGCTCGAACCGATCGAGTGGCCAGGCGCAAGCGATGGTCGAGCAGGCCGCCGGCCAACGCGCCGCGCTCGACGCGCAGATCACTGCCGCGCGGGCGCAGGAGACCAAGGCCAAACAGGACTTGGCGCGCATGGAAGACCTCGCGGCGAAACAGGTCGTTTCCAAGATGCAGCTCGACGCCGCGCGCGCCGCGGCCGAGGCGGCGTCGGCCAACGTGGTCGCCGTCGAGCGCCAACGGGCGGCCGCTGGTGGCTCGGTGGCGAGCGCGGAAGCTGGCGTTCGGCTCGCTGAGGCACGGCTTGAGGCGGCGCAGGCGGCGCGCGACAACGCCAATCTGCAACTCGGCTACACGGCCGTCCGCGCGCCCACGGCGGGGATCGTGTCGCGCAAGCAGGTCGAGCCCAACCAGCTCGTGCAGCCCGGCCAGCCGTTGCTCACGATCGTCGCCGACACCGGCGTGTTCGTGACGGCGAACTTCAAGGAGACGCAACTCTCGGACATCCGCGTCGGCCAACCGGCCGACATCGATGTCGATGCCTACGGCGGCGCCACGGCGCTCGGCTGCGTGGAAAGCGTGAGCGCTGCCACCGGCTCCAAGTTCGCGCTGCTGCCGCCGGACAACGCGACCGGCAACTTCACGAAGGTCGTGCAGCGCGTACCGGTGCGGCTCCGCGTCAAACAGGGCCTCGGCAACGATCGTCAGTTGCGCCCGGGCATGTCGGTGACCGTCCACGTCGACACGAAGCAGCCAGCCGGCAAGTGCTAGAGGCTCATGCCGACTGAGACGCCGTCGCTCACCTCCGGTCCGCGCGGCACCGCACAGATCATCGTGCGGCCCGTGCCGTCGCGCACGCCCGCGACCGGCCACGAAGTCGACGAGGACAAGTACAAGTACAAATACCTGATCGCGATCGCCGTGACGCTCGCGGCGGTGCTCGAGCTCATCGATACGTCGATCGTGAACGTCGCGATCCCGCACATGATGGGGAATCTGGGCGCGACGCTCGACGAGATCTCGTGGGTGTCGACCGGGTACATCATCGCCAACGTCATCGTGATCCCGATGTCGGGCTGGCTGTCGGCCTACTTCGGGCGCAAGCGCTATTTCACCACGTCCATCCTGCTGTTCGTGACCGCGTCGTTCTTCTGCGGCGCGGCCACCTCGCTCGGCGGCCTGGTCTTCTGGCGCGTGGTGCAGGGCGTCGGCGGCGGCGCGCTCCTGTCCACCGCGCAGACGACCTTGTTCGAGTCGTTCCCACCGCACGAGATCGGCATCGGCCAGGCCATGTTCGGCGTGGGTGTCATGGTCGGCCCCACGCTCGGCCCCACGCTCGGCGGTTGGATCGTCGACAATTACAACTGGCCCTGGATCTTCTACATCAACGTGCCGCTCGGCATCCTGGCGGCGATCATGGTCGCCACGTACGTGCACGACGCGGCGCACCAGGAACGCGCGGAGACGATCGACTTCCTCGGGTTTCTGCTCCTGCTGACGGGCGTGGGCTCGCTGCAATGGATGCTCGAGAAGGGGGAGCGGTACGACTGGTTCGATTCGCGGCTCATCACGGCGCTGGCGATCACGTCCGGATTGTCCTTCATCCTGCTGCTGTGGCGCGAGCTCACGGTCGACGAGCCGATCATCAACTTCCGCGTGTTCAAGAGCCGTCAGCTTGCCGCGGGCGTCAGCATCGCGGCCGTGCTCGGGCTGGCGCTGTTCGGCTCGATCTTCGTGCTGCCGGTGTTTCTGCAGAATCTGCATGGGCTCACGGCGAATCAGACCGGCCTCGTGATCCTTCCGGGTGCGCTGGCCTCGGCGGTCACGATGATGTGGGTCGGCAAGAACGCCAATCGCCTCGATGCACGAGCCACGGTCGCCGTCGGCGCCAGTCTGTTCTTCGTCTCGATGTACATGCTCGCGCGCATGACGCTGGCGAGTGGTCCCGCGGAAACCTTCTGGCCACTGATTCTTCGCGGCGTCGGTCTCGGGCTGATCTTCGTGCCGCTGACCAACGCGACGATGGCGGAGCTCAAGCTCAAGGATCTGGCGCAGGGCACCGGGATGTTCAACCTCACCCGCCAGCTCGGTGGATCGCTCGGCATCGCGATCATGGCGACGTTGCTCACGCGGTTCACGCAGGAGAAGAAGGCGGTGCTCACCGAGCACGTCACCGTCACCGACCCGTTGTCGCTCGGCCGGTGGGAGTCGATCACACGCGGCCTCATTGCGCGCGGCATCGATCCGATCACCGCGAAGCAGCAGGCGTTGTCGATTCTCGATCGCCAGATCCAGGCGCAGGCGAGCGTGCTCGCCTTCTCGCGGATCTACATTCTGAGCGGCATCATCCTGCTCGCGGCGCTGCCACTGCTGTTTCTCTTCCGAACGGGGAAGGGTCGCGGCGCGACGGGGATGGCTCACTGATCGTATAGCCTCGTCCGCGCGCCACGACGGGCCAGCTCGTCTCCACCGAATCGCCGCGCAAGCCGACGATCACGTCGTTCAGGTGCACGACGATGCAGACGTGGTTCGGGATGATTCGCACAAGCTCGCCGACCGTGGGTCGCCACGTGGAGTCGGTCAGGTCGAGAATACCGTGCTCCTCGGACATGCTCCTGACCACGACTTCGGAGTGGCCGAGCACGCAGCCGAATCCATCGGCGCCGTCGGCACGCATTGGCTCGCGGCCGAGTGCCTTCGACCCGGCATCCACGACGGCTTGCCCCGGCACCGCGGTGCTCACCACTCTCGCGAGCACGGTGAGCGCGCAGTCGTCCCAGCCGCAGGCGCCGATCGCTGCCGTCGAGCGATCATTGTAGACGTAGGTTCCCGGCCGGAACTCGGTCACTCCGCGCAGCTCGTGCGTGTGCCAGAGCGTCGGCGTGGAGCCGCCACTCACGACGCGCGGACGCATTCCCGACGCGTCGAACTCGTCGATGATTCGGCCGAGTGAGTCGTTCAACCGTTCGAGCTTGTCTGCCTGCCGGTCGACGGACTCGCGAATGTGACCGGGATAGAACGCGATGCCCTCGAACGACAGCGGCGGCTGGACTTGAACGGCGCGCGCGAGGGCGATTGCGCCGTCGATCGATGGCACGCCCACCCGATGCATGCCGAGATCCATCTCGACGTACACTCCGACGGGTCGATCGGCGGCGCGGGCCGCCGTGGCGATGTCGTCGATCGCGGCCTGGGAATCCAACGCGACCGTGACCTTGACGTCGTCGGGAATGCCGGCGAGTCGCCTCGCCCGCGGTGCTCCGACGGGCGGATACGCCACGAGAATGTCGTCGCACACCTCGCTCATCTTTTCAGCCTCGAAAACCGTGGCGCACGTGAGGCCGGCGGCGCCGCGATGCAATTGCTCGCGGCCGATCCATGTCGATTTATGCGTTTTGATGTGTGGGCGGAGGGCGAGGCCGTGCGCCTTTGCGTAATCGGCCGCCCGATCGAGATTACGGACGAGCCGGTCCATGTCGACGACGGGGACGGGCGTCTCGAGCTCGGCGATGCTGGCTGGCGTGTTGGCCACGATTCTCTCACTCAGTGGAGACGCTAAATGATACAGCGCGAGCGGCAGTGGCAACCGGTGCGGCTCGGCGCGGAGGTGCCGGCGCCTGCCGGCGCGTACTCGCCGGCGGTGCGGGCGGGCGGCTTCGTGTTCGTCTCGGGGCAGATCCCGCGCGATCCCGTCACTGGCACGATGGC
>DATJIZ010000439.1:0-2036 GCA_035492735.1 Gemmatimonadaceae bacterium | reverse complement strand
GGTGGCGCGCCGGTCATCGCACCGGCTCGGCGCGAAGATCGGAGGCCGTGTGGTACGGCAGCCGGATCGTGGCGTCCGTACCGGCCGAATCGCGCCGCGCGAGGTCGAGCGAAAAGTCGTCGCCGTAGATCGCCTCGAGTCGCGCGCGCGTATTGCGCAGGCCGATGCCGGTTCCCTGCTCGCCGCCCGCGGATCCGTTATCGTCTTCACCGGCGCCCGTGTCGCGAACGGTGAGCACGAGCGACTCGCCGTTCCGGCGGGCGACGACGTCGATCCGGCTGGGCGCGGCGGTCCTGCTCACGGCGTGCTTCATGGCGTTCTCGACGAGCGGCTGCAGGATCATCGGTGGCACGAGCGCGTCGGCGAGCGCCGCATCGGATTCGATCGACGTCTCGAGGCGGCCCTGGAATCGAATGCGGAGTATCTCGAGGTATTGCTCGATGGTGGCCAGCTCGCGGGCGAGCGGGACTTCGGGATCCGACGAGGGCTCGAGCGTGCCGCGCAGCAGCTCGCTCAGACGCGCGATCATGCGGCGCACGCCTTTGGGATCACGATCGACGAGCGCCGAGACCGCGTTGAGGGTGTTGAAAAGGAAATGCGGATTGAGCTGGCTCTGGAGCACGGAGAGCCGCGCCTCGGCGAGCTGCGCGCGAAGGCGGGCCGACTCCTCGAGCCGGCGTTGATAGCGCCGCACGTAGTCGCGGGCGACGCCGCCGGCGAGGACGCCGAACGAGAACATGATGTCGTTGAAGTAGCGCGCGCGGACGAAGAACCATGAGCCGCGATCGGCGCGTCGCGGTCCGCGGGCGGGTGGCGGCGGCAGGACGCCGCGCCGAACCAGCTCGGCGAGAATGTCCACGGCGAGCGCCACGACGACCGCGATGGCGACGTAGAGCAGGACGCGCCATGCCCGGCGGCGAGCGTCGATGCTGAACCGGCTCGTGAACCAGAAGAGCGGCGGCGTCGCGAGCATCCAGAGGATCGACTCGACCATGCCGATCGCGACGACGCGGGAGGTCATCGGCGGTCCCTGCCCACCCGGCGGCAGGAGCCAATTGGTGACGCTCAGCGCGCCGAAGGCGAGCCAGAACGCGGCGATGCCGGCCAGCTCGCGGCCGGTGGGCCAGTGCCGGACCGTCAGGTCGTGATCGTCGATGTGGAGCGGGCCAGCCATGGGTTGAAGTATGCGCCCCGAGCGTGGGGCGGGCTACATCGTGACGTGCAGCTCGGAACGCGGGCGTGCCGTTGGCAACTCGGAGAGGGTTCGGATCAGTTGCGGGCGGATTGGAGTCCTCTCGAAAGTCGGCGTGGCGGCGTCATGAGGTTTGTGTGAAGTTTAGGCCCGCATGACGCTGGCTTGACGCACCGCGACAACTTTGGCTCGCGAAAATTCGAGCATCGTGAACGGATCCGATCGCCGCTGGGGGGCAGGCACGGATGCCAATCGAACCGATCATTCTGCGGACCCTCGGGACCGCCCAGGTGGACATCGGACGCATCCAGGTACGACCGAACGCCGTCAGGCGGTTTTCGGTGCTTCTGTACTTGTCGGCGGAGCCGGGCCGTCGCGTGTCACGGCGATGCCTCATCGATCTTCTGTTTCCCGAGCAAACGGAGAAGAACGGGCTGCATTCACTTCGGGAACTGCTGTACCAGCTTAAGTCGGCCGGTGTGGCACTCGACGCGGATCAGGAAGGTATCGAGCTGCCCGTTGGAGCGGTGCGGGCGGACTACGCGGAGATGCTGGACAGCGAGCGGTTGACGCTCGAGCAGATTCGTGCGGCGCAGGGCGGGTTTCTGCCCGGGTACGCGCCGCATGACTCGGAGGCATACACGGAGTGGTTTGAGCCGTTTCGGGCGAGGACGGCGTTTGCGCTGAGCCAGGTGCTACTGAGGGCCCAGGAGCGGGCACAGGACGTCGGGAATTTGGAGGTGTCAGAGGCCGCGGCGCGGGCGTGTTTGGCGATTTCGCCGTTGAACGAGCGTGCGGTCCGGGGGCTGGCGGAGACGATGGCTTTGGGCGGGGCGAAGATGGA
>DATJIZ010000438.1:0-2675 GCA_035492735.1 Gemmatimonadaceae bacterium | reverse complement strand
TACCGTGACGTTGGATTCGGCCACTCGGAAAACGGCCGCGCGACGACCGCCGTGCGGATTCACCGACACGATCGGGTTCGCGCCGTCGCGCGCCGCCGTATCGGCGGGCTGAATCGGGACGGCGACGAACGGCGTCGGCTGGTACGCGACCGCGTGAAGACGCTGCTGGTCCGCCGGTCGCGCCCGCGCCACCGTTCGCGCCGAGCGAGGCGCGCTCGAAGGCCGCGCTGCGACCGCGGCCGGACTGGCCGGTCGAATGCTCGGCACAGGCAATGACGTTCGAGGTGAGGCTTGCCGCGATGCGGTGCCCGCGTGGCGCGCGATCTCGCGCGAGGCGATCGCGAGGATCACTCCCGCGGCGGCCAGCCCGGCGATCGCGATGCGCCGCCGGCTGGCATGTGCCGGTGCCGCGTGAACGAGCACCGTGGCCAGCATGCGCGTGTCCACGACGATTGCGTCGGCAGCCCTTCGACACGCCAGACATCCGCGCAGATGCTCGGCCAGCTCGCTACCGCCCCGGCCACGCAGCTCGGCCGGGTCGGCGTCGAGCATCGCATTTAGGCAATCCGCACACTTCATACGTCGTATCCCTCCGCTTCCACGAGCGCCGCATGATCCTGCAGCATTCGCCGCCGGATCGTCCGCCGGGCCTGGAGCAACAGCACGCGCACGGTCGATGGATCGATCGCAAGACGGCGCGCGATCTCCGTGCTGCTCAACTGCTGGAGGTCGGCCATCTCGAAGACCTCGCGCTGCCGAGGCGTGAGCTCGGCGTAATACGCGCGAACAAGCTCCACGAGCCGTGTCGCCTCATGCTCGACTTCGATGTGCTCGACCGCGGTACTGTCCGAGGTCGCGGACCGAGCGAGAATCGCCCGTCTCCGCTCCTCGGTCCGAACGCGATTGAGCGCGACCCGTCGCGTGACCCGATACAACCACGTGCTGAACCGGCTGCGACCGTCGAACGACGACAAGCGTTCGGCCACTCGCATGAGCACGAGCTGCGTGACGTCGTCGGCTTCGTCGGGATCGCCCACGACTTGGGCTGCCCACCGTCTGACTCGGCCACGCACCGTCGCCGCGAGCTCTTCGAACGCGTGGCCGCTTCCGCTCTTGGCGCGCGCCGCGAGCGACGCGAGCTCGTCGTCGTTGATTGCCGTCTCCAGGACATGCACATCCATATGACGTCGGCAGCGGCCGGAAGCGTTTATGGAATCAATCCCGCCAAGGGCGGCAGGCAAAAGGGGCCGTGTCATACCGGCCCCCATCGCTTCCCATCTACGCTTCAGATCGATCACCATCCGTGGCGCTTCACTTGCGGGCCGTCGCGACGATCATTCCCTGCTGATGTACGACGACGCCGTCGCGCGCCCACGTGTGCCAGCCCGTCACGACGTCGCGCTCCAACGCGGCGAGAACTTCGCTCTCCGCCTGCGCGACTAATCCCGCCAAGGGTGTGCTCTGGACGTACTGCCAGAGAAACTCGCGCGGCGGCGGCAGGTGCAGCTCCACCGCCTCACGCCTGACCGAAGGGTCTTCGAACCCTGCGTGGCGGAAGATCCGCTCGACCTCATCTGCGTCGTTCAGCGAGAAAACGGCGCGCACAAAAGGGGCACCGGCCGGCAGATGGTGCTCGAATGCGGCGTGCAGCACGTCGAAGAACGGCGTCGGCGTCGGCATCGTGACGAGAAGTCGGCCGCCGGAAACGGCGACACGCCGCATCTCTCGCACCGCTGCGTCCTTGTCCGCCATGAACATGAGTCCGAGCTGGCAGAACACGACGTCGAACGTGTCGTCAGCGAGTGGGATCGACTCGGCGGTCGTTTCGTACCAGCGGATCGGAGCGTCGGCCGCCGCGGCAATCGAGCGCGCGACCGAGAGCATCCCGGCATTCACGTCGAGTCCGGCGACGCTCCCGCTCGCGCCTACGCGCTCTGCGGCGAGTCGAGCGACGATCCCCGTCCCGCACGCGACGTCGAGCACTCGATCGCCGGGTCGCAAGTTGGCTTCGGAAACGAGGCGCTCAGCCAGCGGTCGCCCGATTGCCGGTACGAAGTAGTGCTCGTAGTTCTCGGGCCCGGACCCGATGCCGACTCTCCAGAATTCTCGTTGCGCAGTCGTGGCGGTCACGTCAGTCCTCCCGTTGGTGTGCGGGACGAACGCTAGGTGTGCGACCGCCGATCGCGCTTCGGCGAAATCACCCAACCATCGCCGTGGCGATTGTGGGTATTTCGCGCCACGCGCGACTAGACGAGCCCGTGCTCGTACGCGTAGGCGGTGGCCGCCGAGCGCGACGGGAGCTCCAGCTTCACCAGGATGTTGCTCACATGGCGGTCCACGGTTCGCTCGCTGATCGAGAGTTGCTGCGCGATCGCCCGATTGGTCTTTCCCGTCGCGACGAGCCCGATGACTTCCACCTCGCGCGCCGTCAGCGACGGCCCGGCGGTACTCGCCGAGCTCGCCATCAGTTTGCTCACGCGAGCGACGTCGGGCGTGGCGGCGAGTCGCTGGAACACGCGGTGCGCCGCATCGAGCTCCAGCGCGGCGCCATCCTCGTCGTGAAGGTCGCGATAAACCAGTCCAAGCAGCACTCGAACGCGCGCTGCTTCAAAGGGCGCATCGATCTCCTGCCAGGCCGACCACGCGCTGCGCAGTTGGACCAGCGCCGCGCGCGC
>DATJIZ010000437.1:0-2399 GCA_035492735.1 Gemmatimonadaceae bacterium | reverse complement strand
TCAGGCCCCACTCC
This sequence comes from Gemmatimonadaceae bacterium, assembly GCA_035492735.1. Taxonomy (GTDB): domain Bacteria; phylum Gemmatimonadota; class Gemmatimonadetes; order Gemmatimonadales; family Gemmatimonadaceae; genus JAQBQB01. The sequence continues at coordinate 2,385 of DATJIZ010000437.1, read as the reverse complement.
GCGTCGATCCATCCGCGGTGCTCCATGCGGTGCAGGGCAGGATACAGCGCGCCCTCCTCGAGCTGGATGTCGCCCTTCGTCGCCTCGCGCACCCACTGCGCGATCGCGTAGCCATTCATCGGTCCCCAGGACAACGTCCTGAGGATCAGCACGTTGAGGGTGCCTTGGATGAGCTCGATGTCGCGGTCCGCCACGGCTACTCCCATAGCACGATTTGGGGAAAGGCCAACGTAGCTCCATAGTACGGTTAGGGCAAGCGGCCGTTTTCGATCCCGCACGGCAGCGCATCCAATGGCGTTCCGCCCCCATTGACCGCTCCTCCGGACCGAGGTCATTTAGGACCTTCGGTGTCACGCCACGCGAAGGAGCCGCATCCATGTTCCTCGACGACCTGCGCTACGCAGCGCGCACCCTGCGCAACAGCCCGGCCTTCGCCGTCACTGCGATCGTCACTCTGGCGCTCGCCATCGGCGCCAGCACGGCCATTTTCAGCGTCGTCAACGCGGTGCTCCTCCGACCACTGCCGTACGGCGCTGCCGACCGGCTGGCGATCGTCACTCAGGACCTTCGCGCCCGGGGCGTACAGGATTTCCCGACCGGTGCGGGCGACGTGCCGGATCTCCGTGCCGGCGCACCCGCGTTCGAGGGCATCGCCGCGCTCCAGACGTCGCGCGCGGCCACGTTCACCGACAAGGATGGACAATCCGAGCTCATTACCGCGGCGGCGGCGACCACGAACATCTTCAACATCCTCGGCGTCCCGATCGTGTACGGACGCAACTTCGGCGACAACGACGGCGTGCCGAACCAGTTTGTACCGCTGACGCCGCCCGGGGCCGCGCCGGCCGCGCAGCCGCAAGCGCCTCCGCCGCCGCGACTCCCGACGATTGGAATTCTCAGCTACGACTTCTGGCAACGAAAGTTCGGCGGCGACACGTCGATCGTCGGTCGCAGCATCACCGTGTTCGGCGGCCCGGTGCAGATCGTGGGCATCGTCTCGCCGCGCGCCGAGCTCGAGTTCCCCGTCAACATGCAGGTCGTGCGGCGGCCGGACGTGTGGACCGCGCTTCGCGTGAACTTCGAGACCGGCTCGCGAATGAACGTCGCCTACCGGCTCATCGGACGGCTCAAGCCCGGTGGCACCATCGCCGAGGCGCGCGCGCAGATCGCTCGAGTGTCGAAGGACCTGCAGGCCCGCTTTCCGACCGACGCGTCGGCCGGCGTCACGTATCGCGTGGAACCGATGAAACAGTACCTCGTCGCCAACGTGCGCACGGCGCTGCTCGCGCTCATGGGCGCGGTAATCTTCGTGCTGCTCATCGCCTGCGCCAACATCGCCAACCTGCTCCTCGTGCGCGCCTCGCAGCGCGAGCGCGAGCTCGCCGTTCGTGCGGCGATCGGCGGCTCGGCGTGGATGATCGTGCGCCAGCTCCTCGCCGAAAGCTTGCTGTTGTCGGCCATCGCCGCGGCCGCGGGCATCGCGCTGGCGAAGCTCGGCATCGGGCTCCTGCTGCAGCTCTCGCCGGCCAACCTGCCGCGGCTCACCGACGTGGCGATCGACCCGATCGTGCTCGGCTTTACCGTTGTGGCCGCGCTGGCCGCGACGATTCTATTCGGTCTCGTACCGGCGATCCGGGCCTCGCGCCCCGACCTCGCCCAGGTGCTCCGCGCCAGCGGACGCGCACCGTCGCTTGGCGGCATCGCGCGACTCCGCAACACGGTGATCGTCGCTGAAGTGGCGCTGTCGTTCGTGCTGCTCATCGGATCGGGGTTGATGATCAGGAGCTTCGTGGCGCTGGCGCGCACCGATCCGGGTTTCGATCCCAACGGCGTGCTCACGTTCCGACTCGCCAACGTCCGCTTCCGATCGTTCGACGAGGCCATGGGCTCGATTCGCCAGACGCGCGACAAGCTGGCCGCGATTCCCGGAGTCACGGACGTGACGAATTCGTCCGCCGTGCCGCTCGACGGCAGCGATCCGAGCGCGCGGTGGGGCACGCAGGAGGCGATGGCCGATCCCAGCCGCTTCCACCAGGGCGGCTTCTTCTCCGTGATGCCCGGCTACTTCGCGGCGATGCACACGCGCCTCATCGCCGGCCGCACGTTCACCGAGGCCGACAACACGCCCGACGCGAAGGTCGTCGTGATCGACGACGCGCTGGCGAAGCTCGCGTTCGGCAACGAGTCCGCCATCGGCAAGTCGATCTTCGCGCGCGTGCGGAGTGACGTCCCGGAGCAATACACGGTGATCGGCGTCGTTGGCCACCAGCGGCACGTGAGCCTGAGCGGCGCCGAGAAAGAGATGATGTACTTCCCTGGCGCCATCGGGGGCTTTGGGACGTGGATCGTGCGGACGTCGGGCGATCCGGCGGCCCTTGGCGGGGC
>DATJIZ010000436.1:0-14797 GCA_035492735.1 Gemmatimonadaceae bacterium | reverse complement strand
GAAGAAGCGCGTGCACCCGCTGTGTGCGGGTGCACGCGCTTCAATCTTACCGAGAGTCTTACGGCTTCACCATCTTGGGCGGCTCGTCAGCGAACGTGTACGGATTGCCCTTGGGGCACTTCACGGCGGGATTGGTCGGCTCGAACATGCCGTTGGGATTGGTCTTGTACAACCACACGTGCAGATCCCAGTGATGCAGCTCGGCCGGCATGATCGGGGCATGCCCCTCCATCGGCCCCATGAGCTGATGGCCGAGCATCGTGGGCGCCGTCTTGGACAACTGTGCGGGCATGAACCACTCGGCGCCCGCGAGCACCAGCTTGTCGCCGACCGGCTCGTAGAGCAGCACCTGGGGTTTCGTCGAATCGAGCTTTGGTCCGACGAGGCCCATGTTGATGAAGTGCACGCCCATGGCGCCCGGCTTGTAGTTCATCTGCATGCCCTTTTCGCCGTGTTCGGTCGTGCCGCCGGGGAAGTCGATGCATCCGACCGTCGAGAGATATCCGTCCCGAATCGCCACGACCGGGTCCTTGTACTTGTCCAGTGCCGCTCGAACGGAGGCGAGTACCGCGGGACTCGCTCCGCCGGCGCTCGATCCCTGCTGTTTGGCCTGGGCGGCGAGCGGTGAGGAAGGCGCAACGGTCAACAGCGCGACCGCGGCGGCAACTGACGCGAGCGAGCGTGCAGTCGTGGAAGTGGCCGACATCGACAACTCCGAGTTTGGGGGAGGCCGTGACGATCCGACGGAAATCACATCGTGTCAAGACGCTTTGTATACGTTCAGTACGTCACCTGGGCTCGCGGGCGAGCGCTTCCTGGATCGCCTTGTCGGTGAGCGGAGCCATGATCTTGTAGCCAGCCAAGTTCGGGTGAACGCCGTCCCGCGACAGCGCCGACGGCAGTCCGCCCCGCTCGTCGGCCATCGCCGAGTGAAAGTCGAGATAGACCGCGTTGTGCGACGCCGCGTACGACTTGATCCATTTGTTCAGCTCGACAATCTTCGGCGCCGGCGTGAGGCCCGGACGCCACGAGTAGTCGTACACCGGCAGCACCGACGCGAGCACGACGCGAATCTGGTTGGCCTGCGCAATCTCGGACATCGACGCGAGGTTGTCCTCGATCATCTCGAGCGTCGACGGGCCTGTGTTACCGGCGATGTCGTTCGTGCCGGCCAAGATCACGACGACGGCCGGATGCAGCGCCACAACATCCTGCCGGAAGCGCACGAGCATCTGTGGCGTCGTCTGGCCGCCGATCCCGCGTCCGACGTATGGCTTGCCGGGAAACAGCGAGTCGAACAGCGGCGCCCAGGCATCGGTGATCGAGTTGCCCATGAAGACCACGCGATGTTCGCCTGGCGCGGGCGCGGCAAGCTTCGCATTGGCCTCGCGGTAGCGGGCCAGATTCGCCCAATCGGTGCGGAGCTGACTATCGGAGGGCTGGGCTTCGATCGAAGTGAAGGCGGCCAGGCAGAGCAGCATTGAGAGATGGCGCATGTTCGAAGGTTGGCCAGAGGTCGCTATGACGAGCATCCGGATCGACGCTGTCGGTCATCCGTGAACTGACAAGATGGCGGCGAGCGCCGGACATACAAGCCACGCCCTCCTGACCACCTTTCCGGCATCCGGAGCGTCTTTATGCCGTTCACGGTCGAGCAGTTCTTCGCCGTCTTCAGTCGGTACAACGAGGCCGTTTGGCCGGCGCAGGCCATCGCGGTCATCGACGCCGTGATCGCGATCGGGGCCGCCCTCCACGGAGGCCGCCGCGCCGGCCGGCTCGTCGCGATCGTGCTTGCGGCACTTTGGTTGTGGATGGGCGTGGTCTACCACCTGCAATTCTTCAGCAGGATCAATCCCGCCGCCGTGGTGTTTGCAGCGGCGTTCGTGGTCGAAGCCGGACTGCTCTTCTGGATTGGAGTCGTCCGGGGGCAGCTCGTCTTCGCACCGCGGCGCGACACGATAGGTGTGCTGGGTGCCATTCTCGTGGTGTACGCGCTCGTCATCTATCCCAAGCTCGGCAGTGCGCTCGGGCATGCCTACCCCGCCGCGCCGACGTTCGGGCTGCCTTGCCCGACGACGATCTTCACGTTCGGCCTGCTGCTTTGGGCCCGACCGCGGGTGCCGTTCTCGTTGCTGGTCGTGCCGGTCCTGTGGGCAGTGGTGGGCAGTGTCGCGGCATTGCAGCTTGGAGTGGGCGAGGATCTGGGTCTGGCGGTCAGCGCCCTCGTGGCGGTGCCCCTGCTCGTCGTCCACAGCCACAAGCTCGCACCGCATCCTGCCTGACAGCCGACAGCGCTATCCGCATCACACGATGGATCCAAAGATCCACTGGGAAGCGATCTACACGACGAAGTGGCCCAGCGAGATGAGCTGGTACCAGCCGTTCCCCACGCGATCGATCGAGCTCTTGTTGAGCGCCGGCGCGGGACGCGACAGCGCGATCATCGACGTTGGCGGCGGCGACTCGCGGTTGGTCGATGCGCTGCTCGAGCGCGAGTTTCGAGACGTGACGGTGCTCGACATCTCGGCCAAGGCAATCGAGCGCGCCCGCGCGCGGCTCGGAGCGCGAGCCGACGCGGTGAAATGGATCGAAGCCGACGTACGCAACGCGGAACTGGCCGCGCACGGCTACGACGTGTGGCACGACCGCGCCGTGTTCCACTTCCTCACGCAACCGGACGAGCGCGCTGCCTACGTGACGCAGGTGTGTCGTGCGCTGCGCCCCGCCGGCACGCTGATCATTGCCACGTTCGCGCTGCAAGGTCCGACGCGATGCAGTGGTCTGGAGGTCGCTCGATACGATGCAAGCGGCTTGGCCCGCGAGCTCGGCGAGGAGTTCGTCTTGCAGGACAGTCTGACCGACGTGCATCGCACGCCGTCCGGCGTGGAACAGGTCTTCACGTACGCCGTGTTCCAGCGGCGCTGACCGGCCTTCGCGATCGGCCGGCGACCGATCATGATTAGGCATGCCGCGCAGCGACAACCCGAGACGCCTCGTCGCAGCCATTGTGGTCACTGCGTCGTTTGCCGTCCTGGCCTGCCGGCCGCGCGGGCCTGACCAGCCGCTCGCATTCACTGGTTCCGACCAATGCGCGGGCTGTCACCGTCAGGAGTACGACGCGTGGCGCACGTCGCAGCACGCGCGAGCGATGCAGCCGGCGACGCCCGCCAACGTGCTGGGACGCTTCGACGGGACCAAGCTCCTGAACGGCGGCGTGAGCTACACCTTTCTCCGGCGTGGTGACACATCGCTCGTCCGCACCACCGGCTCCGCCGAGACGCCGGGCGAGTTCGCGATCCGATACACCTTCGGCGTGTACCCGCTGCAGCAGTATCTCGTGGAGCTGCGCGGCGGACACGTGCAAGCTCTGCTCGCCGCGTGGGACGCGCGCCCGGCGAACCAGGGCGGCCAGCGCTGGTTCTCACTTGCACCCAATACTGAAGCGTCGCACGCCGAACGCTTTCACTGGACGGGAAGCCAGTACAACTGGAACTACATGTGCGCCGACTGCCACTCGACGGCCGTGCGCAAACAGTACGAGCCGGCGACGGACTCCTTTCACACCACGTTCTCGGAAATCAACGTCGCGTGCGAGGCGTGTCATGGACCCGGCTCGCGGCACGTGTCATGGGCCCGGTATCCGAGACTGATGCGCGGTGTCCTGTGGCACGACGACGGGTTCGCGTCGCAGTTGACCGAGCGACGCGGCATCACCTGGTCCATCGACTCGGCGAGCGGCAACGCGCATCGAAGCGCGCCGCGCACGACCGACCGCGAGATCCAGACCTGTACGCAGTGCCACGCGCGGCGCAACCACATTGCCGATGGCTACACCGCGGGCGCGCCGCTGCTCGATTACTACGTGCCGCTGCCGCTGCTCGCGGGCATGTACTATCCCGACGGCCAGCAGTTGGATGAGGTGTACACCGTTGCATCGTTCCAGCAGAGCAAGATGTACAGCATGGGCGTCACGTGTGCCGACTGTCATGATCCGCACACGCAGAAGCTCCGGCGTCCGGGGAATCAAGTGTGCCTGCAGTGCCATCGGGCAGCCAAGTACGACGCCGCGACACATCACCATCACGCGGCCGGCAGCGCCGGAGCGCAATGCGTGTCGTGTCATTTGCCCGACACCGTGTACATGCAGATCGACCTGCGGCACGATCACAGCATCCGCATTCCGCGTCCCGATCTCTCCGTGGCGCTCGGTGTGCCGAACGCATGCAACCGCTGCCACACCGAGCACGACGCGCGCTGGGCGAGCGCGCTGGTCAAGTACTGGTTCCCCACGCCGAATCCGGGCTTTCAGCGATTCGCATCGGCCTTTGCCGCTGACGATCGCAACGACCCTGGCGCCGTCGACTCGCTCGGCGCGATCGCCAATGACGCCACGGAGCCGTGGATCGTACGCGCGTCGGCGCTGGCGCGGCTCGCCGCGCGACCGGGCGCGACGGCGCTTCAGGCGGCGCAGCGCTGGTCGGGCGATAGCAATCCCGTGATCCGGTTCTACGCGCTCTCGGATCTCGAGGGCATGGGCGCGCAGCAGCGGCTCTCGCTCGCGACGCCACTCCTGCGCGATCAGCGTCGCGCCATTCGGCAGGAAGCCGCGTGGCTGCTCGCGCCGTTGGCGGGAACCCTGGACAGCACGACGCATCGCGCGTTCGATGCGGCCGCCGCGGAGTTCGTTGCCAGCCAGCGCTACAATGCCGACCGGGCGCCCAGCCGGCTGCGGCTCGTCGCCTTTTACGCGCAACTCGGACGTCTCGACTCGGCGGCTACTGAGTTCAAGGCAGCGGCACGCCTCGACAGCGCGGCGGCGGCCCAGTATGCCGAGGCGCTCTCGACCGCAGCGGCCAGCAGTCCCGAAGCCGCCGCGCTGCTTCGTGCGCTCGGTATCAGCAGTCGGTAATGGCCAGACGCCGGACCGTGGTTTATCCTTGCTGTGAAGCAGCAGCGGGAGCTGCCCCATGTCGTTCGATTTGCGATCCGCGATGCTCTCCATGACGCCCGGCAATGGCGTGCCGGTCGCGACGCGGCTCGCCGACGGTTTGCCGATCGGGATCGCCGCGATCGACAATGAAGGCCGCCAGGAGTACGTGAACGAGGCGTTTGCGCGCATGATCGGGTGGCCGCGAGAGGTCCTCATCGGCGCGATGCCGCCGTTCGTGTACTGGCCCGAAGACGAACGCGACACGATCGCGGTCCTGCTTCGCGAAATGCTCGAGCACAAAGCGCCGCATGAAGGAATCACGCTGCGCTTCCAGCGCCGCGACGGCTCGCGGTTCGACGCGCTCATGCACGCCGGGGTGTTCGTGGGACCGTCGGGGAGCCCGGCAGGATGGGTGGCGGCGATTACCGACATCTCCTCGCATCTCGCACTGCAGCGGGATCTCGAAGCGAACGACGCGCGACTCCGCGCCGCGTACGCCGCCGAGCGGGCGGCGAGGCGGGCTGCCGAGGATTCCGCACGCCGGCTCGAGGCCTTGCAGCGCGCAACGGCCGACCTGACCGGAGCGCTCACGCCCGAGGAAGTCGCCGCGATCGTACTCCGGGCGGCGATCCCGACCGTTGGAGGCGTGCGAGGCTTGGTGGCGCTCGTGAGCCGCGAACGCACGGCCCTCGACGTGATCGCGACCGTCGGCTACGCCGAGACGGTCGAAGCGCGCAAGCGGCGCGTCGCCATGGAATCTGCATTCCCGCTGGCCGACGCGGTCCGTGAACGGAAGTCGCTGCTCTTCCCGAACACGCCGACGCAAACGGGGCAATATCCTCTCCTCGATGATCCGCGGGCGGAAAGCCGCACGGGCGCGACGGCGAGCATACCGCTGCTCGCGGCGGGCACCGTGATTGGCGCGGTCGGCATCAATTGGAACGAGGAGCACGAGTTCACCGCCGACGAGACCGCATTTCTCGAGTCGATCGCCCATCAGTGTGCGCAGGCGACCGAGCGCGCGCGGCTCTACCAGGAGGAGCAGCGTGCGCGGCGCGAGGCCGAGGAGGCGAATCGCGCGAAGAGCGATTTCCTCGCCGCGATGAGCCATGAGCTACGCACACCGCTCAATGCGATTGCTGGCTACGTCGATCTGCTCACGCTGGGCATTCGCGGCCCGCTGAACGACGAGCAGAGCGCGGATCTCGAGCGCATCCGCTTCAACCAGCGGCACCTCACGTCGCTCATCGAAGACGTGCTCGCCTTCGCGCGCATCGAGGCCGGCCGGCTCGAGGTGGAACGGGTCGCCGTCCCGTTGGATGCCACCCTGCGCACGGCGTATCCGATGGTGATGCCGCAGATGCATGCGCGAGGAGTGCGGTTCGTGTACGACGGCTGCCCGCGGAACGTGATCGTGCAGGGCGACGCGGAGCGCATCGTACAGATCTGCGTGAATCTGTTGTCGAACGCGGCCAAGGCGACATCGGCACGTGGCGAGGTGCGCCTGTCCTGCGCGTTGGACAAGGACCGCGTGCTCGTGCGCGTGTCCGACACGGGGACGGGCATTCCGCGTGACAAGCTCGAGGCGATCTTCTCGCCGTTCACACAGCTTGGCCGCTCGCTCAAGACGCCGCGAGCGGGAGCGGGGCTCGGGCTGTCGATCTCGCGCGGGCTCGCCGAGGCAATGGGCGGGTCGTTGGAGGCGGCAAGCCACCTCGGCACAGGTTCGACTTTCACGCTGACACTGCTGCGTGGCTGAGTGACGGCGGCGCGTGCGGACGCTATCGTAGTGTCCGACTCACCAGCCTCCTCGCTCATCATGCGCTTTTTCCTTCGCGTCGTCCCGCTGTTCGCCGCGGCTCCGCTCGCCGTCGCGGCTGCCCAACAAGGCGCCGACACGGCGTCAACGGTCGCGTCGACAATCCCGGCGTTCGCGCTCGGCCAATCCCCACTCGCGCTGCACGGCGACGCGCGCCCCGGCGCGTATCTCTCGGCCGTCGGGCGGCGGGCGATCGCGATGGGGACGGAAGACGGACGGTTCGAGCTCTGGAGCTGGCCGATCAAGTGGTTGCACGATCTCGAGCTGTCGTTTCGCATCCCCAAGTACACGGAGCCGATTCCGGGCCACGCCGTCGCGCACAGCATCGTCGAGCGGCCGGAAGGCGTGACGATCGAGTACGCGTACGAGCAGTTCACCGTGAAGCAGCACGTGTTCGTGCCGCTCGATCGGCCGGCCGTGGTGATGCTGCTCGAGGTGGATGCGATTCGCCCGATGGAGATCATCGCGCGCTTTTCGGCCGACATTCACCTGGCGTGGCCGGCGGGGCTCGGCGGACAGTATCTGATCTGGAACGACCCGGCACGCGCGTTCCTCATGTCGGAGGGCAGCCAGCGAATCAATGCATACTTCGGGTCGCCGGCGATCACACAAGCGTCGGACGTGCTGGCGCACATGCTCGCGGCCGCGCCGCCTCAGTTCGTGTTGAGTGTGGGCGGCGTCGGGCAGCAGTACACGCCGCCGCGCTTGAGTGAGCCGCCGGGGCGCGGCATCGACGAGCACGTGGCGTACATCCCGATCGTGCTCGCCGGCGGCGAGATGTCGCGCGATTCGGCATTGGCGTTGTACCGGGAGCTGATTCGGCCGGGCGTCGCCGAGCGCGAATGGAAGCGGCGTGTGGCGCACGAAGACTCGCTGCGTAGCACGAAGCTGGCGCTGCACTCGCCCGACTCGCTGCTCGACCGCGCCGTCGAGTACGCAAAGGTGAACCTCGACGAGTCCTACGTCTGCAATCCCGATCTCGGGTGCGGCCTCGTCGCGGGTTACGGGCTCTCGGGGCCGGCGAGCGATCGCCCGGGATTCGGATGGTTCTTTGGAGGCGACGCGGCCATCAATTCGTTCGCGATGGTTGGCGACGGCCAGAGTGACCTCGTACGCGACGGCGTGTTCCGGTTTTTCGCGAAGTACCAGCGTGCCGACGGCAAGATCACGCACGAGATCTCGCAGGGCGCGGGCTGGATCGACTGGTTCGGCAAGTACCCCTACGCGTTCTTCCACGGCGATACGTCGCCGTTCTGGGTGCTCGCGTTCGGCGAATACTGGCGCCAGACGGCCGACACCGCCCTCGTGCGCGAGCTCTGGCCCAACATCAAGAAGGCGATGGCCTGGTCGCGCGCCACCGACACGAACGGCGACGGCCTGATGGAGAATCCCAAGGCCGGCGCCGGCGCGCTCGAGGTTGGCGATCTCCGGATCGGCATTCTCTCCGACGTGTATCTGAGCGGTGTGTGGGCCTCGGCGCTCGATCGATTCGCCGGGATGGCTGACGCGCTTGGCGAACATTCGCTCGCCGACAGCGCGCGCGCGACTCGTGCGCAAGCACTCCGCACCATGGAGTCACGGCTGTGGATGCCGGCGCTCGGGCAATACGCGTTCGCGCTGCTCGAGGACGGGAGCGTGAACGAGAACCTCACCGCCTGGCCAGCGACGGCGATGGCGTTCGATGCGTTCGACCGGGATCACGGCGCGCAAATGGCGGCGCGGCTCGCGTCGAGCCTGATCATGACCGATTGGGGGGCGCGGCCGCTCGCGTCGAACAGCAAGCTGTTCGATCCGCTCCACTACAACAACGGCGCGGTGTGGCCGTTCGTGACTGGATGGGTCTCGCTCGCTGAGTATCGGTATCACAATCCGCTGGCGGGCAAGTTCGCGCTCGATGCGATCGCGCGGACCGGCTTCGACGAATCGCGCGGCCGCAATCCCGAGGTCATCTCCGGGCGATTGTACAAGCCGCTCGATACGGCGGTGCCGCAGCAGTTCTTTGCCACGTCGATGGTGCTCACGCCGCTCATCCGTGGTCTGCTGGGACTCGATGTCGATGCACCCGCCGGAAAGCTCACGCTTGCGCCCCACCTCCCGCCGGACTGGGACTCGGTGCGCGTCGAGCACGTGCCGTTCGGACGCGCAATGATCGACATCGCGATTCACCGCTCGGCCGGTCACCTGACGGCGGATCTCGCGCGCACTGGCCCGCCCGCTGCCGCGCCGATCGATGTAGCGTTCTCCCCCGCTCTGCCGCTCGGCGCGAGCACGTCGCTGTCGCTCGAGCGAACGCCCGGTGACGTGCACGCAACCGTTCGCGGAACGCTCCGCGATCGTCTCCGGCTCGACGTGCCCTATTCGGGCGGGTGGAGCATTCTTCCGCCGAGTGTGCCGGCGCGAATCGGCGAGCGCTCACGGGCGCCACGCGTGCTCAGCGAGCGGATGGCCGGCGGGCAGTACGTCGCGAGCCTCGAGGGGCTCGCCGGCCAGACGTATCGGTTTCGCGTTCGGGCGCCAGGCCAAGCGTGGCGCGACGAAAGCGTGACATTTCCCTCGACGGGCACGAACGCCGACGGCTACACGACGCGGACGCTCACTCTGGGACGACCGTGAGCATCAGTGGGTTCGCGTGAGGTCTGGTGTCGCGGCGCATGGCGGAGCTTGTGGGCTTGAAGAGTGCGCCGGGTTCGGTTGGAACAATTGGGACACGGATTTCACGGATTTGACGGAACGAACGGAGTGGCGCTTGAACTCGTCGCTCGACGACCTCGCACGAATTTTTTCTTGACACCGCCGCTCGAGCTGGGCTCGGGTGGTTGACCAAGCTGGTGTTGCAATCACCATGCATTCACGAGTCGTGCAACTCGGAGTCGCGTGCCTTGCGCTGTGCGTCGTGGTCGCTCGACCGTCGACGGCACAGGTGCTGGACAAGCGCGCCATGCTCGCGCGCTACCAGTGGCTGGACAACCGCGACTACGACTGGTACACGGCGCGCATTCCCTTCTTCGAATCGCCCGATACGGCGATCGACGCGACGTACTATTATCGCTGGGAGTTGGTGACCAAGCATCTCACCTACGGCGATCCGCGGACCGGCTACACGTTCTCGGAGTTCATCGATCGTCCGTTCTGGTCGGGTGCCTATGGCGCGATCAGCTGTCCGCTCGGTCACCAGTTCCATGAGCTGCGCTGGCTCGACGATCCGCGGATCGTGAGCGATTTCGCCCGCTACTGGTTCGAGACGCCGGGCGCGCAACCGCGGAGCTACAGCAACTGGTACGGCGAGTCGATCTGGGCCACGTATCTCGTGAACGGCGACCGCCGGTTCATCGCGGAAATGCTGCCGTACATGAAGCGGCAGTACGCGGGCTGGGTCGCCGAGCACTTCGATGCCGCCCGCGGGCTGTTTCACTGGGACGGCCTGCACGACGGCATGGAGCGGAACATCAACAGTCGGCAGACCGACGACATCGATACCGGAGCCGATGGTTATCGGCCCACGCTCAACAGCTACATGTACGCCGATGCACTGGCGATCTCGCGCGCATCGGCGCTGCTCGGCGACTCGGCAGGCGCGCTCGGCTTCGCGGCAAAGGCCGCGGCGCTCAAGCAGCGCGTCCAGCAGGAGCTGTGGGATCCGGGGCGCGAGTTCTTCTTCCACGAGTATGCGCACGACGAAAAAGACGGCATCCGCGCCGGCACGCTGACCTATCAGAGCGGTCCGCACGCCGGCGATCCGCACGGCCGGGAGCTCATCGGCTACGTCCCGTGGCAGTTCGAGCTGCCGGACTCGGCGTACTCGAGCGCGTGGCGCTTTCTGATGGACAGCACCCGGTTCTACGCACCATTCGGCCCGACGACCGCCGAACGTCACGACCCGCTGTTTTACATCTCGCCGCGATGCTGCTGGTGGAGCGGCAACTCGTGGCCGTACGCCACGACGCAGACGCTCGCCGCGATGGCGAATCTGCTCGAGGACTACCATCAGAGTTTCGTCACGGACCGCGATTGGCTGGAGCTGCTGCGGATCTACACGCGGACGCAGCGCCTGGACGGCCGCCCGTTCGTGGCCGAGGGCGCGAATCCGGACAACGGATCGTGGGAAGGATTCAACACCTTCGACCACAGCGAGGACTACTTCCACTCGGGGTACGTCGATCTCGTCATCACCGGCCTGGTGGGACTTCGGCCGCGCGCCGACGATACGCTCGAGGTAAGCCCGTTGGCTTCGAACGACTGGCCGTGGTTCGCGCTCGACGACGTGGCCTACCACGGCCATCGCGTCACCATCCTGTGGGATCGCGACGGCACGCGCTATCGGCGCGGACGCGGCATGATCGTGCTGGTCGATGGACGCGTCGCGGCAACGTCCCCGGCGCTCGGGCGCATCAAGGCGCTGATTCCACCACCCCGGCTGCTTCCGCCCAAGTCGGCGCGCGTGAACGTGGCCGTCAACAACGGCCGAGGCGCGTATCCATGGATCGCCGCATCGTACAGCGCTCCGTCGTCACCTCCCTTCGCGCTCATCGACGGGAACTACCGCTACACCACCGCGCCGCCCAATCGCTGGACGGATTCGGGCTCCGCTTCGCCGCGCGCGCGGCTCGTGCTCGACTTCGGCGTGGAACGCTCGATCGACGAGTTGACGCTGTACTTCCTCGACGACGGTCCGGCGAGCGCCATCCGTGCGCCGGCATCGTACTCGATCGAGCGCTGGAGCGGCACCGGTTGGACCGCGGCGCCGTCGGCCGCGCGTGTGCCGGCCACGCCCCAGGGCCACCGGGCGAACCACGTGCGCTTCATGCAGCCGGTTCGCGCATCCCGCATCCGCATCACGCTCGAGCACGCGCCGGACGCGTCCGTTGGGCTCACGGAGATCGAGGCGTGGTCGCGCGAGATGCCTCCAGTGAACGAGACGTTGGCGGCGTCGCGCGATCTGGCGTACAACGCCAGCGGCAGGGGCTTTCCTCGGGTCACGGCGTCGTTCACCGGGCGCTCGGACGACGTGCGGCAGGCTGTCGACGCGCAAGTCGCGTTCTCGCGATACTCTCGCAATCGCTGGACGGCGTACGGAACCCGGAGCGCGAGCGACTGGCTGCAGGTCGACTTTGGCGCGCCGCGCCTCGTCGCGACGGTCGACCTCTACATGTGGGGCGACGGCGGCGGCGTGAAGGCGCCGCGCGAGTACCACGTTCAGTATTGGGATGGCGCGCACTGGAACGACGCGAGCCTGGTCAGCCGGACGCCGGAGCAACCCGCCGCGTGGGCGATGAACCGCGTTCGGATACGACCCGTGCGGACGTCGCGTATTCGTGTCATCTTCGAGCACGATCTGCCCGCCGCCACCGGTGTAACGGAGCTGATGGTGTGGGGGCCGGATCCATTCGCCATCGACCGATAGCAGGCACACCACTACTGGTGCGATATGCGTCATGCAACCGTTTCGTTCGTCTTGTTCGCTCAACTCTACGGCGCCGTCCCGATGATCGCCCACGCGCAGGCCGCCGGCCGCGGCATCACGAAGAGTGCGTTCGGCAAGCTCGATGACGGCACGCCGGTGGACCTGTACACGCTGCGGAACAAGACGGGGATCGAAGCGAAGGTCATCACCTACGGCGGCATCATCGTGTCACTCACGACGCCCGATCGGAACGGGAAGTACGACGACATCGTGCTCGGCTTCGACAAACTCGCGAGCTACGTGCACGACTCGCCGTACTTCGGGGCGATCGTCGGGCGATACGCCAATCGCATCGCCAACGGCCGATTCACACTCGATGGCAAGACGTATCAACTTCCAATCAACAATGGGCCGAACAGTCTGCATGGCGGCGACCGCGGCTTCGACAAGGTCGTGTGGCAGGCGGCCCCGTTCGACCACCCCGACGGCGTCGGACTCGTTCTGAGCCACACGAGCCCCGACGGAGATCAGGGCTATCCGGGAACGGTGCACGTGCAGGTGACGTACACGCTCACGGACAAGAACGAGCTGTCGGTGGCCTATCACGCGACGTCCGACAAGGCGACGCCGATCAACCTGAGCCAGCACTCCTACTTCAACCTCACCGGCGCCAAGCGCGACGTGCTCGACCACGTGCTGATGCTCAACGCCGACCGCTATACACCCGTGGATTCCACGCTCATTCCCACTGGCAAGCTGGCGAGCGTCGCCGGCACGCCATTCGACTTCCGTACGCCGACGGCGATTGGCGCGCGCATCAACGACCGCGACGAGCAGCTCCGGTACGGGCACGGCTATGACCACAACTTCGTGCTCGTGCGGTCAGCGACTGGTTTGACGCACGCGGCGCACGTGCTCGAGCCAACGACAGGACGCACGCTGGACGTGTATACGGACCAGCCGGGGCTCCAGTTCTACACGGGCAATTTCCTCGACGGTACGCTGCACGGTAAACAGGGCCGCGTGTACGGATTCCGCTACGCACTCTGCCTCGAGACGCAGCACTTTCCTGATTCACCCAATGAGCCGTCGTTCCCGTCGACGATTCTGCGGCCGGGCGCGGCGTTCGCGTCGCGAACCGTGTTCGTGTTCGGAAATTCCGGGAAGTAGCGTCCCCGGTGCGGGATGTCGCCGAGAGTCCCGCTGCCTCCAGCGCGCCGATACGTGGAACCTCTGTCACCGGATTCATATGCGCACGAACGTCCGCTGCTTGCTCACCATCGCTACTGCCCTGGTGCTGGCGCCAGGTCTTCCGGCACAACAGCCCGCCGGCGCGGACCGCTTCCTGGGCAACTGGAGTGGGACGCTCGCCACGCCGACCGCGAAGCTGCGCCTCGCGCTCACCGTGACGCGCGAATCTTCAGGCAGCCTCTCCGGCGTGCTCACGAGCCTGGATCAGGCCAACGCCAAGATACCGGCCACGATTGCGCTGCACGGCGACACGCTCGTGGCGTCGATGACGGCCGTGAAGGCCACGTACACCGCGGTCCTCGACGCGGCCAAAGACTCGCTACGCGGGATGTTCACGCAGGGTGTTCCGCTGCCACTCGACATGGGTCGCGCCGCCGCGCTCTCCACACCCGCTCGACCGCAGGAGCCCAAGCCGCCGTTTCCGTATCGCACCCAGGACGTGACGTTCGCGTCGGTGCCGGGCGTTCGGCTTGCCGGAACCATCGTCATGCCGTCCGGCGCGGGCCCCTTCCCGGCCGTCGTGATGGTGACCGGATCCGGTGCCCAGAATCGCGACGAGGAATTGCTCGGCCACAAGCCGTTCCTCGTCATTGCCGACTATCTGGCGCGACACGGGATTGCCAGTCTTCGCTACGATGACCGGGGATTTGCCAACTCCACCGGCAACTTCGCCGCGGCGACGAGCAAAGATTTCGCCAGCGACGCCCAGGCCGCCGTGCAGTTCCTCCGGGGCCAGAAGGGCATCGCGCCCAACCACGTCGGCGTGCTCGGACACAGCGAGGGCGGTCTGATCGCCCCGATGGTTGCCGTCGAGGACCCGGACGTCGCGTTCATCGTGCTGGTCGCCGGGCCGGGTCTCCCGGGCGATTCGATCCTGCTCATGCAGCAGGCGTTGATCGCGACAGCCAGTGGCGTTCCCCAAGCCGTGATCGATACGAACGCCGTAGTGAACGAACGGCTCTTTGCCGCGATCAAGGGGGCGCGCGATTCGGCCGACGCCGCGGCGCGTGTGAACACGATCGTCGACCGGATGGTCGCCTCGGTGCCGGCAAACGAGCAAGCGTCGGCGCGCGCCCGATTGGACGTCGCGAAGAAGCAACTGCTCATGCCCTGGATGCAATACTTCCTCACATACGATCCACGCCCGACTCTGCGGCGCGTGCACGTGCCCGTGCTCGCGCTCGATGGCTCACTCGATCTGCAGGTACCGCCGAAGCAGGATCTCGCCGCAATCGATACGGCGCTGAACCAGGGTGGCAACCGTGACCATCGCGTGGTGGAGCTCCCTGGGCTCAACCATCTCTTTCAACCGGCGACGACCGGCAGTCCAAGCGAGTACGCAACCATCGAGGAGACGTTCTCGCCGGACGCGCTCGCGATCATCGCCGACTGGATC
>DATJIZ010000435.1:0-9831 GCA_035492735.1 Gemmatimonadaceae bacterium | reverse complement strand
GAGCGCCACGGCTACGGCATCCGCCAGGACGTGCTCGAGCACACCCATGGCCGAATCGAGCTGGAAGCAGGGAGCTTGTACCGTTACATCCGCCACCTCGAGGGCGACGGCCTCGTTGAAACAACGGGCGGCGGGCGGCGGGCGACGAGCGGCGCATTTACTACCGGCTGTCGCCGTTCGGCCGGCGTGTGCTGGCGGCCGAGATGCAGCGGCTACGCGAGCTGGTGAAGCTCGCTGAAGCGCGACACGTCATCACGGCCGTCCGCACATGACCGGCCGCGCACCGTTCGTCGTCCGCGCGCTGATGCGCCTCTACCCTGCCCCGTTTCGCGAACGGTACGGCGAAGCGATGGCCGCGTTTTACGCCGACCGCTTTGCCGAGGCGGGATCGGGGCCCGCGCGAATCCGCGCGTGGGCCCGAGTGCTGACCGATCTCGTCGTCGGCATCGCGATCGAGCGCGTTCGGCGCGGCGAGCCTCTCCCGCGCCCTGCTGTCGGGGCGTCCCCACTATCGACGGAGGACCAGATGTCCGTGCTCGTCCAGGAGCTCGCGTACGCCGTGCGCTCGCTGCGCAAGAGTGTGTCGTTCAGCGCGGCAGCCGTGGTGACGCTGGCGCTCGGCATCGCCTCGACGACGGCGATCTTCAGCGTGGTGCAGTCGGTACTGCTCGCGCCGCTTCCCTTCCCTCGAGCCGATCGCGTGGTGGTGCCGGAGTCGCGCAAGACGACCACCGGTGACACGTGGTCGGTGACCTACGCCGACTTCATGGATTGGCGCAACAATCACGTGTTCGACGACGTCGCGGTGTACCAGGACGCGCAAATGGACCTCACGGGCCCGAGCGATCCGGTGCGCGTGAGCGCGGCGGCGGTGAGC
Organism: Gemmatimonadaceae bacterium; assembly: GCA_035492735.1. Taxonomy (GTDB): domain Bacteria; phylum Gemmatimonadota; class Gemmatimonadetes; order Gemmatimonadales; family Gemmatimonadaceae; genus JAQBQB01. The sequence goes on along the minus strand of DATJIZ010000435.1, from coordinate 8,954 downwards.
GCTCAGTTCTTCGATGCCTTGGGCGCTCGTCCGGCGCTCGGACGCACGCTCGCGGCGGGCGACTTTCCGCTCGATGCACCGCGCGCGATCGTGATCTCCGACCGGCTGTGGCGGCGGCAGTTCGGAGGCCGGCCCGACGTGGTGGGCATGACCGTCGAGGTGAACGCGATCAAGCGACCGATCGTGGGCGTGATGCCGCCCAACGTACGCTGGCCGATCGACGCCGACCTGTGGGCGCCGCTCCGCTTCTCGACCGAGCAGGATCCCGACCTGCAGCGTCGCGACAACTTCATCTTTGGCGCGATCGCCCGACTCGCGCCGGGTGCCACGCTCGAGCGTACGCGCGCGCGTATGGCGACACTGGCCCGGCTGGCCGAGGTGGCGAACCCGCAAATTCGCAAGGACATCACCACCGTGCCGACGCCGGTGCTCGAGTGGGCGCTGGGCCGCACGACGCCGCGCGCGCTGTGGATCCTGCTCGGCGCGGTGGCGCTGCTGCTGCTGATCGGATGCGTGAACGTGGCGAACCTTCAGCTCGCGCGGGCTGCCGCGCGCCAGCGCGAGCTGGCCGTGCGTACGGCGCTGGGCGCGAGCCGTCTCCGACTCGTGCGGCAAATGCTGGTCGAAAGCGCCGTGCTCGCGGCGGCCGGCGGCGCACTCGCAATCGTGCTGGCGCGCTGGATGGTGACGCTCATCGTGCGCGTCGCACCGGCCGACGTGCCACGGATCGAGACGGCGACACTCAGCGCGCCGGCGCTGGCATTCGCGATTGGCGTGTCGGCGGTCGTCGCGCTGGTGTTCGGGCTGGTGCCGGCCCTTCACGCGGCCAAGAGCGATCCGCACCTGGCACTCGGCGACGGCGGAACACGAACGAGCGCCGGGCGACACAGTGTGCGCACGCGGCGCGCCCTCGTCGTGGTTGAGCTCGCGCTGTCGGTGGTGCTGCTCGTGGGCGCGGGGCTCGCCATTCGCAGCATCGCGCGGCTCCGCCAGGTGAACACCGGATTCGATCCGCACAACGTGCTCACGGCATCGATCTCGATTCCGGGCATTCGCTACGACACGAAAGCGAAAGTCGTATCGTTCCTGTACGGCCTGCGCGACCGATTGGCCGCGGCACCGGGCGTCGAGGCCGCGGGAATCGCGAGCGCGAGTCCGCTGGGCGGCGGTGGATTCTATCTGGGTCGCTCGATGGTCGCCGAAGGCCGCGACCCGGTCCCGGCGAATGAGGTGACCATCAACTGGACCGTCACGACGCCCGGCTATTTCGCGGCGCTCCGCGTGCCGATCGTGCAAGGGCGCGATTTCACGGAGCGCGACGATACGGCGAGCGCGCCGGTGATGATCGTGAACGAGGCATTCGCCAAGGCGATGTTCCCCAAGGGCGACGCGCTCGGCAAGCGCGCCATGTCGTCGCGTGACGAGAAGGTCTACCGCGAGATCGTTGGAATCGTGCGCGACGTGAAGTACTACGGTGCGAGCGACACGACCCGCGCGCTGGTGTGGGTGCCATACGCGCAGAACAATGCCTGGCACCAGGGCATCGTCACGATCCGCACGCGCGGCAAGCCGCTCGACGCGCTGCCGGTGCTGCGCAACGAATTGCACGCGATGGACCGCGGAATCGCGCTGGCCAATGTGTCGACGATGACGGAGGCGTTGTCCCGTTCGATGGCCAGCGATCGACTGCTGGCAATCCTGCTGGGTGCTTTCGCCTCGCTGGCGCTGGTGCTGGCGGCGGTCGGGATCTTCGGGGTTCTGTCGTACATGATCGCGCAGCGCACGCGCGAGTTGGGGATCCGGTTGGCACTCGGCGCCCAGCGCGCGGATGTGATCCGACTGGTGGCCCGTGAGACGATTCCGATGGTGCTCGTGGGCCTCGTGATCGGGCTCGGCGCGGCGCTCGGTCTCGCGCGCCTGGTCCAGTCGATGTTGTACCAGGTCGCGCCGAATGACCCCGCGACTTACGTGGGCGTTGCGGCGGTGCTCGCTTTGGTCGCGCTCGTTGCGGCACTCGTGCCGGCACGGAGGGCAGCGCGGGTAGATCCGTGCGTGGCGCTGCGGGAGTGAACGATTTGCCGGCGGCGCTACGCGTACGCAGTATTCCTCGCCAAGCATTTCACGAGGAGCTCCCCATGCCGCCCCGCGCCGCATTGCGTTCGCTCGTTCTCTGTGTGCTGTGCTCGTTCGGTGCCGCTCCGCTCCGCGCGCAGGCGAGCTCGCTGCCCGACAGTACCGCACGCGCCATCGATCGGGTGTTCAACGCCTGGAGCAACAACGACGGGCCGGGCTGCGCCGTGGGCGTAAGCCGGGACGGATCACCGATCGTCGAGCGCGGTTACGGGATGGCAAACCTGGAGACAAATACGCCGATCACGCCGGCGTCGATCTTTCACGTCGCGTCGGTCTCGAAGCAGTTCACGGCAATGGCGATCATGCTGCTCGTGCACGACGGCAAGCTCTCGGTCGACGACAACATCCGGAAGTACATCCCCGAGATCCCCGACTACGGCACGCCGATAACGATTCGCCACCTGCTCACGCACACGAGCGGACTCCGCGACCAGTGGTCGTTGATCTCGCTCGAACGGGGCCGCTTCGACGAGGATCGCATCACCGAGGCCGACGTGATGGATGTCGTCACACGGCAAAAGGCGCTCAACTTCACTCCCGGCGCCGAGTACCTCTACAGCAACACCGGGTTCACCCTGCTCGGCGTCATCGTGAAGCGGGTGAGCGGCCAATCGCTGCGCGAATTCGCCGATACGCGAATCTTCAAGCCGCTTGGCATGGCGCACAGCCACTTTCACGACGACTACACGATGCTCGTTCCCGGTCGCACATCGGCATATGTGCGGCGCGGCGGCGCGTGGCATGTGAGCATTCCCAACTACGACACCTACGGCGCGACAAACCTGTTCACGACGGTCGGCGACCTGCTCAAGTGGGAGGCGAATCTCGATCAGCCGCGGGTAGGCGACCCGAGCATCATTGCGCAGATGCAGCGGCCAACGCCGCTGACGACCGGGGACACGTCGTACTATGGTTTCGGGCTCACGCTGGCCACGTACCGCGGACTCGACGTGGTCGAGCACAATGGCGCCGACGCCGGGTATCGCACGTATACCGGACGTTTTCCCGGGCACGGTGTGGCGATCACCGTGTTGTGCAACGCCGGGTCTGCCAATACCACCATGCTCGCCCGCGGCGTGGCGGACGCGGTGCTCGCCGGCTCGTTCCCGAAACAGGTAGCCGAAGCCGTCCCCCAGGGGGTCGCGCTATCGCGGGACCAGCTCGAGCGTCGCGCTGGTGTGTACGTTCAGCCGACGACACTCGAGGTGGTCGAACTTGGCGTGCACGATGGCAAGCTGGCCGTCAAGCAGGGCCAAAACTACGGCCCGACGTTCGTTCCCCTCGATGACCGCCGATTTCGCACCGAAGGCCAGCCGTTCGAGATCACCTTCGCCGACGGCGAGCATGCTGGTTTCACGCGGCGCCCCGTGGCTGGCCGGCCGACGGTTCGATTCGAGCGGCGCGAGGCAACCGCATTGTCGCCAAAGGCGCTGGCCGCGTTCGCCGGGAGCTACGCGAGCGAGGAACTGGGCGGCACGATTTATCGTGTCACGGCCACCGATTCGACGCTCGAGTTCCGCACTGGAACGTCGAATCCGGTTGTCACGCGCCCAGTGTTCGCCGACACCTTCGTGGGTCAAGGGTACACGATTCAGTTCGTTCGCTCTCACGGTGCGGTCACGGGATTCGAGGTGACGAACGGCCGGATGCGACGAGTCGGCTTCCAAAGAACGCGGTGACGGCGATGAACACACGCGACATCGCGAACGTGATGGCGACACTCGGCTCCGAGCTCGTGCTCGGCGTCCCGTCCGCCGCCAAGGCGAGCTACATGCTCAACCTCGGTGACGCTGGGTTGCTTGCGTCGCTGGACAAGATCTCGGCGTCGGCTGCGTCGAGCACCCACGCCGGCGGCGCGTCGATCGCGGCGCACGTGGATCACGTTCGCTACGGGGTGGCACTGCTCAACCAATGGCTCGCCGGCGCAGATGCGCCGTGGCAGAACGCCGACTGGACGGCGAGCTGGAAAAAGACCGTCGTGTCCGACGACGCGTGGCGTGCGCTGCGCGACGACGTCCGGCGCGAATTGATCACGTGGGTCGACGGGATGCGGGTGCCGCGCGAGTTGAACGAGCGGGAGCTCGGGTGGCTAATGGGGAGCATCGCGCATCTGGGATATCACTTTGGCGCGATCCGCCAGATCGATCGAGCGGCGCGCGGACCGACCGCGGAAGACGAGGCGAGGATCAAGGCGTCAGCCTGATGAACGGCGGGTGCGTCGCTGAACAACCGACTGCATCGCTGAACTTCGGTTTCTATTGACGAAACCGCCGTTCGACGCCTAGCGTATGGCCCGCTATGCACCGACAACTTGGCTGCCTCGCACTCTTGGTCGGCGCCGCCTGCGCGAGGGTGTCACGTGTGCACGACGCGGCTCGCGAGACGATCTCGATCGACACGCACGAAGGGACGATGCTGGGCTTCGACCTGGCGCCCGACGACAGTACGATCGTGTTCGATCTGCTCGGACAGCTCTGGACGCTGCCGGCGAGCGGCGGCACGGCCCGCGCGATCACCGACGCGGTGCGAGACACCGCCGAGGATCTCGATCCGTCGGTTTCGCCCGATGGCAGGAGCATCGTGTTCCGCGCTGAGCGCCGCGGGCGCACGGGACTGTGGCTGCTCGAGCGCGCGAGCGGCGCCGTGCGTCAGCTGACGCAGCTCGGCAATCCCGACGAGTACAACGGCGCGGCGAGCTGGTCGCCCGACGGCCGCGCGATTGCCTACACGCGAGTCGCGCAAGACTCGAGCGCCGGCGCTCGGTGGCATAGCAGGATTCGAATCATCGACGTGGCGACGGGCGCGGCGCGCGACGTGCGCCTGGACACGACACAACAACTGCAGGCGCGCGATCCGGCGTGGATGCCAGACGGACGGCGGATCGTGTTTGCCGCGGCCTCACCGGCGAGCCCCGTTGGTGGTCGGCTTTGGATGATCGACGCGAGCGGTGGCCGTGCCACGCCGCTCTCGGCTGACAGCACGCCGGCGACGGTGCCCGCCGTTTCGCCCGACGGTCGGCGCATCGCTTTTCTGGCGCGCGACACGCTGGATCATTGGCAGGTCTGGGTGCAGGATCTCGCCGCGCATGGCGCGCGCGCCCGGCTCACGTCGCACGACGACGTGGCCTCGACGCGCGTGCGTTGGACACGGGACGGAGGCACGATCCTGTACGCGGCCGACGGGCAACTGCGGCGCGTGAGCGCGCGCGGCGGCGAGAGCAGCGTGATCCCCTTCACCGCGCACCTCGCGATCACACGAGCGCGGCGCGACTCTTTGACCACTCGACTCGTCGCGAACGACTCCGTCCAACCAGCGCGCGCGTACCTGGGGCTCGCACTGTCGCCCGACGGCCAGCGCATCGCCGCGATCGCGCTCGGGAAGCTGTGGGTCTTTTCCGTGGGCAGCCCGGCCCGGACGATCGCCGACGTGCCATTCACGGCGCGCGGGCTGGCGTGGTCGCCCGACGGCGGCGAGGTGGCGTGGTCGGCTGGCGCGGTCGACCACGAAGACCTTTTCGCGGCAAACACTCGAACCGGCGCAATACGGCGGGTAACGGCGCTGAACGGACGCGAAGCGCTTCCCGCCTATTCGCCCGACGGGCGCTACATCGCGTTCATGCACCAGGACAAGACCGGCGCATTGCGAATCGTCGATGCACATGCGGCGGGCGCCATCGACGACACGATGAACGCGCGTGCCGTCGCGCCGGGCGACATTGGCTGGACGCGGCCGGTCGTTTCCTATCCGCAATGGAGCCCGGCATCAGATGGACTGCTGATCGTCGGAGAATCGAACCCGGGCCAGCCAACGACCGCAACGGTCGTCCGATTGAATGGCGCGCGCGATACGGTCAAGCAGTTCGTGGACGCACCGATCTTCTTGCACTGGGGCGCCGCGCCGCGCGGGCTCACGTTCGTGCGGCACGACCGGCTTTGGCGCGCTGCCTTCGATGGGCGCGCGGTCCACGGAACGGCGCAGCCCCTCGGCGACGACGCCGCGTTGTACGCGTCGACGGCGAATGATGGCAGCGTGCTGTACGTATCGAACGACGGACTCCGGCTGCGATCAGCCTCCGGCTCGGTGCGACGGCTCGGCTGGCCGATCACGTACACGCGGCCGGCGCCGGCGCCGCTCGTGATTCACAACGCGCGCATCGTCGCCGGATCGAGTGATAGCGCCTCGGCGCCGATGGACATCGCGATCGAGCACGGGAGGGTCGCGCGCATCGCGGCCGCGGGTTCGATCGCGTCCAGTACGCAGACGATCGACGCCACGGGTAAGTTCGTGATGCCGGGGCTCGTCGATCTACACGCTCACACCTATCGCCCGGATCTTCTGCCAACGCTTCTGTACTTTGGCGTGACGATGGTGCGAGATCAGGGCTCGTCGATCGGGCCGCTCGTGGCGCACGGAGACGCCATCGCGGCCGGCGTGTTCGACGGGCCGCGCGTATCGTACGGCGGCTTTCAGTTCTACAGTGACTGGCCATACGACGAGGAGCAGGGCCGCGGGCTGGAGCCCGAGGCGGACCCGGGGCACGTGGCGCGCTCCATTGGACTCGCGGCCGGCTTCGGGGCGCAGCATGTGAAGACGCGCACGTTCCGCCGCTGGGACGTCAACGCGCGAATGATCGCCGAGGCGCACCGGCTCGGGATGCGCGCTACGGGCCATTGCACGGCGCCGCTGCCCCTGATCGCAGCCGGCATGGACGCGAAGGAACACATCGGCATGTGCTCGACCCGCGGCGCGGCCTCGCCATACGCGATGAACGACATGCTGATCTACGACGACGAAGTGCAGCTCTTCAAGGCGGCGCACGTCGCGGTGGTACCGACGATCTCGTATCTGACGCTCGCGGCCCGCGTCGCCGCCAATCCCAAGGTGCTCGAGGCGGACAGCGCGGCGGCGCCGTTCATCTCACCGGGCGACTTTGACTGGATGGTGCACCTGACGCCGGTGGTCCGCCGGCGCTGGGAGCGCGCGGGTCGCGACGCACGCGCCACGACGGCCCGCCTCGCCCGCGCCGGCGTGTCGATCGGCACCGGGACGGACATCTGGCAGCTGCCGACCGCGCTCCACATGGAGCTCGAGGAGCTCGTTGCCGCGGGCCTCTCGCCGGCCGAGGCAATACGCGCCGCGACCAGCTCGGCGGCGCGGATCATCGGCGTGGAGCGCGACCTCGGCACGATCGAGCCGGGAAAGCTGGCCGATCTCGTGATACTCGATGCCAATCCGCTCACGGACATTCGCAACACGCGACGGATCGCAGCGGTGATACAAGGCGGCCGCGTGGTCGACCGGGCGGGGATCCGGCAGTCCTTCGCGCGCTGACCCCCGAGCTGCCGTTAGGGCGTCGGACGCGTTCCCCACTTGGCCCCGATGCCCGCGATCAGCGCGGCATACGTCTCGATGCCATCCCACAGATTCTGCATTCTCAGATTCTCATCGGCGGCGTGCTGGTTGTCGTCGTAGTTGGCGATGGGCAGCGAGATCATCGGCGCGCGGAGGACCTGCTCGAAGAGATAGGCCGGGCCGCTCGCCCCGACGGTCGGGTTGACGAGCGGCGGCTGCGGCACGCCGTCGCGCAGTGTGGCGATCACCGCTTTGCCGAACGGGCCGTCCATGGGCGCGCGCGACGCTGGATAGCCGCCCGGCTCCCACTCGACGCGGGCGATCCTGGGGTATCGCAACCGCATCGCCACGGTTGGCGTATCGTGCGTCACGAAGTAGCCCTGCTTGCGAATGTGCGCTTCGACCAGCCGCTGCACGCGCTCAGGCGTTTGATTCGGGACGAGTCGAAGATCGAACGACGCGTACGCCGCGGTCGCGATGGTGTTGGAGCCCGTCTCGCGTACGCCGCCCGCGCGTAGTCCGCGCACGTTGAACGCGGGCAGCATGATTCGCTCGGCGAGGAGCGCGTCGTTCGCCTCCGTGCGCGCGAGGCCGAGTGTGCGGCGGAGGGTCGAGTCGTACGGCGGCAGCTCGGCGATCGCCTTGTGCTCGGCGGGTGTGATAGGCCGGACGTCGTCGTAGTAGCCAGCGATCTTGATGTGGCCGTCGTCGTCGCGCATGCTGGCGACGAGATTGGCGAGCATCGCCGCGGGATTCGGCGCCCAGTTGCCGTAGTGGCCGCTGTGCAGCGCGCGATTGGGACCGTAGATGGTGAGCTCGAAGCCCGTGACGCCGCGCGAGCCGAACGACAGCTGCTGGCGACCGCTCTGGTGAACCGGCCCGTCGCAGAAAAGCCAACCGTCGCCGGCGAGAAGGGATGAGTATTTTCTCAGGATCTCGCCGAGGTGGCCGGAGCTGTTCTCTTCTTCGCCCTCGAAAAAGACCTTGAGGTTGACGGACGGCGCGAGGTGCGATGCGCGCATTGCGTCGACGGCGGAGAGGATCGCCATGATCGACGCTTTGTCGTCGCCGGCCGAGCGACCGTACAGGCGCGACTCGGGGTCGACGTGCTGGCCAGGCGATGGAAGCGGGATCGCCGTGCCACCGGACTGGAGATCGCGCGTGTACAGCACGGGCGACCATGGTGGGTTGGTCCACTGCTTGGGATCGACCGGCTGGCCGTCGTAGTGGGCGTACAGAACGAGCGTGCGCGTCGCTACGGGCGCGGGGAGCTCGCCGTACACAGCCGGCGGGCCGCCGGGCACGGTGAGCTTTTGCGCGCTCCGGAAGCCGCGGCGCGTGAGCATGGCGACGAGCGTGTCGGCGTTCCGGGTGATGTTCGCGGAGTCGGTGGCGAGGTTCGGAATCGAGAGGAGCGACGCGAACTCGCGGACGATCGCGGCCTCGTTGTGTTGGCGGTAGGCGCGGGC
>DATJIZ010000434.1:0-9578 GCA_035492735.1 Gemmatimonadaceae bacterium | reverse complement strand
CACGGAAATCGCGCGTTGGCGTTCGCACCCAGCTCGAGAAGTCTCCGTGCTATGGCAACGAGTCCGTCCCGTCGCGACGCCGGTCCAAAACGCATCGACGTGTGGCACAGGTAGAGCAACGGCTCCCACCCACGCGCGCCGGCGGCGTTCGTGGCGCGCTCCGGTCGCTCGCTGAGGTACGCGGCCACGCGCTCGACATCCCCGAGGATGAGCGCGGTGTGGAAGTTCGCGGTCGCGATCTTCGGGTGGAGTCGGAGCAGCCGCGAGGCACGATCCGGACGCGGCTCGGTGGCCGCTTCGACGAACTGATCGACGGCGGTAGCGAAGTCGAGCGTCAGTTCTTCGATGTGCGCCGCGAGCGCGTTCCACGATTCAAACCCGAGCTCGCGCGCGATCACGGATTGGGCGTCGTGCAGCGCGACGGCCGTGGCGAGCGCGTCGTTGGCATGCACACGCACGAACCCGGGAAGGGCGCGAAACCGGGCGAGTGCGGCAGCGTCTCCGGCGCGGGCCAGACGGAGCAGATCCTTGGCCTGGTGCTTGAGCTGCTCGAGGTTCGGGCGCTCAGGCAACTGCGGAACTGTCATACGTCCTCCATGCAATGAGCCGGCGGTCCGCAAGCTGGCGAGCACGGAGGTGACGGACAGTCACCATGGTTCGAGGGATGGACTCTGTCCTTCGCGCGGACCCGCGGGCGCTCCCGAGCGCACGAACAACAAGTTCGCTCGTCCGTCGGCGCGGTCAAGCCCCGGCCTGATTCTCAGCCGAGCTTGACCGGATCATCCGAGCGTGATCCAGCGCTCGTCGCGAGGCGACGAAGTGTTGGCCGAAGGTCCAACTACGTGTATTCGCGAACACTCGGCGATCATTCGAACCCGCGGCACGCGACATTTTGCGCTCCGACCAATCCGATGCGTGTCGGTCGCGCGCGCGGCGTTCGATCGTGTGGCGATTCGCGACGCGAGACCCGCAACGTGCCCACAGGACAATGGCCATGAAGCACACGCACCAATCGCCCGCGAACGATCAGTCCGAATCATCGGCTGACGCCGTTCGCGAGGCATCGACCACGTCTGACAAGCCGACCAGCCGAAAGGCCAGCCACGGCGCTGGCGTGAGCGCCGGACAGGCCGATCAAAAGCTGCTCACGATCACGGTCGACGCCGATACGGCCCGAGTCGTGCGCATCGAGAAGCTGGAGGCGGGAGGCAAACGTCACGAGCTCACGACGAGCGATCGTGAAGTGCTGCTCAGCCGCGCAACCGACGGCCGGCTCGAGGACGTCGTGGAGCGGGCATTCGAGGCCGGCATCGCCTGCGTGCTGGACGACGAGGCGGTGCCCATCGCCAGCAACGAATCCGCGGACGAGGCGGAGCTTCGCCACCGTCTGCTCGCGCCGTTGATCGAACGAAGCGTCGTTCGGCACCTGATGGAGCGCGCCGTGCTCGACCGGGCCATCCTGAGCACGCTGATCGACCATTCCACCACGCAGGCTTAGCGAGCGGGACGATCGTCGCCTCGCGCTCGCGCGAGGAGCAGGCCGGGTCACGCCCGCCGACGTGATTCGTTCACATCATCATTGGAGCGTCGATACATGGACACCAGCACTCTCGAAGCCGAAGATCTCGCACAGTTCGCCCTCGGCAAGCGTGGGCGTCGCAATACTCGCATTCGCCGCGCGCTGCTCGCCCGGCTCGTCAACGAGCAGGCGGAGAACGGTGAGGAGCCGAACGACAACGGATCGGCCGCCGAAGGCGACGACGAGGAAGGGCAGCTCGTGCGTCTCCTGACCGGCAGCCGGCTCCTGAAGAAGCGTCGCCTGCGCCGGCTCGTGCTCGCCAATCTGCTCAGCGAGCATGGCGGCGAGGCCGAAGAGATCGACGAGGAGGAGGCTGAGGTTGACGAGGAGGCCGGCGGCGATGACCACGAGCTCGCGCGTCTCCTGGTTGGGAACCGAATGCTCCGGCGTCGCCGCGTGCGCCGTGCCTTGCTCGCGCACCTCATTCGACAGCGCGGCGCGACCGACGAAGAGACCGATGAAGGCGAGGAAGAGTTCGAGGGTGAGGACGGCGGCGAGCGCAAGTTCGTGCGCATGGTCATCGGAAGCCGCATCCTCCGGAAGCGACGCGTGCGCCGCGCGCTCATTGCCAAGCTGTTGAGCGAGCGCTCCGACGCCGGCGAGGAGTCGGAGGACGATGACGAGGACACGGACGAGGGCACGGACCTCGAGCGCCAGGTCGCGCGGCTGTTGATTGGCCGCCGAATGATCAAGCGCCGCGGAAAGCGCCGCGCCATCGCGCATTACCTGCGCGAGAACTGAGCGGTCAGTCCGGCACGGCCCGTTCGTCGGGCACTGTGCGACGCCGCCGGCTGGGCACCCTGCCCACCGGCGGCGTCGTGTTCTCGACACGATTGGCCGGAGATCGGGACGCAACGGCGCACCGTCGGGCGCGTGCGGTGGCCGTATGGACCCAAGGTCCAAGTCGCGCGCGCTTGACACCGGGCGGCATGCGCACGCATCATGGCGTCCACGTTCACTCTATGATGCTTTTGCGTTAAGAGTTCCCATATGATCGTGCTGCCGGCGCCGACGCGTTCCTCCGACCGGCAGTACGTCACTTACAAAAGGATTACCAACGCCCGGCGCACCATCCGGAGCCATGGAAGAGTGACTCCGGCCGGGTCTGCGCGCCGCGCGAGCGCGCGCCACCTCCGATCCGCACCATCACCGCACGCCCGCGGCACATCCGTTCGAGACGAATGCCTGGCGTGGTCATATGAACGGCCGATCGCAAGACGATGCTGTCCTCCGCACCGGCCAGTCCAGCACAATGCAGGAGGACGAGATGCGTTATGAACCGAGCTCCAAAGCCATGCCGGCTTTGACCGTTGTCGACGCGGAGCAGCTCGACAGCGACAGCATGTCGCGCCGCACTTCGATCTGGATGATGCTCGCGGCGTCGGCGGGCAGGCTCGGATTCTGGAGCGATGAGCTCCCGTCCGGACGGCGCTGGATGTCCAGCGAAGTCCTCCGCATCCTCGGCGTCCCACGCCGGAGCGACCATGAGGAGTCTTTTCTGGACGCGATCGATCCCGACGACTGCGAGCGTGTGCTCGCGGCGCGCCAGCTCACCGTGACGACGGGCAATCCATTCGACGAAGAGTTTCGCATCCGCCGATCCGATGGTGAGCTTCGGTGGGTACACGCGACCGGTCGCGTGCTGCACGATCGCGCCGGTGATGAATTCATCGGCGTCATGGCCGACGTCACGGCGAGCCACCAGACCAAGCTCCAGACAGTCGCGCGGCGCCGCCATCCGGCTCCCGCCGCCCGTGCCGGCCTCGCCGCCGATCTGTCCGGCGCCGTGCTGCATGAGCTCAAACAGCCGCTCACATCGATTTTGCTCAACGCGCAGGCCGCCGCGGGCCTGCTCGATGCCAGCACCGGCCCGGCCAACATGACGGAGTTGCGCACGATCCTCGACGAGATCATTTGGGCAGACCGCCGCGCGAGCGTCGTCATGGCGCGCGTCCGCAGCCTGCTCCGCAATGAACCGCTTTCCATGGAACGGCTGCTGGCCGCCGATCTCGTCGATGACGTGCTCGAGATCACGCGCGGCGAAGTCGCCGTGCATCAGGTGACGATGAAACGGGACCTCGACGCGTCGGTGCGGCCGATGCTCGGGGATCGCGTGCAGCTCGAGCAAGTCCTCGTCAATCTGATCGTGAACGCATGTGAGGCGATGGAGTGCCGGCCCCCCGCCGAGCGACGACTCACCATCACGGCGAAGCCGGATGCAGGCGGGTGCGGCAGGATCTCCATCGCCGATACGGGACCCGGTATTACGCTCCAGCCACAGAGCTGCGTCTTCGAACCCTTCGTCACGTCGAAGACGAATGGACTGGGTCTCGGACTCGCGATCTGCCGCAAGGTCATCATGGCGCACGGCGGACGCATTTGGGTCGAGAGCAACGAAGTCGGGGGCGCCACCTTTCATCTCCGGCTGCCGGCAACCGCCGAGCGTGCAGCGTTCGCCCCCGTCGAGACGGAGACCGAGTCGAACATCTCCCGGCAGATCGAGCTTCGCGACAGGGCGACCGCGCTTTGGACCGAGACCCAGAAGCTTCGCGACGAGCAGCGCGCGCTCTGGGCGCGCATCCGCAAGGACCGTGACGAGCGAGCGGAGCGACGACGCGGCAAAGAGGCGCTGACAGTCGGCGGTTGATCGTCCGAAGCACGTCGGTCCAAAGTCCAATTGAGCCGCGCGAGCGCACGCTCTCCACGCGCGCGGCTCACTCCGATGATCGCCGCATGAGTATTCTCGCAACGGTGCCGAGGTGAGCCCGGCGCCGTTCCCGGAATGCGATTTGCCCTTCTCGCCAGTGTCTTCAGGCTGGACGGACATCGATGAAGCTTACGCGGAAGCTCACGCGTCGCTGGCGCCTCGGGGCGCTGCTCACCATCTCCCCCTTGTTTCCCGCGGTCCTGTGGTGGTCCTATTTTCGTCCCGACATGGATCCACCGCTTCGGCTCGTCGTGAGTTTGTCTGATCGTGAGATGCGGGTGATCGAGAACGGCGACGTGGTCGTGACGTACGGCGTCGCGGTGGGGCGCCCGAGCCATCCAACCCCGACGGGCTCATTCACCACTGGCGAGATCGTGTGGAACCCGAGTTGGACCCCGCCGCCAACCGACTGGGCGCGCAATCAGCGCTACCAGCCGCCGGGCGCCGCGGCGAATCCGATGCAGGGGGTCAAGATCTACTTCAAGGCGCCCTACTACTTCATTCACGGGACCAACGATCCGGACTCGATCGGCGAAGCGGAATCGCACGGCTGCATCCGCATGACACCCGAGGATGCGGTGAGTCTCGCGCACCGAATCCAACGCGCGGGTGGAAACGTGCCGCTCCTCATTCGGCACTGAACCGGGTGCGCTACAGCACCACCCCGGCGAGCCGGCTGAGCAACTCCTTGAGTGGAATCACGGTGAGCACGAGCGGCAGGAACGGGAGCGCGGTCGCGGCGACGAACACGAGCACCGGCCGCAGCTCCACCGGCAGCGCGCGAACGCCGTCCACCACGTCGTACGCGCTCGAGAGATCGGCGAGAGACTGGATGTCCGCGCTGCCGAGCAGCTCGCGCGCTCGATCGCTGTCCCCGCGCATCCAGCGCGCGCGGAATCCGTCGACGTAACGCGACGAAAGTCGTCCGTAGTCCAACGGTCCGTGAAACCCGGCTCGAATCAGTCGCGGCGAGAAGAACGCGAACGGCAAGCCGGCGATTACGGCGAACATGAGCGGGAAGCCGAGCACCTCGGTCGGAAACGCGAGCGTCCGGTCGTGGAGCACTCGACCGCCGATCGCGCCCGCGATGGTGAGCGTTTGTGCAACGAACACCGGCGTGAGCGCCACCAGGCTCTGGCCAAGGAACGCGAGCCCGCCCGCGCGGTCGGGATGCAGCGGGTTGAGGTGCAGCGACAACCGCGACGTTCGCCACAGGAACGTGTACCAGATCGCCAGACGATAATACCAGCGCAGCAGCACGAATCGAAACACGTTGAGGCTCACCAACGTGTACCACCATCCCGCGACGTTGAGGACGGGCCGGCCGCCGGCGTCCACGTCGAGGGACCAGAGGCCCGTGCGAAGCGACCAGTGATCGCGCCGGAACGCGTAGGCGATCACCGTTGACAGCACGAGCAGCGCCGCCTCGGCGAAGACCGAGTTTCGCAGCCGGATCGTTTCGTCGACCAGCCTCTCGAAGCGCTCGAGATCGGCTCCGGCAATGAGCCCGCGGTCGGCGAATTGTCGCACCACCAGGCGGAGCGACCGATGCACGATCGGCTCCGCCACGATCAGCATCGGGAGCGCGAGCAGGAGCTGTATCTGAACGCCGAGGTCAAAGAGGAAAGGCACGCTGGTCCCGCCCGTCGCCTTCCCGCTGATCACGGTGAAGAGCAGCAGCGGAAGCCACAGGATGGCAACGACCACCGCCAACCGTCGCATGACCAGGTCGATCGGGGGATCGAGGAGCCGCGCGCGGCGATACAACTCGTACAACGGCCCGCCGATGACCAGCGAGAAGCGCGCGACGTGGTGCGACGCGGCGCGAGTGGGGTTTGCGATGCGCGTTGCCGTCCTTGGCGGCGTCATGAGACCCGACCGGGGAGCATAGGCGACGCGCGGCCGCCAGTCGCATTGGACGAACGGCCTACAACACGCGCCGGCGCGACCGACGTCGGCCGCGCGCATGGCTTGACACGTATATACCTACTGGGGTATATACAGCGCATGGAATCTGCCTTCGGCATTATCGCGGAGCCGAACCGCCGCGCCATCCTGAGCCTCCTCGCCTCCTCGGAGCGGACCGTACGCGAGCTCGAGCATCAACTCCGGATGACGCAGCCCTCGGTCTCCAAACATCTCCGGGTCCTTCGGCGAGCGGGCTTCGTGGAGGCGCGCGTCGACGCACAGCGCCGCGTCTACCGGATCAAACCCGAGCCGCTCATGGAAGTCGACGCCTGGCTGGAGCCGTTCCGCCGCTACTGGTCCGCCCACGTCGACGCGCTCGAACGCCACCTCGACCGCATGCAGCAGGCGCGTCCCGGAAAGCGAGCGAAGCGATGAGCAGCCGCGAGCAGTACGCCCCGGGCCCGGCTGCTGGTGCCGACGTCCGCAAAGACGGGCCTCAGTGGACGCTCATTCTCGTTCGCGAGCTGCGCCATTCGCCGGCCAAGGTCTGGGACGCGCTGACCGACCCCGAGCAACTCCGCGAGTGGGCGCCGTTCGACGCCGACCGGAACCTCGGCACCGCCGGGCCCGTGACGCTCTCGACGGCCCGGGCGCGTCCGGCGAGTCTCGACGCCGAACGAGAGAACTCTAAAGTGACGCGCGCCGAGGCGCCGAGGCTCCTCGAGTACACCTGGGGCGGCAACGAGCTTCGGTGGGAGCTGGAGCCGCTGGCCAGCGGCACGCGACTCACGCTCTGGCACAACATCGACCGCCGGTTCGTGTCGTGGGGCGCCGCCGGCTGGCACATCTGCTTCGACGTGCTGGATCGGTTCCTGGCTGGTCAACCCATCGGCCGCATCGTCGCCGGCGACGCCATGAAGTTCGAGTGGCAGCGACTGAATACCGAGTACGCCCGGCAGTTCGGCGTCGACGCCAACCCGAACCGCACAACCTGACAGGAGAACATCGCCGTGAAGATCAAACTCACCAGCATTTACGTGACGGACCAGGAAAAGGCGTTGCGCTTCTACACCGACGTCCTGGGTTTCGCGAAGAAGTCGGACTTCACCAACGGGCCGTTTCGATGGCTGACCGTCGCGTCACGCGACGAGCCGGACGGCACCGAGCTGCAGCTCGCCCCGAATACCAATCCGGCCGCTCGCGCGTACCAGCAGGCGATGGCCGAACAGAAACAGCCTGCCGCCATGTTTTATGTGGACGACGTCCAGCGCGAGTACGACCGCATGAAGCCGTTGGGTGCCGAGTTCACCATGCCGCCAACCAAAGTGACCGGGTCGACCATCGCCATGCTGAATGACACATGTGGCAATCTGATTCAGCTCGTCGCGCTCGACCGCTGGCAGGGGTGATCGGCATGACAAAGAGCCCGACGACGATCGACGAATCCCCTTCCCGGCTGATCGATGCGAAGATCAGGGAGCTGGGCGACTGGAGAGGCAAGGTGCTTTCGCGAGTTCGCACTCTCATCAAACAAGCCGACCCGACAGTGGTCGAGGAGTGGAAGTGGAAGAAGGCGACGTCGCCCGGTGTTCCGGTTTGGTCGCACGATGGAATGATCTGCACCGGAGAGACATACGCGAGCGTCGTGAAGCTGACGTTCGTCAAGGGCGCGTCGCTGGACGACCCGGCGGGGTTGTTCAACTCGAGCCTCGAAGGCAACGCGAGGCGCGCGATCGATCTCCATGAAGGCGATGCACTCGATGCCGATGCCTTCAAGGCGCTGATCCGCGCCGCCGTCGCGTTGAACAGCTCAACGAGCCGATAGCCATTCGTGGGCGGTTGACACCCGACTCGATCATCGCCACCGTCACGGGCGTCTCGAGTATCATGAGCGAGAGGCGCCACGTGTGAACAACCATCGATCGCGCGAACAAACCGCTCGAGTCGAGGACCGCGACGCCGCGCACGAGCGCGCGCTCCGCCAGTTCTCGGATCCGCGCCGCGAATGGCGGCGCCTCTTCTCGGAGGCCTGGGGCACGTTCCTCCTGGTGCTCGCCTCGGCCGGTGCGGGCGTGGTCGGCGCGCTCACAGGCAAGGTCAGCGCCGGCATGGCCGCAGTCGCCCCGGGGCTCACGGTCATGTCGGTGATCTATTTCATGGGCACCGTCTCGGGCGCCCACCTGAATCCGGCGGTGACTCTTGCCTTCGCGCTCCGGCGCAATTTTCCCTGGATGCGGGTGCCTGGCTATGTGGCGGCGCAATGCGCTGGCGGGGCCCTGGCCGCCCTGTTCCTGCTGATGGTGCTCGGCAAGGTGGGAAGGCTCGGCGCAACCGTGCCGGGCGACGGCATCCGCAGCGCGCAGGCGCTCGCCATGGAGATCGTCCTGACCGCCGGTCTCGTCAACACCATCCTCGGCACAGCATCCGGCGCGCGCAACGTCGGGACGAACGGGGCCATCGCCATCGGCGGCTACATTGCGCTCGCCGGTTTATGGGCGGCGCCGATCAGCGGCGCCTCGATGAACCCGGCGCGGTCCCTGGCCCCCGATCTCGTGCGCGGCGAGTTCGCGACGACCTGGATCTACGTCGTGGGCCCGCTGTTGGGCGCGCTCGTCGCGGTAGCATTCGAATGGATTCTCAAGGGTCCAGCGACGCGCGAAGGGACGCGCACCGCTCAAGGCATCTCGGATTCATGATGCGCCCCGCTGCGTTGATCGGGATAGCTGACGTGCGTGCTCGAGAACCCAATGCGCCAAAGCGGCACCGCTGATGTGGCGACGCGCTAGCGTGCCGCCGCGAGCGGCACGCTCCATCGGAGCGTTCCCCACTCCATCACCAAGCGCCCAGCGTCGCCGCGAGTCGCGTCCGGCTCGACGCGGATCGTGAATCGCTCCACGCTCGAAGGCACCGAATCGGTCCGCATGAGCACCCGCGCGACGTCATACTCGGAGCCGTACGATGTGCCCCACTGTCCGGTCTGCCGATTGACGATGAGCTGCACGCGATCGGCGGTCGGCAGCGTCCAGAGCGTGTAGGTCGCGCTGTCGAGCCGCACGCCTGCCACGCGCACCGGCGCCGTGATCGACAGTTGCGTCGCCGCGTTCGCTCCGGTGCGCCACACTTGGCCGTACGGAATCAACCCGCCAAGGAGCACGCGCCCGCGCCGCAGGGGGCGTCCATAGTCGACGGCGAGCGCCACGCTGCCGAGGCGCCCGCGCGCCGTGTCGCGCGGACTGAGCTCGCGCGAGACGCCGGCGCGTTTCTCTTCCGCGGCGAAACGAGTCGCGATCGCATCGATGTCCGGCGCCGTCGCGACCCGCCGCACCTCTTGCTTGTAGGTCGTGCCTTGCCCGGAATACGAGAGCAATCGGCCGCGGGCGCCGA
>DATJIZ010000433.1:0-4250 GCA_035492735.1 Gemmatimonadaceae bacterium | reverse complement strand
GACGCGGGGCAGCATCCAGTCGAGGAGCACGACGTCGGGCGGCCGCAGCGCGACCGCGGCCAGCGCCGAAGCGCCGTCGCGCACCACCTCCACCGCGAAGCCGTCTTCGATCAGCAGCCTCGAGACCAGCTCGGCGTTCATTGGCTCGTCTTCGACGACGAGCACCGTTCCACGGGTTTGTCTTCGCATCGGGTCGGGTGGCTCGATCAACGGGCCCGATGCAGGGACGAGGAACGGTGTTCCGGGTCACTCCGGTCGGCCTGCACCGTTGCCGGGGCGATCAGCGCTGGCGGGGGCACGCGATCCGACCCGCGCCGTCGCTGCCATGCTCTCGACGCCGGTCCGGCTCACCGCGGTGACGACCACGTGCGTGCTCGCCGGATCCGGCAACTGGTGCGATGTGAGCCAGCCGGGCAACACCTCCGTCGTCCAGCCGGCCGGGCCGAGCGCGCGCACGGTCCACAGCCAGACGCGCTCGTTCTTCGCGGGCGACAGCGTCAAGAGCATGTCGCCGGTCACCGTGTCGCGCGCGACGCGGATCGAGGGACGGCCCGGGGCACGAGCGCCCAGCCATGGCGACGCCGGCACGAGCGCTGGTTCGGCGTACCGCGCCGCCAGCTTTTCGTCGAGACTGTCCGGATCCTTCATGAGCGACGTCATGTTGTAGAGAATGTGGCCGAGGTCCTTCCCGCGAACGCGCATCGAATCAATCTCGTCGATGATCTCGCGGGCCGGGATGTGCCGCGCACTCTGCTCGGTCACACGATACGACGCGAGGCCCGGCCAGATGTGGCGGGCTTTCGTGTTCTGTGACAGCCACCAGTCGTAGAGGACCGGGAAGCTCTGCTCGGGCGGCGCGATCGGCCAGTAGAGCTGCGGCGCGAAGTAGTCGCCCCAACCAGCCTGCAGCCATTTCTTCGAGTCCGCGTAGATCGCCTGGTACGCGTCGAAGCCCTTGATCTGCGGCGGATTGCCGGGACGCCAGATGCCGAACGGACTGATGCCGACCTTCACCCACGGCTTGGCCGCGTGCACGCTCGTGTACAACGCTTCGATCAACTGGTCGACGTTCGATCGCCGCCAGTCGTCCTTCGTGAGTCGGCCGCCGCGCTTCACGTAGCGCGCGTACGTGGCCGAATCGGGAAAATCGATCGGGTGGCCCGATGCGTCGTTCTCGGGATACGGGTAGAAGTAATCGTCGATGTGGACGCCATCGACGTCGTAGCGCTTCACGACGTCGACCACGGCGCGGATCGAGCGGCGCCGCACCTCGGGATCGCCCGGGTCCATCCAGAGAAACCGGCCGTACGCGCGTACGAGCTCGGGATGCGTGCGCGCGACGTGCGTGGCCGCGATCGACGTGTCGCGGCTGTACGCGGCGCGGTACGGATTGAACCATGCGTGCAGCTCGATGCCGCGCCGGTGCGCCTGCTCCACGGCGAATGCGAGCGGATCCCACGGCGGCTCGGGTGCGCGCCCCTGCCGTCCGGTGATGTACTGCGACCATGGCTCGTATGGCGACGCGTAGAGCGCGTCGGCGCCGGGTCTGATGTGAAACACGATCGCGTTGAGCTTGAGCGCGACCGCCTTGTCGAGAATCGCCAGCAGCTCGCGCTGCTGATCCCAGGTGGACAGGCCCGGCTTCGACGGCCAGTCGATGTTGCCGACGGTCGCGACCCAGGCTGCGCGGAATTCGCGCGGGACCGCCGGTGGCGTGGAGTCCTGCGCGGGCGCGGCGGTCGACAGCGCGAGAGAGGCACCGATCGACGCGAGAGCGAGCGGCTTGAGGAAAGGCATGCTCCAAGATATGCGTCGAGCCCCCGCGCGCGCGGGCTATATTGCCACCATGGCCAAGTACGACAAGGCACGCGCCTGGAAGGAGGCCCGCGAGCTCGTCGCCGAGCATCGCGCCTCGCTCGCCGTGGGCATGGCGCTCATGGTCGTGAACCGCCTCGCCGGGTTCGTGCTGCCCTGGACCTCGAAGTTCCTGATCGACGACGTCATCGGCAAGCACAAGACCGGCCTGCTCCTCCCGCTCGCGGCGGTCGCCGCCGTGGCAACGCTCATCCAGGCGGGAACGTCGTTCGCGCTGTCGCAGGTGGTGAGCATCGCCGCGCAGCGCGCGATCACCGACATGCGGAAGCGCGTTCAGGCGCACGTGCTCCGCCTGCCCGTCTCGTACTTCGACTCCACGAAGACCGGCGTCCTGATCTCGCGCATCATGAGCGACGCCGAAGGCGTGCGCAATCTCGTGGGTACGGGCCTCGTGCAGTTGGTGGGCGGCATGATGACGGCGGTCATGGCCCTCGTGGCGCTGTTCTGGCTCAACTGGAAGCTGACGAGCGCCACGCTCTTCGTGCTCGTCGCGTTCGGCGGCATGATGACGATCGCGTTCAAGCGCCTGCGTCCCATGTTTCGCGAGCGCAGCGTGATCAACGCGGAGGTGACGGGCCGTCTCACCGAGACGATCGGCGGCATCCGTCTGGTCAAGGTCTACGTCGCCGAACCACGCGAGCGGCTGGTGTTCGCCAAGGGCGTGCATCGGCTGCTCCGGAACATCGCGGCGACGATCACCGGCACGTCGGCGGTGGGCGCGGGGACGGCGGTCATCACCGGTTTGATCGGCGTGCTCATGATCGCCATCGGCGGACGCGCGATCATCGACGGCTCGATGACGATCGGCGGGTTCGTGACCTACGTGTTCCTGGTCGGCCTGATGGCGGCGCCGCTGGTACAGATCGCGTCGATCGGCACGCAGGTGAGCGAGGCGTTCGCCGGCCTCGATCGCATTCGCGAGATCCGCGACATGCCGACGGAAGATGCCGCCGACGCCGAGAAGGAATCGATGGCCGAGGTCGACGGTCGCGTCGAGTTTCAGCACGTGAGCTTCGAGTACGTCCCCGGGGTACCGGTGCTGCGCGACGTGTCGTTCTGCGCCGAGGCCGGATCGACGACGGCACTCGTCGGGGCGAGCGGCGGCGGCAAGAGTACGCTCATCGGCCTCGTGATGGCGTTCAATCATCCCAAGAGCGGTCGCGTGCTCGTCGACGGTCACGACATCGACAACGTGGCGCTGCACGAGTATCGCCGGCACGTCGGCGTGGTGATGCAGGACAACTTCCTGTTCGACGGCACGATCGCCGAGAACATCGCGTTCAGCAAACCCGGTGCGTCCCAGGACGAGATCCGTGCCGCGGCGCGCGTGGCGCACTGCGACGAGTTCGTGGACCGCTTCGAGCAGGGCTACGACACGGTGGTCGGCGAGCGCGGCGTGAAGTTGTCGGGCGGGCAGCGCCAGCGGGTCGCGATCGCGCGTGCCGTGCTGGCCGATCCGCGCATTCTGATCCTCGACGAGGCGACGTCGAGCCTCGACAGCGAGAGCGAGGCGATGATTCGCGACGGCCTTGGATCGCTCCGCCGCGGCCGCACGACGTTCGTGATCGCGCACCGGCTGTCGACGGTGGAGAGCGCGGACCAGATTCTCGTCCTCGAGGCGGGCCAAATCGTCGAACGCGGCACCCACGCGCAGCTCATCGCCTTTGGCGGTCGGTATCGGCAGTTGTACGAGAAGCAGTACGGCGCGGAGCGCGACCGGTTCATCAATCCGGGCGAGGATTTCATGCGCGTGGGCCCGCCGGGCGAGGTGAGGAGGATCTAGGCGGGGAGCGCCTTTGGGGTGGTAGGGAGCGCCTTCGGCGCGGTGGGGAGCGCCGATGGCGCGGTGGGGAGCGCCGATGGCGCGGTGGGGAGCGCTGCGCGCGCTTGACCGCGAGGGGCGCAGCCCCGATGCTCCCTACCGCGCGACCCGCAGTGTCGCGCTCCCCACCGGCCCCATCCATAAAACGCCGCCGGTCTAGGCCTTGCTCCTAAAGCCAGCGCCATGTTCCGCGTCATTGCATGGGCGTTCGGCCTGGGGCTCGTCGCAATGCCGTCCCTGTCGCACGCCCAAAACACTCAGGACCAGCAACGTGAGGCGCCGGAAGTTCGGAGGCTCGACATCAACGGGGTCAAGCACGTCGACCTCCACGACCTGTCGAGCAGCATCTCGACTCAGGCGTCCAAGTGCAGAAGTCTGCTCCTCGAGCCCTTCTGCCTGATCAGCCATTCGCCCACGTTCATCGACCGCCATTACCTGAACGAGGCCGAGTTCCAGCGCGACGTGCTGCGCATCCGCCTGTACTACTGGAAGCGCGGCTACCGGGACGCGACGGTCGACACGTCGGTCGTGAAAACCGGACACCGCCAGGTGC
>DATJIZ010000432.1:0-12232 GCA_035492735.1 Gemmatimonadaceae bacterium | reverse complement strand
CCGCCGCGCCAGCTTCGTGGGATCATCAGGAATGCGGTGCGCGAGACCCTCGAGCAGTGCGGCGGAAACAAGAGCGACGCGGCGCGACGGCTCGGGATCTCGCGGACTCGGCTCCAGCGCCTGATCACGTAGCCGCGAACGTCGTGGATTGTCGTCGCCCCGGGCGGCGTTCAGAATTCAGGATGCGAATCGCACATCAGGGCCGCCGTGCGGCCGCCCGCGCCGTCGCCTCAGTGCTCGCCGCGTCACTGGTCGCAGTCGCGCCTGCCGGCAGCCAACGCGTCGACAACGCCGAGCACCACGCCTACGCAACCACTGACTTTCGGACCGAGAGCGGCGTGGTGCTACCCAAGGCGACGATCGTCTTCGGCACGTACGGGCGTTTGAATGCGGCTCGCGACAATGCCGTGCTGCTGCCGTCGCATTACATGGCGACACACCACGGCTACGAGTGGCTGATCGGACCGGGCCGGGCGCTCGACACGACGAAGCTCTATCTCGTGGCCACGGAGCTGTTCGGCAACGGGCACTCGTCGTCGCCGAGCAACACGCCGGAACCATACCATGGACCTCGATTTCCGGTGACGACGATCCGCGACAACGTCGAGATCGTGCATCGTCTGCTTCTCGACAGCCTGCACATCACGCACTTGCGCGCGATCATCGGTTTCTCGATGGGCGCGCAGCAGGCATTCCAGTGGGCGGTGAGCTATCCGGACTTCGCCGATCGCATCGTGGCCACGTCGGGCACGGCAAAGACCTACGGGCACGGCATCGTGCGGCTGGAGGGCCAGATCGCCGCGCTCACCGCCGATCCAACGTTCAACAATGGCGACTACACCTCACCACCCACGAACGGACTGGAGGCGTTCGGAATGGTGTGGGCGGGATGGCTATACTCGCAGGAGTGGTGGCGAAAGGAGCTCTGGAAAGCGGGCGCGCCTCCGGGGACGACGCTCGATCAGTACATGCAGCGGTTCCGCACGAACTTCATACCGGGAGCGGACGCGAACGATCTCATACTACAGGCCAGGACTTGGGAGCGGCACGACGTGGGGCAGACGCCAGGATTCAACGGCGACGTGGAGCGGGCGCTGCGGTCGATCAAGGTGCCGTTCTTGTACATGCCCTCGGAGACTGATCTGTACTTCCCGGTTGGCGATGCGCGGTACGAGGCGCAGTTCATACCGCATGTGAAGCTCGTGCCGATTCCGTCGCTCTGGGGCCATCCGGCGGGCGCGGGAGCAAGTCCGGAGGATCGCGATTTTCTCAATCGCCAGATCGCGGCGTTTCTGTCGGCGACGGATAGGAGTTGAGGTCCCGTACGCGCGGAGGGAGATCGTCGAACTGGCGTCGAGCGACAGGACGATCGTGGCGGCGCGGTTGCGTCGCCCGTCGTCCTTACCTCGGCAGCGTGTAGTGATCCATCAGCTCGATGCCGGTAGTCTTCGCGCGCTTGAGCACATTCACATAGACCTGGTGCATCCGATCCGCCGATCTCGCCTCGAGGCTGTAGGCCCAGTCCTGTGATTTGGTTTCTCGCACGATCGTGAGACCATTCCGCTCCATCGTCTCGCGGTAGAACGCCGCGACATCAGCTACCGATGCGGTCGATTCCATGTCGACCTTGTAGCTGCGCATGTCGGTGAAGACTCGCGGCTGCCACCCGGCGGGCGGTGCATTGGCAACGATGACCTTGGCGCCGGGATAGAACGCCAGCCATGGCGGAAAGTCGGTTCGTGCCGACGGTTCGAGCGCCTCCGAGTGCGCGAACCGGAGCATCGCCGCCATTCCAAGCTCGTATTCCATGCCGGTCGCGGGGTCGCGCAGCCGCAGGATCTGGCGTCCGTCGTCGTACCAGACGGCCGCCAGCCGCGCTGATTTCGCGAGTGGCACCGGCCTGATCACTTTCGGTCGCCAGTTGACGCTGATGGCCGTCGCGCCCGGGCCAGGTGAGACCGAGACCACGGCTTGGTGCGTCGCATCCTCGGCGTCGATCGCGCCGCCGCGACCTGGCTCGCGATTGACGTACGTCACGGCCACGCGCGCGGCCTGAATCACCGAGTCATAGTGCGCGAACACGACGTCAGCCGGCGCGCCGGCGGTGTACACCACGACGCCGAAGTCGACTGGGTCCTTGGATCCGTCGTGTGGCCGCTCGATCGCGCCGGGATACGGAGGAAGCCACGACGGGATCGGGCCAGCTGGCGCCGGGGCCGAGACGTCTCGCAGCGCGTGCCGGATTTCCGGGCGATCGGTGTCGACGTAGAACGTGCGGCCCTGCTCGCGACTGTCGACTTTCACGACGGCGGAACCCGCCTGAAGCAGCGACAGCAGCAGCGCGTGGAGCAGCATGCTACGCGCGTACGAGCTTCTTGTATGCCACTCGGTGTGGCTGGTCTGCGTCGGGGCCTTTTCGCTTTCTGAGATCCTCGACGTACGATTGGTAGTTGCCCTCGTGCCACACCGCCTCGCTGTTCCCCTCGAACGCGAGAATGTGCGTGGCAATGCGATCGAGGAACCAGCGATCGTGCGAGATGACCACGGCGCAACCCGCGAAATCGACCAGCGCATCCTCGAGCGCGCGGAGCGTATCGACGTCGAGATCGTTGGTCGGCTCGTCGAGGAGCAGCAGATTGCCGCCGCTCATGAGCGTCTTCGCGAGATGGAGACGATTGCGCTCGCCGCCCGACAGCAGGCCGACTTTCTTCTGCTGGTCGGTGCCCTTGAAGTTGAAGCTCGACAGGTATGCGCGGCTGTTGAGCTCCTTTTTGCCGACCATGATCGTCTCCTGGCCGCCGGAGATCTCCTGCCATGCCGTCTTGTCACCGTCCAGCGTGCGATTCTGATCGGTGTACGCGATCTGCACGGTCTCGCCGACCTTGAGCGTCCCGCCGTCCGGCGCTTCCTGTCCTACGATCATCCGGAACAGCGTCGTCTTGCCGGCGCCGTTCGGCCCGATGATCCCGACGATGCCACCGCGCGGCAGGTCGAACGACAGACCGTCGAAGAGCAGGGTCTCACCGAACGCCTTGCGGAGATCGCGGGCCCGCACGACGTCGTTGCCAAGCCGGGGCGGCGGCGGAATCACGATCTCGTGTTGGAGGATCTTCTCCGTGGTCTCCTGCGCCGCCAGCTCCTCGAATTTCTGAATGCGAGCCTTGCTCTTGGCCTGGCGCGCGCGTGGCGCCAGGCGCACCCACTCGAGCTCACGCTGGAGCGTGCGCTGGCGCGCCGACTCGGTCTTCTCCTCCTGGGCCAGGCGCGTGCGCTTCTGGTCGAGCCACGACGAATAGTTGCCTTCGTAGGGAATTCCGTAGCCGCGGTCGAGCTCGAGGATCCACCCGGCGACGTTGTCCAGGAAGTAGCGGTCGTGCGTGACGGCGACCACCGTGCCGGCGAAATCGTGCAGGTAGCGCTCGAGCCAGGCGACGCTCTCTGCGTCGAGATGGTTGGTGGGCTCGTCGAGGAGTAGCATGTCCGGCTCCTCGAGCAGCACCCGGCAGAGCGCGACGCGCCGCCGCTCGCCGCCCGACAGAGTCGTGACGCCGGCATCCGCCGCCGGCAGGCGGAGCGCGTCCATCGCGATCTCGATCTTGTTGTCGAGGTTCCACAGGTCGTGCGCGTCGATCTGCTCCTGCACGCGCGCCTGCCGAGCCAGGAGCTTCTCCATCGCCGCGTCGTCCATCGGCTCGGCGAACATCATCGAGATGTTCTGGAATTCCTCGAGCAAGCCGCGTTGCGACTTGACCGCGAGCTCGACGTTGCCTTTGACGTCGAGCGCGGGATCGAGCTGTGGCTCCTGCGGCAGGTAACCGACGCGGGTGCCTTCGGCTGCCCACGCCTCGCCTTGGAAATCATGATCGACACCGGCCATGATGCGGAGCAGCGACGACTTGCCGGCGCCGTTCGCGCCGAGCACGCCGATCTTGGCACCGTGATAGAACGAGAGCCAGATGCCGCGCAAGATCTCCCGCGACGGCGGGACGACCTTGCGCAGGTCCTTCATGACGTAGATGAACGACGGAGGAGCCATGCGATGCGATGGAAATACGCGGCTTGGGGGCGGCGCGAACGATGAGCGGTTTCGGGTTCGCGAAATCTAGCGGAGCCGCAGCTCCCACGTTTCGGCGCGCGTCGGCGCCCCGAACATCTCGTGATCTTCCTCCGCGACGAGCCGGAAGCCGGCAGCCTTGTAGATTCTGCGGGCCGACGTGAGCTCGCGTTGCGTCCAGAGCACGATCTTCCTGTACCCCACGCGCCGGGCGAACTGGATCACTTCATCGACCAGACGCGATCCGATGCCGAGCCCCCGGGCCGACGGCTCGACGAGCAGCAGCCTGAGCTTGGCAACCGTTCTCGATTTCGCCACGACGAAGATGGAGCCGACGATCTCTCCGTTGCGCTCGGCGATCCAGCAGTGCTCGCGAGCGGGATCGAAGTTCTCGAGAAACTGCGCCACGATCCGGGCGACGAGCGCCTCGAAGCGATCGTTCCAGCCGTACTCCTGGCTGTAGAGAACGCCGTGGCGATGCACGACCCAGCCCATGTCGCCGGGCTGGTGCGATCGCACGATGTAGCCGGGCGGCTCGGCGGGCGACCGAAGAGCGTCGAGCGACGCGCGAATCGTGCTCATCGCCTCGACGATCCGCGTTTGTTCGGCAGCCGGCAACGGAGCGAGCATGCCGACGATCTCGTCGCACGCTCGGCGATCGAGCGGCGCGAAGGCGCGAGCGCCCTTTGGGGTGAGTCGCAACCCTTTTCGGCGGCGGTCGCCGGCGTGGACGGCCGATGTGACGATGCCCAGCCGATGGAAGCGGCGCAGCGCGCGGCTCAGGTATCCCTTGTCGAGGTCGAGCGCCCGGGCGAGCTCGGTTGCCGTGGGTGTGTCGCGGTGTGCGAGCTCGTAGAGCACGCGCACCTCGGTGAGTGAGAAGGGGCTTCCGAGATGTCCCGCGCCGAGTACGCCGATGCGCCGTGTGTAGAAGCGGTTGAAGTCGCGGACGGCGTTGGCGCGCTGCTCGATCGGCTGCATGGCTGCTCCGGCAATGGCACGCACCCATTGTCGGCCAACTGGTTGCTTTTGTCAACTTTCTCTGGCTGCCTTACATGTGGTGCCCGTGTCCGCCGCCCCGATGATCGTCGCTCCAAACGGTCGCGAGGTCGTGACCTTCGTACACGTTGGCGTGCACCATCCAGCCACCCAGATTTTCGAAAAACCGACCGCCCACGGTGTCGCACTCGGCTTTCGTCGCGATGGGGCTTTCGGGTCCGAACACGGGTGCGCCATTGCGATGCTCGGTGAAGCGCGCCTCCTCGCCTTTGCGCGGCACGCACCAGTTCACGTGCTCGTGCCAGCGGGCGATGCCGAGCGGGACCCGTTCGTCGAGTCGATCGAGGCTCGCCCGCTTCGGCATCGTGTACATCGCGCCGACGAGATGCAGCCGTCCATCATCGCCGCGCTTGTACAGAATCGACGTCGGCTTGGTCGCATCGAAGTGAAACGCCGCCATGAACGCGCGACCGTAGTTCGTGAAGTGATAGACGCGCTGGTTCTTGATGTTCGGGGCGAACATTCGATATCCGTCGGCCACCGCCGCGGACGTGTCCTGATACTTCGCGATCGCCTGACGGAGGTCATCGGCGAGCTTCATTGCGCGCACCGTGTCGGCGTGCGTCGCCGCACGCGGCGGAGTGAGGCGCATGTGCTTCATCATGTTCTCGTCGGCGGGCATGTCCATGGCCTCGTCGGTCATGCCGGCCATGCCCGCGCTGTCCGGCGGCGCGGAGCGAGGCGGCATCGGCCGTTGGACCTGTGCGCCAATGCGCGGCGGGAACCCTGTCGCCGCGCCGAGTATTGCCAAGGAGACGCTGACGAGTACTTCACCAAGTGCGTTCTTCATCATGCTTCCTCCCGTTCCCAACGAAACTGACGCCGGCTTGCGGTCGGGCGTTAAGATCCGAGCGTGGACTTGACCACCTTTTTGCCCAATCTCTCCGGCAACCCTCTCAGGGCGATCCCGTTCGTGTTCGTCGGCGGGGTCCTGACGAGCCTCACGCCGTGCATCTATCCGATGATCCCGATTACGGCGGCCATCGTGGGCGGCACGGCCGTGAGCGAGGGGACCGCGCGCCGCAGCAAGTGGCGTCCGGTGGCCCTCACCTTTGCCTACGTGATCGGCCTGGCGTTGGTTTACTCGGCGCTAGGCCTGTTCGCCGGAATGACGGGAACGTTGTTCGGTTCGGTGAGTACGAATCCCTGGCTGTACTTCGCGATGGCCAACGTCCTGTTGCTGGCGGCCATGGCAATGCTGGACGTGCTGCCGGTGCGCCTGCCGCGTACGACGCTCGAGTGGGCGAGCACGACGGGCTCGAGGGGGCGGCTGTCCGGCGCGTTCACCATGGGCGCGCTCTCCGGGCTGGTGGCCGCGCCCTGTTCGGCTCCGGTGATGGCTGCGGTGTTGACCTGGGTCGCGACCACGAAGAGTGCGGCGCTGGGATTCGTCTATTTGTTCGTGTTCTCGCTCGGAATGTGCACGCTCCTCGTGGTGGTCGGAGTGTCGTCCGGTGAGATCGTGCGGCTGCCACGCGCCGGCACGTGGATGGTGTGGGTCAAGCGAGTGTTCGCGCTCGTCATGGTTGGTGTCGCGGAATACTATCTCGTCAAGATGGGTCAACTGATCATATGAGAGTCCTCGTTGCGACCACCGCTCTGTCTCTGATCATTCTCGGCGCGACGCCGAATGCGGCGCGCGCGCAGGATCTCGGACTCGAGGTGGGAAGCACGGCGCCGCCTGCCAAGGTCTTCACGCTCGATGGCAAGGAAGCGGATCTCGCGCAGTACATCGGGAAGACGCCCATGCTGATCGAGTTCTGGGCGACGTGGTGTCCCAACTGCCAGGAGCTCGAGCCGACGCTTCTCGAGGTCGCCAAGAAGTACGGCGGCCGGGTGAAGTTTGTCGGCGTCGCGGTGTCGGTGAACGAGAACCCGGCGCGTGTGAAGGCGTTCGTCGCCAAGCACGGCCTGCCCGGTGATCAGTACTTCGACACCAAGGGCAACGCCACCGGCGCCTACGATGCGCCCGCGACCTCGTACGTCGTGGTCATCGACAAGGCCGGGAAGGTCGTGTACACGGGGCTCGGCGGGAAACAGGACCTCGACGCCGCAATCAAGAAGGCGTTGTAGCGCGCGGCCGAGTCACCCGATGATTTCGCGCCCGACGGCGGCGAGGCCGTCGAGAATCGCGCAGATGTCCGATTGGTTCGTGCGTGGATTCATCAGTGTCACGCGCAGCACGCGCCGGCCGCCAAGCACGGTACCGGTGATCCAGCCGGCGCCGGATTGGTTGTAACGCTCGCGAAGCTCGCGGTTGACGGCGTCGACGGCGTCGGGACCGAGCGTTCGGTCGCCGACATAGCGGAAGCAGAGGATGTCACCCTCGGGCTCGTGCAGCGCCTCGAAGTCATCGCGCGCCCCGATCTCCTCCCACGTGTAGCGCGTGAGGGCGCAGAAGTAGTCGTAGAGCTCGCCCAGGGCGTCGGCGCCGTGGCGCTGCAGCGCCACCCAGAGCTTGAGCACGTCGGCGCGTCGTGAGCAGAGAAAGCTTCGTGTGCCCTGGTCCCACGCGCGATCGCCGACCGCGCCGTGAAAGAGGTAGGGTGCGCGCTGCGAGAAGGCGGCGTCGAGGTCGCGCTCGTCGCGCACGAGGAGCATCCCGGCTTGCGACGGCAGGAGCATCATCTTGTGCGGATCCCAGGCGATCGATCGGGCACGCTCGATGCCGCGGAGTTGCGCGCGGTGGCGTGCGGAGAGCAGCGCCGAGCCGCCGTGCGCCGCGTCGACGTGCAGCCACACGCCACGGCGCTCGCAGATCGATGCGATCGCGTCGAGGTCGTCGAACGATCCGGTCGCCGTGGAACCCGCGGTCGCGACGACGGCCATCGTTCGCCTGCCCGAGGCCGCGATTTCGACGAGCGCCGAGTCGAGCGCGGCAGGGTCCATGCGAAAGTCGTGCGAGGGGGCCACGCGCACGTTGCGCATCCCGAGCCCCAATTCGCCCGCTGCGCGAGTGACGGCGTAGTGCGCGTGCTCGCCGCAGACGAGGAGCGGCGGTTCCGAGTCGACGCCGTTCATCCATGCATCAGGCAACGCCGCGCCGCGGGCGGCGAGCAAGCCCGTGAAGGTCGCCTCCGTGCCGCCGCTCGTCATCGTGCCGCCGCTTCCGCGCGGAAATCCGGCGAGCTCGCACATCCAGCCGATCACGCGATGCTCGAGCACCGTGCCGACGGGTGACATCTCGAAGACAGCGAGCGACTGATTGAGCGACGCCGTGACCGATTCGGTCCACACCGCCGCGGGCAGTGGCCCGGCGATCTGGTGGCCCACGTAGCGTGGATGCCACAGATGGTTGGAGCTGGGAATGATCTCCGAGCGGAGCCGATCGATCACCGCTTCGATCGGTTGGCCGGATCGCGGCAGCGGCTCGTCGAAGCGTTCGGCGAGCGCGGAGGGCGCCGGGGGCGTCGACACGGTGCCTGCACGGTCGCGCGTTTGGTCGAAGTACTCGGCCGCCAGATGCGCGAAGGCCGATCCGGTCGCGGCGGACGCGTCGGATTCGATCTCGGCGAGGATCTTCGGCGGAGCCAGGGTGCCCGAGCGCGCTGGCGGCGCGGAATCGGTCATGAGGCGCGACCGGTGAGCGGCAGATCGACGACTTTCTTGGTGCGAGTGAGCGTGACGGCGCGGTACGCCTGGATCGAGCCGATCGCAACGGGCTCGTCGATGCGGACTCGCAGCAGCTCTCGTAGTTGCCCCGGCGAGAGCTCCGGATAGAAGCTGAGTGTGCAGTGCGGTGTGAACGTGAACCGCGGCGCCTCGTACGCCAGGCCGCTCGACTTGATGCGCTCGTGCAAGGCTCGAATGGGTCCGTTGGGTTCGACGTTCATCACGACGACGAGGCTCTGCATGAATCGCATTGGCGGCTCGAGGCGAACGCTGAACGGCTGGGTCTCGACGGCCACGCGCTCGAGGGCCACTTGGAGCTCGGCGTTCGTGGTATCGGGTGAGATCGGTCCCATCCCGGACGAGCCGGTGATGGTGATGTGCGGCGGGAGCTCGGCGGCCATCCGCGGATCGAATCGCTCCTGGATTTCGCGCACGCGGTCGGCGAGCACGCCGCGCAGCTCCGACATCACGATGATGCCGGGCTTCATGACGCGACCGTTACGGGATCGGAATCGCGGAAAGACTGATCCGTCCGTCTCCGGGAGACCATGACGCGTTCAGCAGCCATCGATCGATGCGGTTGCCGGGATGCGTACGATGATAGCGTACGACCTTGATTCCGGCGAAGGTACCGATCGCGGCGCCAAGAATGACGTCGCTGGCCCAGTGGCGATTGTTGTACATCCGCGACACGCCGACGGCGGCGGCGCCTACGTAGAGGGCAGGACCGATCAGCGTGTACGTTGCCACCGGCCACCAGACGCTTGTCTCCGTGCTGACGGCCGCCGCGGCGGTGAATGCCGCAACCGTGTGACCTGAAGGGTACGACTGGTAGTCCGACCCGCGCCTGAGCCCACGCAGGAGCTGCCAGTCGTCCGGGTTTGGTCCCGTCGTATCGACGTACGGCCGCGCCCGACCGAACAAATCCTTGAGCACACTGCCCACGAGCTCGCCCGCAAACAGCGCCTCGGTGCCATGCAGCCCGACTTCGGCAAGCCGTTCATCGTGGGACAGTCGGCCCACGGCGTACATCGTGGTCCCGATGATCGGCGCGCCGGGAACGGCAATCGTGCGCACGATCGCAGAACCTTCCTGAAAGATCCAGCGGCGTTGACGCTCCGGGCGTTGTAACGCCTCTGCAGCCCGTTTGTCGAACGGCCGAGCGGCGCGAGTCGCGACGACGAAGGCGCCGGCCAGCACGCCGTCGCGCCAGGTGAAGAGCGGTCGCTGGCTGCCAGTGGTGGACTGCGCGACGGATGACGCAACGGGCGCCGCGCACATCGCGGCGACGACGAGTGCGCTGCGAAGCGCGTCAGAGCGTGACTTCACGGGAATCATCGAGATCGGCCAGAAACATTCGCTCGGCTTCCATGCCGAGCTTCGGGTCGTCGATCACGGCATCGAGCTCGTAGTTGATCGCGACGCCGAGGGGGTTGAAATCGGTCGAGCCGACGCGCACCCATCGCCCGTCCACGACGCTCCACTTGGCGTGCATCATCTCGCCCTGCCACTCCCAGATGCGCACACCGTTCGTGAGGAGGCGGCGGTAGTAGCGCCGCGCGAGCAGCGAGACCCAGGGGTGATCGTTTCGCCTCGGCAGCAGGATCCGGACATCGACACCGTCGCGCGCGGCGCCGTTGAGCGCTTCGACCTCCGATGGCGACGGCGTGAAGTACGCCGTCGCGATCCAGATCGAGCGCCGCGCGGAGATTGCCTGGATCTGCAGCGCCCGCGACACGCGGAGGCGGAGCGGCTCGCCTTCGACGATACCGACGAGGGCGGGCGTGTCCGTCTCGGGATCGAGGTGCGCGCCGCGCGCGGGTCGGCGCAGAAAGCGGTGCGAACCGCGCCGCTCGTGCCCCGTCGTGCGACGCCACATGTGGTCGAAGGCCTGCATCATGTCTCGAGCCGCGGGACCCTCGATCTGCACGGCGGTATCACGCCACCGCGAGCGATGCAGCTTGTGGATGCCCGTCGTCCACTCGCGGCCGATGCCGACACCGCCCGTGATCCCCACGCGTCCATCCACGACGAGCAGCTTGCGGTGATCCCGTGGCACGATTCCCAGCCAAGGTCGGAAGCCGATCGGGTTGAAGACGGCGATCTCGACGCCGCCACGCTGAAGCTGCTTGAGGAACTTGTGCGAGGTCCCGCGACCGCCGATCCAGTCGCGAATCAGCCGAACGCTCACGCCGCGGGCGACCGCCGCGATGAGCGCGTTGCCGAATCGCTCGCCGACGTCGTCCGAGCGGAAGATGTAGCTCTCGAGCGCCACGGACACGCGCGCCGACCCGATGAGGCTGAGCATCGCCTCGAACGTCGCCGGTCCGTCGCGGAGCAGACTGACGCGGTTGTCGCTCGACACGTCGGCGGCAGCGATGCGCCAGAGACCGCGCGCGAACGACGGCCCTGGTGTGGCAGCGAGCAAGTCGGCCACCACCCGGTCGGATGCAGCGTCGCGGGCTGACATGGTCACGTCTCGGGGATCTTACACGATGCGTGCCGAGGCCGGTCCTGACTCCGGCGTCCCTCGAGGGCCGGCCGAGCCCGCCGGATTCGGCTATCATTGCGTATGCTCAAGATCGATCTCACCGGTAAGCGAGCCCTCGTGGCCGGGGTGGCGGATGACGCGGGGTTCGGCTTTGCGATCGCCAAGGCGCTCGCCGAGGCGGGAGCCAGCATCTGCGTCGGCACGTGGCCGCCAGCGCTCAACATTTTTCTGAACCTGCTGGAACGCGGAAAGCTCGACGAATCGCGCCAGCTCGCGTCCGGTGCGCTCTTGACCTTCGAAAAGATCTACCCGCTCGACGCGGTCTACGACAGCTACGACGAAATTCCCGAAGACGTGCGGTCGAGCAAGCGATACAAGGATGTCGGGGACTGCTCCATCGGCGGGCTGGCGCAGCGACTCGTTTCGGACTTCGGAGACGCACCGATCGACATCGTGGTCCACTCGCTGGCGAACGGCCCCGAGGTGAAGAAGCCGCTCATCGAGGTGAGCCGGCGCGGGTATCTGGAGGCGGTGAGCGCGAGCGCGTATTCGCTCGTGTCGATGGTGCAGCGGCTTGGCCCCTTGATGCGGCCGAGGGGCTCGTTCCTGTCGCTGACCTATCTGGCCAGTGAGCGGGTCATCCCGGGGTACGGCGGCGGGATGTCGTCGGCCAAGGCGGCGCTGGAGAGCGACACGCGCACGCTGGCGTTCGAGGCGGGGCGGGCGTACGGCTGCCGGGTGAACACGATCTCGGCGGGGCCGCTCGCGTCGCGCGCGGCGAGCGCGATCGGCATCATCGAGAAGATGGTCGAGTACGTGTCCAAGCACGCGCCCCTGACCGAGCCGCTCGCCGCCGAGGAAGTCGGCCGGGTCGCGGCATTCCTGAGCTCTCCGCTCGCCAGCGCCATCACGGGCAACACGGTGTACGTCGACAAAGGCTACCACGCCATGGGGATGGCCGTGCCGTGAGTATGCTCTAATCGGGGGTCGGACTCGATTAAGTGTGCGCTAAATCG
>DATJIZ010000431.1:0-5334 GCA_035492735.1 Gemmatimonadaceae bacterium | reverse complement strand
TCATCGGCGCATCCGACGCGCCGAAATCGACGGTCTGCTCCGAGAGCTGACGGATTCCGCCACCCGAGCCGATGTCCTGGTAGTTGATCTTTACGCCGGTCTTGGCGGCGTAGTCGCTGAACCACTTGTTGTAGATCGGATACGGGAAAGTGGCACCGGCGCCTGTCAGCGCCACGCCGCCGCTCGACGTGGTATGGCTGGTGTCGGCGGCGCCCTTCGACGCGCCCGAACTGCACCCGGCTGCGCCCAGCACCGCTGCCGTCAGCGCTGCCACAGCGGCGATCCGACCGAAAGAATGCGTCACGATTCGCTCCAACGTGATGGTGGCCCAGCAAAAACGTTCTCTGCCGCACGTGGAAGAACGTTCGCCCGCATGTGCAACCAACTTCGCAACGTCATGTAACGGACACGTAACGGCCGGCGGCCGTACATGACGGTCCCGCTTCGCCCGCGTGACACGACCGTTACGCACTTGCACGCGACCTTCTGAGAGCTCTCAACGAACGCGCCCGAAGTGGATTCGAATCCACTTCGGGCGCCGTTTCAGTTTCGCAACTCGCCGTTCGACTCAGCCCAGATACGACTCCAGTGCCCGCGCCCGCGAGACGTGACGCAGCCGCGAGAGCGCTTTCTCCTTGATTTGGCGCACGCGCTCGCGCGTGATGCCGAGCAGCGCGCCGATCTCCTCGAGGGTCATCGGCTCGCTGCCGTCGAGGCCGAAGTAGAGGCGAAGGATCTTGGACTCGCGCTCTTTGAGGTGCGACAGCGCTTCCTCGATCGACTCGGTGAGCGCCTTTTCGAAGGTCTGCTCATCGGGCGTCGGGTTCAGCGTATCGGGCAGATAGTCCAGCAGCTTGTTGTCTTCACCGGGCGCGAGCGGCGCATCGAGCGACAGATGCGTCTGCGAGATCGCCATCGTCTTGGCGACTTCTTCCTCGGTGATGTCCATGCCGTGCGCGATCTCCTCGTGGGTGGGATCGCGACCCAGCTCCTGGAGCAGCGCGTTGGCCCGCTTGCCGATGCGATGCAGCGTACCGGCCCGGTTGAGCGGGACGCGAACGATGCGCGACTGTTCGGCGAGCGCCTGCAAGATGGCCTGGCGAATCCACCACACCGCGTACGAGATGAACTTGATGCCCTTCGTCTCGTCAAATTTGTGAGCGGCGCGAATCAGGCCGAGATTGCCTTCCTTGATCAGGTCGGAGAGCGACACGCCCTGATTCTGATACTTCTTGGCAACCGACACGACGAACCGGAGGTTCGAGCGCACGAGCTTGTCGAGCGACTCCTGGTCGCCGACGCGGATGTTCTGCGCCAGCCGCACTTCCTCGTCCCGCGAGATCAGCGGATAGGCGCTGATGTCTCGAAGATACTGGTCGAGGGAGCCTTCCTCGTACGACGTTTTTTTGTTGCCGGTAGCGGCCATACGCATCTATCGGATTCGCTCACCGAGCCGCGTCCAGCGGATGTGCGTGAGCCATGCGAAACTGTGGTCCGCTGAATCCGGAGAGTAGCTGTAATAGATCACGAATGGTCGACCTTTGAGCAGCGAATCCGGCACGAAACCCCAGTAGCGACTATCGAGCGAGTTGTCCCGATTGTCGCCGAGGACGAAGTAGTTCCCTTTTGGGACGATCAACGGTCCCCAGTTGTTACGTGACGGATGATAACCTGAAGCCGCCGCGGCGGTCTTCACAAGGTAGTCGCGCTGCCATCGAAAATCTTCGGGCGCCGGGTCCATGTCCGGCTCCGTGTGCTCGACGTACCGTTCGGCGAGCGGCGCACCGTTTCGGATCAGTGTCGCGTCTCGCATTTCCAGCGTGTCGCCGGGCACACCAACCAGGCGTTTCACGAAGTTCTTGGTCGGATCTTCCGGCCACTCGAACACGATCACATCGCCGTCGCGCGGCTCGCGCAGGCGCGGCAGCCGCTTGTGCGTGAACGGTACTTCCGCGCCGTACACCAGCTTGTTCACGAGCAGGAAATCGCCCACCTGCAGCGTGTTCTCCATGCTGCCGCTCGGAATCTTGAACGCTTCGACGAGGAAAGTGCGGATCAGCAGGAACAGCAGGACGGACATCTGAAAGATCTTTGTCCATTCCCACAAAAAGCCGAGCTTCGAGCGACCGCGGTTCAGCTCGCGGAGCGCCTCGACACGCTGCTGCGGTGTGATCGAGCGCGGCGGCATGCCGGCAGCGCCGTCGACGCCTTGATCACCAACTGGAAGCGAAATTGACTCGTTGGACCCCATGACCTCTCACCGCACTCCCGCAACGGAGACGACCGCCGCGACCTTGAGATAACCGGACGGAGCCGGGCTGGCTAGACGCCACGGCCCGTCAATCCGGCGTTCCCAGGTACGTGTCGATCTGCGCCCGCTGCAATGCCCCCGAAAAATCCAGATACCCGACCTTGGTCTCGGAAAAGAATTCGTAGACTTCCCATCCGCCTTCCCGATGCCCGTTCCCCGTCTGTTTTACGCCCCCGAAGGGTAGATGTGCCTCCGCGCCGATCGTCGGGGCGTTGATGTACGTGATGCCCGTGTCGAGCTCGTTCAGAGCCCGCATGGCAACGTTCACATCGCGCGTGTACACCGACGACGACAACCCGTACCGAACGTCGTTATTCACAGCGAATGCCTCATCGACGGTCCGCACACGGATCACGGAGAGTACTGGACCAAAGATCTCCTCCTGCTCGAGCCGCATGCCCGCGCGCACGCGCGCGAAGATCGTCGGCTCGAAGAAGAAGCCGCGGTCGAGACCGTCGCCCTCCGCCCGTCGCCCGCCACAGAGGAGATCGGCGCCTTCGCCCTGCCCGATGTCGATGTAGCGCTCGACTTTCTCCACGGCACCTTCGTTGACGAGCGGCCCCACGTCCGTGCCTTCCTTGCGTCCGTCGCCGAGCCGAAGCGTGCGCGCGCGATCGACGAGCCGGCTGAGGAATTCGTCGTGCACACCCTCCTGCACGATGAGACGGCTGGTCGCCGTACAGCGTTGGCCGGTCGTTCCAAAGGCGCCCCACACGAGCCCGTCGAGAGCCAGGTCGAGATTCGCGTCGTCGAGCACGACCATCGCGTTCTTGCCGCCCATCTCGAGCGACAGCCGCTTGTGCATGCGGCCGCAGATCTCGCCGACGATGCGGCCCGTATCGGTCGAGCCCGTGAACGAGATGAGCGGAATCAGCGGATGGTTGATGATCGCCGCTCCGGCCGCTTCACCCACGCCGTGCACGAGCTGGATCACTTCCGGCGGTAGGCCGGCCTCGACCAGTATCTCGACGAGTACGTGACCGGTGTGCGGCACGTCTTCGGCCGGCTTGAAGATGCACGCGTTCCCACACACCAGTGCCGGAAACATCTTCCACGTCGGAATGGCGAGCGGAAAGTTGAACGGCGTGACGATGCCCGCGACGCCGATCGGGCGGCGAAAGCTCATCGCCCACTTGTTGCGCAGTTCGCTCGGCACCGTGTGCCCGAACAGCCGCCGGCCTTCGCTCGCCGCGTAGTAGGCTGTGTCGATCCCTTCCTGCACGTCGCCGCGCGTTTCGGCGAGCGGCTTGCCCATCTCGCGCGTCATGAGGTCCGCGATCTCGTCCTTGCGCGCCGTCAGGAGATCGCCGACGCGGCGCAGCACGTCGCCGCGCACCGGTGCCGGCGTACGCCGCCATACGTCGAAGCCGCGCTGCGCGGATTCCACCGCGCGCTCGACGTCGGCCGCTCCGGAGAGCGGAAATCGGCCGATCACGTCCGAGGTGTCGGCCGGATTGAGATTCTCGAAGTACTCACCACCAATCGGCGGCGTCCAGTCGCCGCCGATGAAGTTCTTGAACGTTTTCATGGCTTCGTCGATACAGGGTTGGTGCAGGTCCATGCAGCCGGGTGCTTGTCCGTGGGAATCGCGTAGCCGACACGCGGCAGCACCTCGATGGCCGCAAGGGTGAGCCCCCACAGCATGAGCAGCAGTGCGAGCATGTGGGCGCGCGGCGCGCGATGCCGGAAGGTCCACACCGCGCTCCAGACGCCCGACGCGGTGACGACGCCCACTGCCGCAAGATAGCCGGCCAGGCCAACCCCGCAGCGCGCCTCGTACGGCCAGGCCACCATGCAGACGCCGGCAGCCAGCGACAGCAGGAGTCGGCCGTAGACGCCGAACGACGTGGTCTTGCGCTCGGGCTTGGGTTCGGCGACGGCAGCCCTGCCCGGCGGTGGCTGCGGGCCGGCTGGCGCCTTGCGGCTCGGCGGGTCAGGCTTGAGCAGCTTCTCGTCCGACAACGACGCGAGCTGCTTGTCGACTTTGGCCAGCTCTTTGTCCCAATCGCGATCCGCCATCAGCCGACGCTCTCCCTGGTGAGACCGTAGCGCTCGATCTTCTTGTAGAGGTTCGACCGCGGCATGTCGAGCGCGCGGGCCGTCTCCGATACGTTCCAGTCGAACTCGCGGAGCTTGGCGAGCAGAAAGGCCCGCTCCGCCGCGTGCTTGAAATCCTCGAACGTCTTGCAATCGAGCAGCGAGCCGAGCCCCGCCTGCTCGGTGTCGCGCGTGCCGACGAGACGCGCCACGTCGTCGGCGGCGATTCGCGTGCCCGACGAGAGAATGAGCAAACGCTCAATCGTGTTCCGCAGCTCGCGGACGTTGCCCGGCCAGTCCAGCTGCGACAGCCGCTGCACCGCTTCGGGCGCCATCGTTCGCGGCGCCATCCCGTCGACCCGCGTCAGCACGTTCACGAAGTGCGCGACGAGCAGCGGGATGTCCTCGCGGCGCTCGCGCAGCGGCGGCACGTTGATCGGCACGACGTTGAGCCGATAGTACAGATCCTCGCGAAACCGCCCCTCGGCGATCTCGGTCTCGAGCCGCTTGTTGGTCGCGGCGAGCACGCGCACGTCCACCTCGACCGGCTTCGATCCGCCGATGCGCGTCACGACGCCGTCCTGCAGCACGCGCAGGACCTTGGCCTGAGCCGCGAGGCTCATGTCGCCGACTTCGTCGAGGAACAGCGTGCCGCCATGCGCCTGCTCGAACTTGCCGGCGCGATCGGCCACCGCGCCGGTGAACGAACCCTTCATGTGACCGAACAGCTCACTTTCGATCAGCTCACTCGGGATCGCCGCGCAGTTCACCTCCACGAAGGGTCCGCCGGCGCGCGTGGACTGCGCGTGAATCGCCCGCGCCACCAGCTCCTTGCCTGTGCCGTTCTCGCCGGTGATCAGGACGCGCGCCGGCGTCTTGGCGACGCGTTCGATCTTGTCGATCACGGATCGGATCGCGTACGATTTTCCGACGATCTCGTAGCGCGACTGGATCGTCTCGCGCAGCCGCGCGTTCTCCTCGTGCAG